>CAZPXA010000001.1:0-2397 GCA_964590695.1 uncultured Candidatus Saccharibacteria bacterium
TGCGGAAAGCGACGGTACCGGTTGCTACAGAAAAAAGCGTATGGTCGCGGCCGACTGCGACATTTTTCCCCGCTTCGATGACCGTGCCGCGCTGGCGGACGATAACCATGCCGGGGCGCGCGGCGGCGCCGTCAGCGAGCTTCACGCCGAGATATTTCGGGTTTGAATCGTTGAGGTTTTTCGCCGAGCCGCCTGCTTTTGTTGATGCCATAGTGGTATACTGTTACGGAATGACTATAGCAGAAGCGCGCGAAAAATGCAAAAATCTCGTCGCTCGCGTGCCGCGGGATATGCTCATCATCGCAATCTTGGTGCTCGCTTCCTCTTTTAGCTTTGGATTGGGGTTCCTCGCGGGATTAGACGCGAAGCGGGAAAACAGCACGCCTCTCGAGCCGTCTCCGTCTGCGGAGACGATTCCAATCAAACGAGTCATTGCCTCAAAAAACGGCACGAAATATTACTTGCCGGAGTGCGCGGGCGCAGAGCGCATAACGGATGAAAATAAAGTGTGGTTTGCCTCCGCTTCTGCCGCGCAGGCGGCCGGTTATGCGCCCGCAGCAAACTGTAAAGGGCTCTGATTTGCTATAATTTTTGAAATGAACGAGAACCTTGAACGATTAGCGAAGATAGTCCACGAAGGCGGGCGCACCATGCCGAGCGACCGCCCCCTCCTGGTCTGCAAGCCAAAGAAGATAGAGTCATGGCGCGTCTTTAAGATAATGATGGAATTTATTGAAGGATTTGACATTATTCGCCGATATGGCCTCGCAATATCGTTTTTCGGCAGCGCGCGGACCTCGCTTGGGGATAATTCCTACGAACGCGCCGAAGAGCTCGCGCGTCGGCTTTCGCAAAGGGGTTTCGCAGTGATTACGGGCGGTAGCGCCGGCATCATGCAGGCGGCAAATAAAGGCGCGTTTGAAGCCGGAGGCGCTTCAGTCGGCCTCAATATACACCTGGAAGATACTCAGACGTATAACCCGTATCTCACCGAAAAAATTAGCTTTGACCATTTCTTCGTGCGTAAAGTGATGCTGACGTATTCTTCCGAAGTGTACGTTTATTTCCCGGGCGGATTCGGTACGCTCGACGAATTTTTTGAGATTGTCACCCTTATCCAGACCAAGAAAATCCGCAAAGTACCCATCATTCTTTTTGAAAAAGCATATTGGGAGCCCTTGCTTAGTTTTATTGAAAAAGTGGTATATCGACAGCACGCAGCTATTAATGAAGACGATATGAAGCTCTACACGCTTGTCGATTCAGTGGACGAAGCATACGACTATATTGTTAAAAATGTCTCTTGTTAGGTGGATACAGAAAAGAGAAGGGAAGCTAGGTACGTAAAGTGCGCACATTATATCTTTTGCGAACTATGATAGAGACAGACCCCGCGAGGCCCAGACGAGGAGAAGTGAAGAGAAGTGAAAACGCCATTTACTCGTTCTCTAAAGATAAGCACTCAAGGTCACGGGCGAGTGAATAAAAAATGAAATGAAATAATACGTCAAAAAGATATTCTTACACATGCAGATGTGCAAAAAGTGCGACGGGAGGGTGATACCATCTCGGCATGCCGAGAACCCGAAAGGAGGCCCTTGCACACCTAAAGCAAGTTGACCCGCATCTCTACCATCATACCTTACCGCACCACACTTCCCTACCAGCGCAACTCACTGGAAAAAAGACGCGCACACAATTATTTGAATCCCTCGTATCCACTGTCATTTCGCAACAGCTTGGTCTCGCGGCCGCCGATGCCATCTTCGCGCGGGTGAAAAAAGCGTGTGGCGGCCGTTTAACGCCGGAATCAGTCAGCAGAGTCCGGCTTGCAATGTTTCGTAAGACCGGACTTTCGGGCGCAAAAATAAAAACGCTGAAAGGAATCGCGGCAGCGGTAAAAGACGGTTCATTAGATTTGCTTTCATTAAAGAAAATCCCCGAAGCAGAGGCGGCAGATATGCTTATGCAGCTCTGGGGTCTCGGCCCTTGGTCAGTGGAAATGTTTCTTATGTTTGGCCTCGGTCGAAACGATGTCTTTTCTTCCGGCGACCTCGGTCTCATCCGCGCAATGGAAACTATCTACAGTCTGCCCAAGGGTGTCCCCCGCTCTACCCTCCTTGCCATCGCAGAAAAATGGTCTCCCTACCGCACCTACGCCTCCCTCCTCCTCTGGCGCACTAGAGATACGAAAGGGGGTTGAGGTAGGCGGAGAGGGTTGCGACCGGCATAATCGCGTTTGAGCACGGTCCCGGTTTTTTAGCTCCATTGAATTTTCCTAGCGACATAATTTGGGTGCCTTCGGTAGCATACACGCCAAAATGAAGATGCGGCCCGGTTGCATAACCGGTCATGCCGGAGAGGCCGAGCATCTGCTTGGTATTTACCTGTTGGCCC
>CAZPXA010000001.1:2424-31280 GCA_964590695.1 uncultured Candidatus Saccharibacteria bacterium
TGCTTAGCCCGTTGCCATGTATGACCATGACCCATTTCCCGCAGGAGTAACAACCGCGCACTAGGTCTGTGTTCCCCGTATCAAGCACGGTCCCGCCAAGCGCCGCGTAGACCGGCGTGCCGATTGGCGCGACGATATCAATAGCATTATGGCCATGGCCGTTATAGATTTGCGGATTCGCCGTTGCAAATGCCGTATTGCCAAAAAATTGTGAGATGCAGAAAAGATTACCGAATGTACTCTTGCGTTTCGTGCAGTTGAGCATGTACGCGTTACTGAGCGGCCAGGAGAGGACGCCCGAGCCGACCTTCGGCAGGAGGTTGGGGTGCACGATGAGATTCAACTGGCCCTGCAGGTCGATAAGTTCTTGTTCAAAGGCTTTTTCAGCGGCTTGTTTCTGCGCGATAAGTTGCTGGTAGTTCGATTCTTGATTTTTAGTTTGAACGAGAAGTTGTTGCTGCGTTTTCTTATTTGCATCAACGGAGCGCTTTTGGCTCGTGAGGTCATTCTGCAAAGAAAGCAGATTCGCCTTTGCCGCGGTTACCGCGTCGCGGTTTGTCGACAGTTCAGTACGCACAGCACGCAGTGCGTTAATATTATCGCCGAGCGCTCGGTTAAAGAGCACAGCATGGTCAGCTGCCTGCCAAGCTTCGCGCAAAGACCGCGAAGAAACAAGTATGGAGACAAGTGGGACTTCCTCTTCCTCGGCAATAGTACGAAGCGCTTTCGCGACCGCGCTTTGGTTTGCGGCAATCGTCTCTTCCTTGTCGCCGATGGAGAGTGTGAGTTCTTGTATTTGAAGATTTGCCGAAGCGATTTTATTTTGCGTAGCTTGTATCTGCGTTGAGAGCTGTTTCTGGGAGAGCGCGAGAGAGCTAATGGTGGACTGGAGCGTATTTTTCTTTAAGCCGAGCGCGTCAAGTTGTTTCTGGAATTCGGCAATCTCGGTTTCAAGTATGCTGAGCTGCTGCTTGTTTGCATCTATTTGAGCCTGAATATCCGACGCGGCATCGGCAAACGCGAAGCGAGGAATGCTGAAAACGAATCCCGCGAAGAGAAGACAGAGAAGAAGCGGGGACCCGAGTCGCATCATCCCCCTAGTATACCTATAGCCTTGCGTAGGAGCGAAACAGATTCTTGCGGCCCAAGAATTGAGATAACGGTGAAAGGGTCGGGAGAGTGCTCTTGTCCGGAAAGCGCGTAGCGCAGGGGCCAGAGCACGGCCCCCCTGCCCCCCTTCTCTTTTGCCTCTTCGACATTAGCAAGTGGTATAAGCGTCTCCTTTACCTTCTCGCTCGAAACGTCTTCAGGAAGGGCTTTTATGGCCTCAGAAAGGCTTTGTAGGGCCATTTTAGTCATCCCTGGACGCCCCGGGGGCTCCTTCGCGAGAAGCTGGTCTCGAACGAGGGTCGGCTCGCTAAAGAGGAAAGAGAGTTCTCCGGAGAGCATTTCCCGTGCCTGCCCGAACGTCTGCGCGCGCTCCTTAAGGAGTGGAACGACCTTTCTGAATTTCCCAGCATCGTCTACCGGCAAATTCCCTTTCGCGATGTATTCCTCAACCGAACATTGGCGCATCCAATGCTGATTCACGGAGAGAAGCTTTACCTCGTCAAAGACAGCGCTCCCCTTCTGGACGCGCGAGAGGTTGAATGCCTTGATAAGCTCTTCCCGCGAGAGATATTCGCGATTGTCGCCGGGGTTCCATCCAAGGAGCGCGATGTAGTTTAGAAGCGCTTCGGGCAATACCCCCATGTCGCGATATTCGGCAAGCGGCTTAGCGCCGGTGCGCTTCGAAAGTTTTTTATGCTCGCTGTTAAAGATAAGCGGCAGATGCGCATAAAGAGGCGTCGGCAGGCCAAGCGCGCGCTGGATGAGCATCTGGCGCGCGGTGTTTGATATGTGGTCCGCGCCGCGAATGACATGCGTAACTTTTTCATCCGCATCGTCTACGACGACGGCGAAATGGAAGACAGGTTCATCAAAGGAACGGGCAATGATAAAATCGCCGAGGTCGGCGACATTGGTCGTTATTTCGCCGCGAATCACATCCGTGAAGGCGACGTTACCGCCCGGGTTCTTAAAGCGTATGACCTCTTCCCTGTCTCCCGGCGCTTGCGGCGTCTCCTTTGAGACATAGGCGGTTTTATCGGCAACAAGTTTCCCAAGCAGTTCGCGGTGCCTTCCCCGATGCTCGCTTTGCCGGTAGGTCTCATCGGCCGGGAGGTCGAGCCATGCGAGCATCTCAAAAATGCCGGTTATATATTCGGTCTTTGAACGCGCCGCGTCGGTGTCTTCTATGCGCACTATGAACTTTCCATCGGAATGCTTCGCGAAGAGATACGCGAAGACGGCGGTGCGATAATTACCGGCGTGGAGATATCCGGTCGGCGAGGGTGCGAAGCGGACGGCAATGAGGCTCATCATGTCTCGTGGGAGAGCGCGATGGCGAGCACCTCGTTCGCTATGAGCCGCGCGGCATCCGGGTCGGTAAAGCCGCCCGCAGAAGCGGTCATATGTTCTCTCAACTCCGGGTCGCCCATAAGGCGCCGTATCTCGGAGATGAAAAGATGCGGCGTGAGATTCTCTTCTTCAAGGACGATAGCCGCTCCGGTTCGGGCGTAGCCGTAGGCATTGGTACGTTGGTCGTGGCTTACGGATTCCGGAATCGGAATGAGAATGGCGGGCTTCTTCCATAAACTGATTTCAGCGATGGAGTTGGCGCCTGCGCGCGAGACGACTAGGTCGGTAACGGACGCGGCGCGCTGCAGCGATGTTTGAGAAAGGTAATTGACGGGATGATATCGGGGAGCGTTCGGGGACTTCGTGAGCACGACGCGCGCGACGGTTTCAACGTTCTTAAAGTGCTCGCGTCCGGTCTGATGGATGATATTAGCGAGCACAACAAGGTCCGGGAGTGAGGAGAGCACCACCTCGTTTATCTTCACCGCCCCTTGGGAGCCGCCCAAAATGAGGATGGTCGGAAGCTCTTTTTCCAACCCGAGATACTGCCGTGCGCCTTCAACTTTCATCTCCGCGAGCGCTTTACGGATAGGAATGCCGGTACGGGCAATTTTGTCCTGCATCTTGTCAGGGAAAAATTGCGCTGCGCTTTCAAAGGATATGGCTATCTTCACCGCCCATTTTGCAGCGAGCAGGTTTGCGCGCCCGGGCTTCGCGTCCGACTCGTGAATGATAACCGGAATGCGCAGAAAGCGCGCGGCGAGTATCGCCGGCACGCTACCGTACCCGCCCTTACTCATCACGACGTCCGGATAGAGGCGGAAGAGCGTGAAGAGCGCGGAGAGCGTCCCGGCGAAGGTGATGAACAGGTCGGTGATATTCCGGAACGAAGTGTATCGGCGCATCTTCCCTGCTGGTATCCTGATATAGGTGATGCCATTCTCAAAAAGAGCCTTTTGGTCGAAGGAATCCGGCGCGAGGTAGTAGAGCTTGGGCGCGACAAGGCGCCTCTCGCGGACGAGGTCGTTAATCGCTTCGGCGATAGCGATAATCGGATAAAAATGCCCGCCCGAGCCCCCTCCCGTAAACGCGATGGTCATACCACTAGTGTAGCAGGCATTAGGCTTTAGGCGCTAGATAACTTCCTAGAGCCTAACAGGCTAGTTTCTGCGGTGAGCGGCGACGTTGAGGATGAGGCCGCACATAAGAAGGACCGCCAGAAGCGCAGTTCCCCCATGCGAGACAAACGGCAAGGGCAACCCGGTAAGCGGAATGATGCCGAGCATTGCGCCGATATTGATGAATACTTGCAGGATGATGATGGAAGAGAATCCCAGAGCGACAAGCCCTCCAAAGAGGTCGCGTGAATTCCCCGCTATCACGATGCCGCGCGCCGCAAGCGCGATGAAAAGGGCGATAAGAAACGTAGCGCCAAGGAATCCGGTTTCTTCGGCAAAGACCGCAAAAACGGAATCACCATCGGGCTCCGGCAAATAGTTGAATTTTTCCACGCTCTGGCCGAATCCCCTTCCGAAAAGGCCGCCGGAACCGATGGCAATCAGCGATTGCTGTAGTTGATATCCGCTACTGAGCGCATTCGCTGAAGGGTTCATGAATGTCTGTATGCGCTCAAGCACATACGGTCGCGCAAGAACAACGACGAAAAGCGCTCCGATCGCGAAAAGCGCGAGGATGCCGAAGTCGCGCCATGGTGCCCCCGCCACGAAGTACATCACGGTGCCGGTTATAAGAAGGAGGAGTGTCGTTGAGGTATTCGGCTGTGCAAGCAAAAGAATGCTTGGCACGCCGAGAAAGAAAAGAAATGGGAACAGGCCCTTCCGCATATCGGCGAGCTGTCGAGCGCGCGGCGCAAGCCACCACGCGAGGACCAAGACGAAACCGATTTTCAAGAATTCCGCCGGCTGCACGGTCGTAAAATGCAAATCAATCCAGCGAGTTGCTCCGTTGGCCGTAAGCCCGATGCCGGGCACGAACACCAGTGCCGTGAAGAGGACGGTAAGGGCGTAGAGATAAGGCGCGAGATACCGTATCCACGCGAACGGGACGATGCGCGCAATAAAGAACACAAGGAGCCCGAGCCCGAGCCCCAAGCTTGCCTGCATTAAGATATCTTGCGAGACCGAACTGTTCTCGCGCGCAAGGAGGCCAAGCGCGGCTGAAGAGAAGATGGCGAAGCCGGCAAGCGCGATTGAGAGCGTGAGAGCGAGGAACATGCGGTCGCTGGGAACGGATTTCATGTTCACTTTAGGAGAGCGACGGTCATGCCGGCGATGGCGCAGACAATTGAGATAATCCAGTACCGCATCGTGACCTTATACGCCGGCCAGCCAATAGCTTCAAAATGGTGGTGCAGGGGGGCGATGCGGAACACTTTTTTCCTCCTCATTTTTTTTGATGCGACTTGGATGATGTTCGAGAAGACCGTGACCACGAGTGGGAATGCGATGATGGGAAGCGCCACAACGCCGTACCCGTTTCCCGGAGTATCAGTCAAAAACGCGATGACCGCCAATGTGAGCGTGAGGCCCATGGTGCCCGTTTCCGTCATCCAGAATCGCGCGGGCGGTATATTAAACCACAGGAACGCGAGTATCGCGCCGGTCAAGGTCGCAGAGAACGCGGCGAGATTTATCTGATTTTGGAAGTAGGCGATGCCGGCATAGGCCATGAAGATGGCGCTGAAAACCCCGCCCGCGAGCCCGTCGATGCCGTCAATCACGCCGCCCGCATAGAGCCCGATGGATATCACGATGAAAAGAGGCACGATAAGCGCGCCGAGATAAAGCGTGCCGTCGCTTGGAATGCCGATAGAGGTGATGCCAAGCTTCACATAGAACCACCAGCCGATAAAGCTTGAGATGAGGGTGACGAAGAGGAGGCGCGTGCGAAGCCGTATTCCCCGCTCGCCCGAGGGGTGGATGTCGCGCAAGTCGTTTGCGAAACCGACGAGCGCGCCGGCCATGAGGGTAAAGAGAGGTATCCACGTCTGGCTACGGCTGAAGAAGTCGAGCTTTTGGGTGAGCGGCGTCGGTATGAGTTGGGCGAGCATCCAAAACGCGAGCGTTACAAAAAGCACGGTCGCCCAAATAAGGATGCCCCCCATCCGCGGCGTCTTGGTCTCGGTACCGCTGTGGACCACCATGCGGAGTTTCTCGAACTCGACGGCCGGCATGCCGTCAAGGGCAATCTTCGTCGTAACTTTTTTCCACACGCGATACTTATAGAGATGGTGGGTGAGGAGCGGGGCAAGCGCGATACCGATGGCAAAGGCGGCGGTTGCGGGAATGAATACTTTAATAATGCTACTAGCCATCATAACGAAGGAACATCCGCAAAGTGCGCAAGCGTCGCGTTAACAAGCGCCGCGCCGTCGGTGAAGCGGGCTTCCTGCGAAGAACCGAGGACGACGATGGCGATGGGGTGTCCGATGCCGACGTCAAAGACGAGTGTGAGATTTCCGCCGGCAAGGTCGGTATATCCAGTCTTTGAGAGAAGAGGGTGCGGGATAGTGCCAATTATCGGATTAGTGTTTTCCGCTACGAAGGATGTGCCGCCTTCTGAAGTGGCTCGCACCGAATTTTGGGTCGTCGCTTCGGCGATTTTCGGCGCCTGCACGACAAGGGCGCCCGAGAGGCGCGCGAGGTCGCGTGCAGAACCGTAACCGCCGGAGACTGCGGCGCTGACGTCAAGGCCATTGCCGTTTACCGCGTAGGTCTGCGAGAGGCCGAGCGCGGCGACCGCGGCCGCAAGCATCTCATTTTGCGAGCGGTTCTCGCGCGCCGCTGCCGCGCTTATGATGGCGGCGGCGCCGTCATTGAGTGATGCGGTAAGCGTCAATCGGGCAAGGTCGGCAAGTGAGAAGGTCTGTCCAGCGGAGAAGACGTGCGGCCCTTCAAGGCGCGTTGCGCTAAGGGGTATGGTGATGGGCGTGTTCGGCGAGAGCACAGTGAGCGCGCCGTATACCGTGAGCAGTTTCGTAAGCGAGGCGAGAGGAAGTTGCGCGTCGGCATTTTTCGCATAGAGCGTCTCTTCGGTCGCAAGGTCGTATACGATGGCTGCCTTTGCCTCAAGCGAAATAGGGGCGAAAGCGCCTGATACGGCTGGAACTGCAATCGGTTCAAGCGTCGAAGCTGCGTCTTTTGGCCCGAGTGGTATGAAAAGAAAAATGGCCAGAAGCCCGGAAGCGATAACAAGCGCGATGCCCGTCTCGCGCATAAGGCGGGAGTGCTGAGCGAGTTTCTGAAGCTCGGTAAAGTCCATACGGCTTAGGTGACTTCGTCAACCGGCACATTTGTGGCCGAAGCGCGCACGGACTCTTCATCAATTACCACTTTTGCAGCGGCGCCCAGTTCCTCTGCTCGCGGGAGGTCTTCAGCGCGCGCAACACCGAGATGCGCGAGCGCTTCGGTCGTGAGGCTGTAACGGATGCGCCGTTTATCATGCTCGTCTTCCCTCCCCTCGATAAGGCCGCGCATGAGGAGCGTGCGTAGCGATGTTGAAGAATTGACGCCGCGCACCCAGTCAATCTCGCCGCGCGTTGTGCCCTGGCCGGGCAGGCCGCTTCGATACGCGATGACGGCGAGCGTCTCGAGGCTCGCCTTGCCGAGGTCGTGCGTGAGCTCGCTTTCGCGGAGCTTCTTCACGATAACCGACGCTTCGGGCGCAGTGCGCAGTTCCGTTTCGCTCCCGCTTTCTACAAGCATCACTCCGCTTCCTTTGAGCGAAGCGGTAAGTGCCTTAAGGACAATTGGGAGTTCTGAATCTTTGATTTCCAAAAGCTTCGCGAGCTGTTTTTTATCCATAGGCCCGCCCTTGGCGAAGAGGAGCGCGTGAGCGGCGGCAGGTGGCGTGAGCATTACTCTCCATCATAGCCGACGCCGCATCGTGTTGTCGAGAGTGCTTATGTTACCTCGTCAATACCTCAGCGCATGTAGAAGTCACGATGGCGCCGGCGATACGCAAGCCAACCGGAAAAATTGGTAAAGAGGTAGAGGGTCAAAACAGCATTCGCGATAACCAGAAGGTCATCGAAATAGAGCGGGTAGGTGCGGAGTGCAAGCGAAGTGCAGGTAAAGGCCACTATGGGCAAAATGACATCAAACAAGCTATTTAAAGGGGTTTCTTTAATCTCCACAAGCTTTTCATATACTTCCCACAGGAGCGCGAGTATGATGGTGAGCGAAAGCGCCGTGAGAAGCGAAATACCGGTAAGCGGCGGTAGCATCGCCATGAGGATTCCGAAGAGGAAGTGCGGGATGGACCAGAGGTCCAGCGCCCTCCCTCGCTTCCACCAGTCGCGCTTTACCTTTTTTGTAACTGTTTTATTTTCATTTTCCATAGTTATCCGTAATGAGGGGTAGAGGCTGAAGCGCGGTGGTTGATGCGAATGTCACCGTAGGTCTCGTACTGCTCGGCGGCGACCGCGCCCTGCTTCACAAGCTCAAGAAGCGCAAGGAAAGAAATGATAACTTCCACTCGTTCTTTCGCCCCCTCGGCAAAATCTTTGAAAGAAAGCGTCATTGCGCTTTGCACGCGCTTCGCGAGGCGGTCCATCATTTCTTCGATAGTTATAAGCGGCTTTATGCTCGTGGTGGGTAGCTTTTCAACTGCCTCGCGCGCGGCGAGTACGCGCGCGAGCGCTTCGGCAAGCGCGTTTGCGGAGAGGTCTTCGGACGGCGCGAAAATAACTTCGAGCGCGCGCTCACCGGCCGCCGCCATGACGGTTCGCCCGTAGACGCGGGAAAGTTCGCGCGCCGCCTCGCGCACCTTCTCATACGCAGCGAGCCGCCGCTTCAGGTCCTCCACATCAGCGCTCTCTTCGTCAGAAAGAAGGAGGTCCGGAATGAGCGATTTTGATTTAATAAGAAGCAACGTCGCGGCAATCTGGATGAAATTCGCGGTTTGCTCAACCGGAAACGCCTCCTGCGCGCGCACGTGCTGTATGTAATCTTCGGTGATATTCGCGAGCGTGAGGTCGTTCACGAGAAGCTTGCGCTCCTCAATGAGGTCGAGAAGCACCTCGAAGGGTCCCTCATAAATATCTGTTTTTATAGAAAACGGCATGGAGTTTTACCCAGCATAAAAAACGTCAGCGTTTTCTGTGCTGGGCCATCGTTCGATAAAACGCACGAGAAGCCGCAGCGGCGCTCCCACCGCACCCTTGGCGAGCTCCTCCTCTGGCGCCGCCGTCATTCGAGGCGCGATGTCGAGATGCGCCCAGGGGCACGGAAGTTCTTTTGCAAATTGCCAGAGAAACATTCCTCCGTCGATGGCGCCGCCGTAGCGACTCGTCGGACCGCCGGGCACATTCTTGATGTCGGCAAATTCCCCTTTCACCCGAGACTCATATTCATCCCAGAGCGGCAATCGCCACACATAATCGCCCGACGCTTCGCCAGCGCGAGAAATTTGTTCTGCAAGAGCGTCATCGCGTGTGAGAAAAGCGCTCGCGTAAAGGCCAAGCGCGGAAATTGCCGCGCCGGTCAATGTCGCGACATCAATCACGACCGACGGCTTGAGGCGTTTCGCATAGGTAAGTGCATCGGCAAGGATGAGGCGGCCTTCGGCGTCAGTATCAAGCACCTCAATAGTTTTGCCCGAAAGCGATTTTAATACATCGCCCGGGCGATAGGCGCCGTTGCCCGGCATATTTTCTGCCGCCGGTATAAGGCCGATAACATGGCGTTTTAATTTTAACCGCGCGGCGAGCACTACCGCGTGGATGACTGCGGCGGCGCCCGACATATCCATATGCATTTCATAAATGCCCCCCGATGGCTTCAGATTGAGCCCGCCGCTGTCGAAGGTGATGCCCTTACCAACAAGAACAATCGGTCCTCTGTTGTTCTTGTTGCCCCGAGCGATAGTCGAGGGGCTGTACTCCATTATCGTGAAGGTCGGCTTTTCAGTTGAGCCTTTTGCGACGCCAAGCAGGGCACCCATGCCGAGTTTCTTCATTTTCTTTTCATCAAGCACTGTTACCTTGACCGGGAGCCTTTTCACCGCCCCTTTGGCGGCTGTGGCGAGTACCGCCGGGGTCATATCCCCTCCGGGCGTGTTCGCGAGCGTGCGGCAAGCGTTCACCGCTCTCCCGATTTCTTGACCCCTCTGTGCTGCCTTTTCAAGCGTGAGCGAAGATTTCCCGTAAAGCAGTATTTCTTCTACCGCGTCAAAGCCCTCTTTCGGTTTTGTTTTAAATAAGTTGAATTCAAAGTTTGCCATTTCAAAATTCTCGGCGGCAAGCTGGGAGATATGCTCCGAGCTCACGCCGCGCAGATTCTTAAAGAACTGCGGTGTACGGTCAAACTGAAGTGCGATTTTTTTTCGCTTATTCGCCTTCGCCGCGTTTACGACAGCGCGGCAGAGTAAAATAAACTTTCGCAAATTCATTTCCGAGGGCTTCCCCGCCCCGATCTCCAGCCATTCTATCCCGCTCTCCCTCACCAAGCGCTTAGCGCCCTTCGCTTCCTCCGCGAAGCTTATGCGCAAGTACTCTTTCGGCGCGTTCTCTATGGAACCTTTTTTAAATGTCAGCTTCATTTGAGAGAAGGGTGTCAATGCGGTTTATGTCGCGCGGAAAGAGGGTCGCCTCCTTCACGTTCGGCAGGTTAAGGAGTCGCGCGGTGAGGCGCTCGAGGCCGGTCGCGCTCCCGCCATGCGGCGGCATGCCATATTTGAACGCTTGGAGATAAAAAGAGAATTTCCCCGGGTCAAGGCCTTTATCGCGCGCCTTTTGGACAAGCGTGTCGTAGTCGTGCACGCGCTGGCCGCCCGTCGAAATTTCCAGGCCGCGGAGGAGGAGGTCGAAGCTTTTCGTAAATCCGGGGTCGTTCTCGTCTTCATAGGTGTAGAAGGGGCGCTTCTTGACCGGGTAGTGCGTGATAAAGACGAAGTCGCTCCCCTTCTCTTTCTTCGCCCATTCGCAAATGGCGCGCTCCTGTTCGGGCTCAAGGTCGGGCCCTTCGCCGACTCCGAGAATTTTCTGCGCCTCGCGAAGCTTCAGCGTCGGGAATTCCTCGGGCGCATCGGGAAGCGCGGCGCCAAGCGTTTTGAATTCCTGCGCACAGTTCATTCCCAGTTGTTTGGCGAGCGCGTGCATAAATCGCATGAGGACGGCCATGACGTCTTGGTGGTCGGTGATGAAGCCCATTTCAAAGTCGAGCGAACTGTATTCGGAGAGGTGGCGAGTCGTCGCGTGCTTCTCCCCGCGGAAGACCTTCGGCGTCGCAAAGACGCGTTCAAAAGCGCCGACCATGATTTGTTTATAGAGCTGGGGCGAGGTGGCGAGATACGCCTTTTGGTCGTAGTAATAGTTCACGGTGAATGCGGCGGCACCGCCCTCGGCGTCCCCCCCGACGAGGGCGGGCGCCTGAAACTCGGTAAAGCCTTCAAGCGCGAGAAAGCCCCGATACGCGTTTACAATCTCGGCCTGCACCTTGAAAATCGCGCGGGCGCGCTCGCTCCGGAGCGTAAGCGGGAGATGGTCGAGATACGTATCCAAATTAACCTCGGTATCTTTCTCAAACGGCAGTTCCTGCGCTCGCGCGAGCACGGTTATGTTGGTAGCTTCAAGTTCCAAGCCGCCATTCTGCTCCTCGGTGCGCATCTTTTCCGGGCGCTCATTCACGACGCCTTTAATCTGCACGGCCCATTCTGGTCGTAACGCCTGTGCCTCGACAAGAGCTTCGGCATGATTTGTCTGACAAATCACCTGCACCTTCCCCGAGCGGTCGCGGATGTCGAGAAACACCAATTTCCCATGGTCCCTGCGTACATCCACCCAGCCTGAAATAGAAACGGTTTCCCCAATATGCTTCCCCAGTTCCACAATGCTCGTTCTCTGCATGTACCGTATAAAATACCATATAAAAGGTAAAAGCCGTCCGCTGGTTGGCGAAACGGCTTTTAGAATAGGTGGTGCGCCCGTATCGTTGTAGGCGACTTGGGTCGCACGCTTTGAACCTCGTACAGACAACCCCCTCCTAGATTACGGAGGGTGGATGACTAGTGGAGTTGCACCAGAGTTGCATGCTATCCTTCATCATCGAGCGTTCTGTCGTAAGTCCTCCTTTTCATGTTTTAAGGCTATCCATGGAATCCTCAAAACACGAGAATCGGCCTCTGTTAACTTCCTCGCTCGTAGAAGATGGCTTTAAACCGAGGGGACTACGTGACCATTTCAGGACGACGACCCCACTGGTTGATTCGAAGGAACTCTGTCGAAAGTCTATCAAAGAAACGTTGGGCCTGCAACTTTTTAAACAACGCCGACCGCCTTGCGTACGAGCTCCATCTTCGCTTCGCTCACGGCGCGGGCTTCGCGCTTCCCCTTTTCCAAAACTTCCTCCACGATGTTGGGGTCGCCCTTCAGCTCTTCATACTTCGCCCGCATCGGCGCGAGATAGCGCTCAAGGTCTTCTATGAGGAGCTCTTTGAGCTTTTTATAATTATCAGCGTGTTCAGCGTAAATGAGTTCGAGATCATTCTCACTCCTAACAAGCCTGTGAATAGCATAGACATTTATTGGTCTCCGGATGCTTCGAACAATTATATCTGGTTCTATGGAAGCTTGGAATGAAACTCCTGAGTCGGTCACGATACTCATCACCGCCTTCACAAGCTCGTCGTGCGTAGCGAAAAGTGGAATCACATTCCGATAACTTTTGCTCATCTTCTGGCCGTCCGTGCCGGGGACCACCGCGACTTCGGGTAAGATGTACGGTTTCGGTAGTTTGAACACCTCTGTCTTAAAGATGCGATTGAATTTTTCCGCCGTGTCGCGTGCTATCTCTATATGCTGTTTCTGGTCAGCTCCCACCGGCACGATAGCGGCATCGTAGAGAAGAATATCAGCCGCCATCAGCATCGGGTAATTAAAAGTCCCGACATTCAGCTCTTTATCCTTCGCTTCCGCGTCTTTGTACGCATGCGCGCGCATGAGGTACGGCATCGTGGTGATGGTGTCAAAAATCCATGCGAGTTCAGTATGCGATGGGATATCCGACTGCTTGAAAAAGACGACCTCTTTCGGGCCAAGGCCGGCGGCAATATATGCCATCACGAGCTCCTTGGTGCGCCGGCGCATCTCCTCGGCGTCCTGCATCGTGTTGAGCGCGTGATAATCGGCGACGAATATAAAGCTTTTGTACTTGTTGGAAGTTGACAGTTCTGTTAATTGGCGCATCGCGCCAAAATAGTTGCCGATATGCAGGGCGCCGGTCGGCTTTATCCCGGAGACAAGAACTGGCTTCTTATCAGTCATAATAGGTCTACGATATCACAAAAATATTGTCTAAAAAACCATCCCCGGCACACGAAGTCCGGGGGTGAGTCACGAAAGTGGCTATGTGGAAATCACATTGCCGCCACACCGAATGGGCAGTGGCGGACGCTGGGCGCTAATCTCTTCCAACCATTTCAGAAGGAACTCCTGCGCCTGCACCAGCCGTTCTCGCGGGATATCCACGCCAGTAATAGCGTCTCCCATTGTCTCTATGACCGCTTGAGCTCGTTCCCTGTCCTCGAAACATGCGAACTTATACATCTCATCTCCTTCCCTGATTGATCAGGTAGGACAATTGTACCATACTTTAAAAAACAATCTAAGTGCGCCGGGTTGGATTCGAACCAACGGAGGGCTATGCCCGACAGGTTTACAGCCTGTTGTAATTGACCGCTCTACCACCGACGCATGCGCAACATGGTACCATATCGGTATTTTCTTCTCACATCATCACCAAATATACGCTATAGCGTAAGATATGTGATACTGTAAGCAAACAGTAACAGCATATGGGAAAAATAGAAGCATCTGCACAGAAAAAACGAAAGAAGCGGGCATTACGGGATATTGTTTTAGCGACAGTGGCGGCATCTGGACTTCTTGCCGTTGCGGCGGTAACGCCAAATGTCGGTACACTAGAAATGTAAGGAAGTGGGACGGACAATACCGACTGGTGATATTTGACATCCCGGAAAAGCGCAAACGGACGAGAGATCTTTTGCGCAGAGAAATGCACGAAATCGGATTTCTTCGAATCCAAGACAGTGTGTGGCTCTATCCATATGACTGTGAAGAATTTGTTGCTCTTCTAAAAGCCGACCTGCATATCGGTAAGGATGTGTTGTATGCCGTCATTGAATCAATTGAAGACGACTCGCGGATTCGTAGACACTTTAGATTGTCCGCCGCATAACCGCCCTAATATGTTTTCGCCTCGTATACCCTATCACAATATTCATGCTATAGCGTAGATATTGTGATTATGATAAGAGATACCCGCATACTCAAACTCTACTTCTATTTCAAGACGAGAATAAGGATGTCCTGCTTGCCCTTACGCACGAGCGCGTAGCCGCTTGGAAGATCGTTCGGATAAATTTTCTGGTCGGGGTTGGTAACGACCTCACCGGAGAGCGTGATGCCCTTCCCTGTAATGAGGCGGCGCGCGTCTGACTTGGAGGACGCGAGGCTACCCCGGACGAGCATCTCGGCAAGCAAGGAACCGCTAACAAGTTCTCTTTTCGTAAGGGTGACGGAAGGCGCTTCGGCGAGGGCGACAGCGAGCGCATCGCGCGAAAGCTTGCCAAACGGCGTGTCGCCGAAGAGCGCATCGGTGGCGGCCGCGGCTTGTGCAGTCGCCGCAGGGCCGTGCACAAGCTCGGTCACAAGCCGCGCAAGCGTTTCTTGCGCTTGGCGTTCGCCCGGATTGCGCTTGTGCAGTTCCATCAGCATAGTGATGTCGGCAAGCGGCAGAAGCGTGTACACCTTTAGGTAATGTTCAATATTCTCATCCGGCAGATTTATCCAAAATTGGTAGAAGCGAAAGGGCGACATCTTTTTCGCATCAAGCCAAATGGCGTTGTCTTCGCTCTTGCCGAATTTCTTACCGGAAGCATCGGTGATAAGCGGTACTGTAAGCGCATAGACATCTTTGCCGAGCTTTTTACGGATAAGGTCAACGCCGGAGAGAATGTTGGTCCACTGGTCGGTCGCCCCGACCTGTAGGTCACAACCATACTTCCGGTACAGAGTAAGATAATCGAACCCCTGGAGGAGCGCGTAGGTAAATTCGGTGTAGGAGATGCTCTCGTCTGGCGTGTTGAGGCGCTTCTTAATAATGTCGCGCTTCACCAAGTCATTGACGGTAAAGTGCTTACCGACATCGCGGAGGAACGGAAGTAGTTTCGCCTTCGTGAGCCAATCAGCGTTGTCAACCATTTTGAACGATGTGTCTCCGAGAATTTTTTTTAATTGTGTTTTAAGCGCGCGTGTATTTCTCGCAACGGTCTTTTCGTCAAGCATAGAGCGCTCTCCTCTCTCCTTTGGGTCGCCAATCTGCCCTGTCCCGCCGCCCACAAGAAAGATGAGTTTGTGCCCGGCCTCGCCGAGCCGTCGCATGAGGAGAACGGGCACGAGGTGGCCCGCGTGGAGCGAATCGGCGGTCGGGTCAATGCCGAGGTACACCGTCCGCGGCGCGGCAAGTATCTTTTCCGGCGCGGCAGAGGAGTGCTCGATAAGCCCGCGCGCCTTCAGCTCTTCGGCGAGTGTCATAGGGAGGATTGTATCACCTCTTACTCGAGGAACCCGCCCGCCTGATGATTCCAAAGGTCTGCGTAGAGTCCTCCCTTCGCCAGTAATTCTTCGTGTGTACCGTCCTCGATAATGTGTCCCTCGTCCATTACGATAATCCTGTCCATGGCACGAAGCGTTGAGAGGCGGTGAGCTATCGCGATGACGGTGCGGCCGCTCATGAGCGCGAGGAGCGCTTTCTGTACGGCGACCTCGCTCTCGCTATCGAGAGACGAGGTCGCCTCGTCAAGAAGCAGAATGGGGGCGTCCTTTAAGAGGGCGCGCGCGATAGCGACGCGCTGACGCTGGCCTCCCGAGAGCTTCACTCCACGCTCGCCGACAAGCGCGTCGTATCCTTGCGGCAACTGCGTAATGAATTCGTGCGCCTCGGCGAGCTTCGCAGCATGAACAATTTGCTCTTCATTCGCGTTGAGTTTTCCGTACGCAATGTTCTCGCGTATAGTCCGATGGAAAAGAAGCGGCTCTTGCGGGACAACCGCTATTCTCTCGCGCAAACTGTCCTTGGTGAGGGACGAGACATCGTTCCCGTCGATGGTGATTGTGCCGCTCGCCGGGTCGTCGTGGCGCAGTAATAATTTCACCAATGTACTCTTACCGGCGCCGCTTCTTCCCACGAGGCCCACCTTTTGCCCCGCTAGGATGTCTAGTGAAAGGCGGTCAAACACGGTCGCTCCGCCGTACGAAAACGAGACTTCCTTTAGAGAAATGTCTCCCCGTACATGTTCGAGCGTTCGTGCATCCGCTGCATCGGCTATGTCGTAAGGGCGGACGATATCGGTCAGGCTCTCCACTACCTGCCCCCACGCGTCGCCGAGGTTATTGAGCTGGGTCCCGATGAAGGTGAGACGGTCTTCGACCATAAGGATAATTGTCAGAATCAGGATAATATCACCAGCGGAAAGAAATCCCTTTCCGGTAAAGTATGCGGAGAGGACTATCATTCCGCCTATGAAAAAAATTTGAAGAATGCCATTCGCAAGTCGGATTGATTCGCGGAATGACCAATTTCTGAGACCAGTGAATCGTCGTTCCAATATGAATCTCTTCAGTCGAGAAAGCTCGAGTTCTTTACGCGCATATTCATGGACGGCGTTCATGTTCGTCAGCATGTCGACAGTCGCGCCACCAAGCGCTGTTTCAGCTTTTTGTGTTGCGACCGAGAGCGGGACGCCCCTGCGCACGAGATATATATTGAGTGGGGTTATCACACACACCCACGCAAGAAAAACAAAGGCGATAAGAGGGTGAGTATAAAATGCGAGCGCAAAACTCCCCACGATGGAAACGAGGAAAGGAATGAGGTTCCATAGAATGAATTCAGCAATGTCCTTCGTGCTGTTAGCGGCTTGCGTAATCTTGCTCGAAATTGAGCCGGCGAAACGGTCAGTGAAATAGGAGTGGCTGTGGAGCATTACATACGACGATAGGGCGTAGCGGGCTGTTGCGCGTACTCCGGTCGCCCAACGCATTCCAATAAAGCCGCTCCCACGCCAAAAGAGAACACTTAGAAGAGAAATCACGATATACGCAAATATTGCGTACCAAAAATTCGACGATGTTCCTCCGCTCGCGAGTATGTGAGCGGCTTCGATAATGAGTTTGAAAATATACGCAGTCGCAATATAAACGAGCGCACCGCTCGCGACAAGCAAACAAGAAATCACCGCTACCGCTTGGTACGGTCGCGAGACAAAAACAAGAAATTTAAACGGATTCGTGCTGTGCGGCACATCGTCGCGCCATATATCTTGCATAGGAACTCAGTATACGCGCTTAGCGCGCGAGGAAAAAGAGGCCGATGGCGGGCGCGGCGAACCACCAGAAGAAATACTGTTTTGGCGCGAACAAGAGGTCGATGGCGGGCGTGAAGCGATACACATCACCCACGGGAAACACGTGATACGCCATGGCGATAAGGAAGGCCGCGCCGAAGAACGATAAGGCGAAGAGGCCGAATACCCCAATATAAAGGAAGTCTGAAACCACGACGCGCCGCAGGACAATGTAAAATAAAAACGAAAGGCCGAGGTACACACCGACTTGCGCGAGAAGCGCGGTCGTCGCCGGAGCGGTCGGCAAGTAGGAGGCATAGGGGAAAATGATGTAGAGCGCATAAGCGCAGTAGAACGCGCGCAGGACGGCGACGAGTGGTCCCCGCCCCACATACCACGCGAAGAGGAAAAAGATAGCGACGAGGACGATAATGATAAGGAAATCGCTCGCGGAATTCCACACGGTCAAGGCCGTGTTCGTCGCGAGCGTGTTTACCTGTGCGAGTCCTTCAGTCGCGCTCATGCTGACAGTATATCGCGTTTAGAGCCCTTCGGATTTGAGGTCTTCGACGGATTTGCGGGCTTTGCCGGAGAGCTTGTGAGGGAGGGCGACTTCGAGGCGGATGATGAGGTCGCCCCGCGCATGACCCTCGGGAATGCCCTTCCCCGCCACGCGCAGGAGCTCTTCGGCGCGCTTCATTGGCGGGATTTTCACTTCAAGCGTCTTTCCTTCCAGGCTCTCAATGGAAACAGTCGTGCCAAGCAGGGCGTCGGTAAGCTTCATCGGAAGATTCATGATGAGATTTGAACCCTCACGGCGGAAAGTCGGATGCGGCTTCACATGCACTTTCACATACAAGTCGCCTGCCTGCGCAGGCAGGCCCGCGGCTCCCGCTTTAACTGCCTCCCCCTGCCGGGGCAGGCGTATCATCTCGCCGTTATCAATGCCAGCAGGAATGGAAACTTTTATCTCTTCTTGCTTGCGCACCACGCCGTGGCCCTTGCATTCATGGCACTTTTCTTTCGGTATCTTCCCGCTTCCATCACAAGCCGTACAAGAACGGACGCTCGTGAACTGTCCGAGGATGGAATTGCGCGTCTCGTGTATCCTCCCGCTCCCATTGCAGGTATGGCACGCCTGCAGCTCGGTGCCCGGCGAGGCGCCCGTGCCGTGGCACAGCGAACACGTGGACACTTTTGCGATAAGAACGCTTCTGCTTGTGCCGAACGCGGCATCTTTAAAAGAAATTTCAAGGTCGATGGAAATGTCGCGACCGCGCGGCGCGCGTGTACGGCTGCGGCCGCCGCCGAATATGTCGCCGAATATGTCGCCGAATGGCGCCCCTTCAGACGTGAATTCGAAACCGCCGTTCCTAAACAGGTCTGAAAAATCGAAATTTGAAAACCCCTGCGACCCACCAGAGGGAGCGCCACCGGCAAAGGATTGGCCATACGTATCATACTCGCGGCGTTTCCTATCGTCGCTTAATACCGAATACGCTTCGGTGATTTCCTTGAACTTGGCTTCATCGGTGCTGCCCTTGTCGGGATGATATTTATGTGCGAGCTTCCGGAACGCCCTTTTGATGTCGTCCTTGCTTGCCCTCTTATCCACCCCCAGCACATTGTAATAATCTTTTGTTGTAGCCATAAGTATCGAGATTATACGCTTATTTGTTTTTGTATGCAAAACAAAAGAAGTGCAACGATAATTTTGTCAATAGCGTTACTTGACAAAAAGATGTCACATGTGTAGAATGCATATGGACAATTTCGTCCTAATCTGTGGGAGTAGCATCATGATGCGCACTCTGATTGCGATTATCCTCGCGTTTACCTTGACCTCGGCGACGGTCTACGCCAGGGGCGTCAGAGGTCTTTCGGGACAAGGTCCGGCATTGACCCCGGAGCAGCTTTCGGAGCAAAAAGCCAGGCATCAGAAAAAACAGAGGGAGTTCGAAGCTTGGCAACAGAAAGAAAAACAGCAGGCGCGAGCCGAGGAAGACAAGGAAACAAAAGGTCGTTCTTCTGCGACGGCGGCGGGCGTGGAACAGGTCAAGATGTTCAAGGTTTGGGATGGATCTGGGTATAGCACGCCTTACTTCGCGGCGGAGAAGGGTCTGAACGCCTGGATTCGGAACAACCCAAACATCCAGATTATCCGTGTCGTCGGCATCGGCAGTACGGTTCTCGTCTTCTACAACGACAAGAACGACAAGAAGTAGTCTGTCCGTGTCTTCGGGCGGCTCAAGCCATCGGCTTATCACCGGTGGCTTGTTTTTTACTTTGCCAGCTAGTATTGAAGTCCGACTTCCCTACCTATGGTTTTTCTTTAAATTCGGCGTCCGTTGGCCCGCCCGAAGCCTCTGGCGGAGGTGGCGGTGGGTTATCGCCTTGCGGCGGGGTCTGCGTCTGCTGGGCCTTTATAATCGCCTCGCCAATCTTCATGAGCGCGGAGGTAAGCGCATCGGTCGCAGTTTTGATAGTGCCAGCGTCTTCGCTGTTACGCGCGACCTTCAGTGCTTCGATTTTATCCTGTACCTCCTTTACCACCTCTACTCCCGCCTTCTCGCCGTTATCTTTTATGGCTTTCTCCGCAGCGTAAATGCCTTGGTCGGCATTGTTGCGCGCCTCGACGAGCTCCTGCCGCTTCTTATCGTCTGCCACGTGCGCTTCGGCATCCGCCTTCATCTTTTCAATATCGTCCTTGGAGAGGCCGGTGGAGCCCGTAATCTTGATTGACTGCTCCTTGCCGGTCGCTTTTTCCTTCGCCTTCACAGTAAGAATACCGGACGCATCAACGTCAAACGTAACTTCTATTTGCGGCATCCCGCGCGGCGCTGGCGGGATGCCGTCCAGCATAAACTTACCGAGCGACTTGTTGTCGGCGCTCATCGCTCGTTCACCCTGCGTGATGTGGATTTCTACCGATGGTTGACTGTCTGCGGCGGTTGAGAATGTTTGCGCACGGGAGGTCGGTATCGCCGTATTACGCTCAATAAGCTTGGTGGCAACGCCGCCCATCGTCTCTATCGCGAGCGAGAGCGGGATGACATCCACGAGAAGGATATCCTTCACATCGCCCTGGAGAATGCCCGCCTGAATGGCCGCGCCGATGGCGACAACTTCGTCCGGATTCACCGTCATGTTCGGCTTCTTGCCGAAGAACTTCTCCACCGCTGCTTGTATCGCGGGCATGCGCGTCTGGCCGCCCACGAGGATGATTTCTTGTAACTCGCCCACCTTAAAGGGCGATGCCTCCATCGCGCGCTTGGTGATGTCCATGGAACGCTGGATGAATTCTCCGGCGAGGTCTTCAAGCTTCGCGCGGGTCATCTTGATAAGCATGTGCCGTGGGCCGGAGGCGTCTGAAGTGAGGAACGGGATGTTCACTTCAGTCTCCATCGCGCTTGAGAGCTCTATCTTCGCCTTCTCGGCGGCTTCATCAAGGCGCTGGCGCGCGAGCGCATCGCCTCGCACGTCAATGCCGCTCTCTTTCTTGAATTCGTCCGCGAGCCAGTTGATAATCTTTTGGTCGATGTCCTTACCGCCCAAGTGCGCGTCGCCGTCGGTCGACTTCACTTCAATAACATCGTCGCCCACTTCAAGCACGGAAATGTCGAAGGTGCCGCCGCCAAAGTCGAAGACTGCGATTTTTTCGTCTTTCTTTTTATTAAATCCGTACGCAAGCGCCGCCGCCGTCGGCTCGTTGATGATGCGCTTCACATTAAGGCCGGCAATTTCCCCTGCGGCCTTGGTCGCACTCCGCTGGTCGTCGTTGAAGTAGGCGGGGACGGTGATGACCGCCTCGGTTATCTTCTCGCCCTGCCGCGCCTCGGCATCGGCCTTGAGCTTCCCGAGTATCATCGCGGAAATCTCTTCGGGGCGATACCATTTTTCAGACATTTTAACCTCAATGCCGCCATTATCGGCTTTGCGGAGCTCAAAGGGCACGGACGCTTTGTCCTTCTGCACCGGTGTTTCGTCAAAGGAGTGGCCGATAAAACGCTTAATTTGGAAAATGGTGTTGAGCGGGTTGGTGACCGACTGGCGCTTCGCTAAGGTACCAACAATGCGCTCGCCGCTCTTGCCAACCGCGACGATGGAGGGGGTCGTGCGCGAACCTTCGGCGTTCTCAAGGACGCGCGGCTCGCCGCCCTCGACGATAGCCATCGCGGAATAGGTGGTGCCCAAGTCAATGCCAAGTATTTTTGCCATAGTGATTAAAATAGTAAGCAGTAAGCAGTTACAGTAGCAGTGTAAACAAATACGGGAGCGACGGCAAGCCAGAGGCGGAACGCGAGCCAGAAAAAGAGAGTTGAATTGGCCTAGCGGCCCGAGCGCTCTCTTTTTATGGGTTGCGTACCGCCTCACCCGCGAAATGCGCAACGCGAACCTTGGCCGGGCGGATGACGACCTCGCCGACTCGCCACCCTTTTTCTAATACTACAGTAAGCGCGTTATCGGTTTCAAGACTTTCTGCCGTGTCTTGGCCGAGCGCTTCGTGGTATGCGGGATTAAACTTCTCGCCGACTTTTCCCACCTCCTCGAGCCCAAGCGCGGCAAACGCGCTCTCGAGCTGTTTTGCAATAGCCAAGAAACCTTCCGGCATACCCTCCGCCTGCCTGCCGGTAGGCAGGTGTTCTTTCGCCCGTTCAAGCGCGTCAAAGGCCGGTAGAAGCGTCTCGACCGCCTGCACTTTCCCCCGAAACTCCGACATTGCGAAGTCGGCGCCAAATCGCTTTAATGCGTTCACATAATCGGCCTTGGCCCTCTGCCAGCCGTCCATGTACTCTTGTTTTTCCTTCCGACACACAGCGAGTTCCTCTCGCATCTTCGCGATTTTGGTCTCTGCCTTTTCTTCTTCTCCCTCGCTACGCTCGGGATCTCCGCCTTCGGCTTCGACCTCGGGCTCTATTACCACGTCATCCTTTTCTTCCTGCATGTCCCTACTATGCCCGAAATGTCGCGCGGAGTCAAAATGCTGGTCCATAAAAAGAAAAGGAGCCGGAGCTCCTTTTGCGCATGGAGTGCGCGAATACCAACTCAATACGAAATGCGGACACCGGAATAGCGATAGGCTACTTCCGCATATCGTTCCGAAACGAGTTCCACCAGATCGGCTGGCAGTTTCGGATATGGCGGCCACTTCGACTTGTTGCCCGGGTGCTCGGCTTTTGCTCTGGTGAGCCCCGCCTTCCACGGCTGTTTGTTGAGCCAGTTCCGGATCAGGTCCTTGCTGTAAACGGCGCCCGTGGCCTTGTCGATAATTCTGTTCTCGTCTTGAGTGCCGAACACATCGACCAGGACAATCGTGTCATTAGGCAACATTCCCAGTTCGAGCTTGCCGTCGGGGCACATAAAATCAACTGCATCATAGACCGCATTCGTCACCCGTACCGCATTGGTGAGAAGGTCTTGTGCATTGATCCACTGACTCGGAGTGATTTGCGCGAGCCCCATCACTTCGTCGTCCCAAAGGTGTCGATCGATCGGCTCGAACTTCGTCGTACATTCTACGAGGGTGCACGGCAATTTCATTCCCTCCGTGACCATCGTGTCCGGAGCGAAACCGAGCGTAATCGGATTAACCTTGCCGCTTTTGACTCGCTCCAACAGCGAACCGTAAACGCGGTCTCGCCATATCCACTCCACGGGAAGCACGCGTCCGTGCATTTTGCCTGAAAGCGGCTCGTGGTCCGGAATCGAGAACTCGTGGACGTGGATCGTTTCCGACCCGACCTGCTCGATGAAGTGCGTCAGCAGGTTGCCCACCAACTGAAACGACTTTACTGCACAGGCACAACGCGCCGCCCCGATGCCGGGGATGAGTTGTGCGCTCGACCCGCGGTCAAACGCCGACCAACGGTCGGTATAGCGCAGTGCAATAACGCCCGGCTCTACGGAATACATGATTCTCGTGGAACCCATTCTTTCCGTCCTCGCTGCCATGGTCTTCTCCTCAGGGTTGCTTCACAGCGTTTGGGGGAAATCCCCATTTCGTTCATCCGTGGGCAATGCTAGTCCAAGAAGACAATAAAAGCAAATCTTTAAAAAACAGCGCGGGGCCTTTCGGTCCCGCGATGAAGTAACTTGGTCAGCCTATTGCCTGTCACTGACTTCTGTCACTGACTTCGCCGATCGGCTGCGTGTCGAGGAACGTGTTACGCGTGAAGACCGCGCGGTCAATATGCGGTAGCTGGTCCAACTCCGCATTGCGAGCTGTGAAAGCTTCCCGCAACGCTGGGCTGACGATTGGTTTCCCAGCCGCTGGGCCGATGATTATCGTCCTCATTGCCGGAATGTTCATTCTCCTAGATATAGATATATCCGCCATCTGAACCTCCTCTGGTTTGTGTGAGCCGTTATCCTGCAGGACGGATGAGCGTCCCGCTGTAGTTTCCCTTGACAGTGCTGCCGATGAACTGTTTCGGCACTGGCTTCCATGTCCCGTCTTCAGAATCGTACACATCGCCTTCCTTTAATTTTTCTCCGGGCTGAAGGCGCCGCCCGACTACCATCTCTTCCGCGTCCTGCGGATGTTGGTGGATTGTGTTCAACTCGCCCATCTTTGCTCTCCTTGTGGCCTGGCAAATTTGCCTATTCAGACTCTATTCCCGTATCCAAATCAAGTCAAATGCCCTCTCCACCACGCCCAAAACCTCGCGCGAAGTCAAAAAAAGCGGGGCCTTTCGGTCCCGCATCTGCGCTACGAACTACTTCCTGCTCGCCCCCGTCAACTTCCTGACCTGTTCTTCTGCATCGGCTTTGGCTTCGAGAGCCTCCTGAATCGCTGTGAGTCTCTTGTGCTCGAGCGTCATGAGCTCATGCCGCTTGAGTATCCAAGCCGCCGTCGAACCGAGGTAGCAGGCCTCCTCGAGTGTTTCGACATTCCGGTCCATGTAAAGCGGTCCTTGATATGCGTTAAACTCCGCGCGAAACGCTATCTCCCGGAGTTTGTCAAGACACGGCTCATCGAGCTCGAGTGTCCACTGTACGAGCATCCGCAACTCGCCAAGCCGATTGAGGACCTCGACCATCCACGGCTTCGCTTCGTTGATGCGGTCTATCACGCCAGGCTGGTCACGGAAGTTCCGAGACTTCGGCCACTCCCACATGAACTTCGCAAGTTTCGGCAAGAAATTGACGATGGTTTTCCCGCTATGCGACCCTTCTTCGGCGTAGCCCGGCAGGTTTTGAATCCTGACCCGCCTTGAATCCTTCTCGACTCTAAAGAACGCCTGGACCATCGGGAAGACCGGTCCGGACACGAGGTCTAGCATCGCTTCCTCCTCGTATTCCTTCCGGTTCGTCTCTCTAGCTTCACGAACCGATGGCATGCTGAAGAGGTTGGCGACCAGCATATCGAGGGCTTTGCGGGCAAGTATCTGCCGCATCTGGCTTTCCGAAAGGATGGCGTCCGTTCCTCCTTCTCCCCTGCGGCCGGCGAAGAACTGTGGCTCTTCGTTCCAGGAGATTCCCTTGGTCCTATGCGCATCCACGTCAGTCCAACCATCGGCGACTCCGAAGAGAAACTCGAATCGGTCAGAAGGCAGGTACGGCTGACTTCCCCCTTTTTGGAAATCCCACGGGCGGTGACCAAGCTTCAGATTGAATACATCGTGGACCGCTCCAAGCTTCTGGCCGAAGGTGAGCGATGGCGACGCCGCGACCTCAAGGAACTCACCCCAGTTTTCGTAGACGCGAATTTTCGTTTTGAACGTCCGGTAAACCGACCCGGTTGGTTGACTTGCGACTGCTTGGTCCGTTGACATCTCAATGCTCCTTTGTGGGTTATGCCTCGCGCTCTGGCGAGACGGGTACTTCTAGCGTGACTCTACACCTCTCGTTTTCTAAGTCAACGCGCCGAGCCAAAAACTAGGAGTAAGGTTTTCTGAAGGTGAAATAATAATACGCAATTAAAAACAAAAGCCCCAGATGCTCAATAAATTCTATCGTTCCAAACCCAGCTACATATATAACCGCGACCATCCAGAGCCCCGACCACACTGCGATAACCTTCTGCCAACGCCCCGATAAGATGAGCAGGAAGAGGAGGGCGTCATTCACCCCAATCACAGGAATCCAAAACTCCGGAGCGGCAATTGCAGAAGCTAATGGGCTGTTCCCAAGCAATTCGATAAATTCGCTTGGTGAGAACCATGCTATGAGCGAATTCGCAAGAAAAAAGCTCGCGAGCCCAAGCCGAAAAAATAACATATGCCAATCATATCTTCTTCTTCACACCCATCAAGGCTCTGGAGTGGACAATCAGAAGCCGAGGTTTTCGTTTACGAGAATGATGCGGACTTTTCTGCCGAGCATCGGATTTTCTCGATGGAGAATGAGCGTCTTGGCGCGCATGGTGTGGACGCCGTACTTCTTTTGTATGCTCGTATCCTCGAGCGGCATAATGTGCTTCTCAATCCGCTCAAACGCGTCAGAGAGCGTCGGGACTATCTTCTGCGTGCTTACAACAAGAATGATATTGGCAGACGTGTATGCCAAATGCGGCATTTGGCTGCCGGAATTAGAAGAGATGACGAGCTCACCCTCTTCAGTCACCGCGTGCGCACTGCCGAAGTAATAATCAGAAATGACGGATTGCTTGCGGAGCTCCTTCTGCCTCTCCGGGTCTTTCTCGGCAAGAATGTTCGCGTGGAGATTATTCCAGCCGTGTGCTCCGCTCTTGAGATACTCAACGAAGCCAATCTCCTCAAGCGTCTTGGAGGAACCATTCATTACCGATGCTTCCGCCGGTATCAACTCCTTAATGCGCGCGAGCGCATCAGCGCCCGTTTTTACTATCTCCGGCAAGAACCCTCGCTCCGCGAGCGCCTTCTCTACCCTCCCCACCACCTCCCTCCCCGCGAACGCATCAAAATTGTGTGTCATATCTTTCTACTATGCCTTACTTCAAAGCGGACCTTGTGTGTGGATAACTTTTGTGCGAAGTCAAAAACGAAAAGCCCACGAGAAGCGCGGGCTCTTCGTGGGCGTTGATGCCAGTTCATTTTCCTCCTGACACCGGAGGGGGGGTGAACGTTTCTTCGCGGCACTCGCAAACGCAACCCTTAGTAACTGCTTCCCGGTACCCCTTGTCGGCCAACTCGAGGGATTCGATTTGGCGAGAGAGCACCGCTGCTCGTCGTTCGTGTTCACTGGCGATCTGCTTCGCGACATGTATGGCGGCCTCGATGCTCGTCGGCTGATACTTAGGACACCACATAGGACACGATATGTAATTGAGCATGGTCGGGTTGGCGCATTCCCCCGCGACACGTCGTTTACTGCCATCAACTACTATGTATCCTTTTCCCCGTGGCGCCGTGTCGCGCGTATGCTTGAGGTCATAATCACTCTTTGGGTCAGGTCCGCGATTAAGCAAGTCCCAGTCCCAAGCTTGCACGAACGACGCACAAGTCTCCTATGCCGCAGGCGGATTCAACTGTCCGCTGCGCGTGGCCCGAATATGCTCCACTCTTTCTTCCGCGCTGACAGTGACATGGTATTCGGGTTCATTGAACTCCCGAAGCCAGCATCCCACACGCTTAAGGTACTTGCGAACCCTTTCGAGGACGGTCGTGTCCTCTGTCCTGATAAGTATGTACATCGCTTCTCCTTTCCGGGATTCAATCCCGTTCTGCCGCAAGACTACGCCAAGCAAAACAAATGTCAACCCTTTCCGTATGGGGAACTATAACTAAAGTTACCCTAGGTTCTATTTGTTGAATTGGGAAATAATATCGAAGCAATTCGCCTTGCTATCAAATGAGTCGTTGTTTCCTCTCGCATAGATTCTTTCCAGACATTCTCCCCTTTGGGCATATGCTGAACTCCAAGCTATATGGTTAAGAAATACCGAAATCTGATACACCAATATAGCCAAGAGCACCAGCACTCCTAACTTGAACCAGTTTTCTTTCATGTTTCCATTCTACACCAATGTGTCTACCAAAAGTGCCACAGAGCAATAAGACCAAGGACTATGAGACCACCCGCCGAGGCGACCAAGATATTGATGTTGCTCTGTATCTCCTTTAGTTGTTCAAGTATGTGTTGTTCCATGCCCTTATTCTACCGCATCCCCTATGCACTTGCGAAATCTAAATGCAGAAACATAAAGAAATTAGAAAACAGTAAAAAATAAGTATGGTGTGGATAATTCTAACGAGCAAATACGACATATTTTAGCTTTTTCATTGACACCCCATATTGAGGGATATATACTAGGGGAACAAGAAATCCTTATCACTGGCTTCGGCTATGGTAAGCAACGAAAGAGGGGGAAACCCCTCTTTTGTTTTTTTGTAGTATAATACGACGGAATGAACCGAGTCGCCGTATTTATAGATAATAGTAACGTTTTTAAAACGATTCAAACCTTGTATCGGGCAGACCCACTGTGGGTGAAAATGTACGATCCGCTTGCTTTAGGTAACATGCTTGCGGGCGCTCGTCAGTTAGTTAAAGTTAACTTTTATTGCGTTCCACCTCCCGCTTGGTTATTGAACGAGGGAGAGGTGAGCAAGAAACGACATTCTGCTGCTAGTCGTTATTATGCAAAAATTGGGCAAATGCAAAATATTGAAGTTAAATATGGATATCTGCAGGGCGGCAAATCAAATCCTCTTGAAAAGAACATAGACACCCAAATTAGCTCTGACATGGTTACTGGTGCGGCGCTTGGCGAATTTGATACTGCTATCCTTGTCTCCAGCGATGGTGATTATCAGAGTGCTGTTACGAATGTAAAGAAACTTGGGAAACGCATAGAAATCCTTTTCTTTCGAGGATTCCATTCACATGCGCTTACACAAATGTGCGATTTGTCGAGAAAGGCTCGTCGATCGCATTTTGTACAATTAGATTTACACTAGGGTAGCTTTGTATATAGTTCCCTCCGTATGACATTCTCACATTCTCAAGAATATGAGAATGTTTGCCCTTCTCCGTCATTTTCACCATACAATTTCTTTATTAACGGTCTTGTCGAGCTTTTCGATAAACATTTTCATTTCGGTCGGATTCATAACCGCGAAACCGAGCTTTCCGGCCTCGCGGGTCAAGTGTTCGCGTATTTTTTCAGTATCACCGGCATTAGCGGCTTCTTGCTCGGCTTCAAAATACGAAAGACCGTGGGGCACGTTCACGATTGACCACTCAATGTCGCGATATTTATAGACCTCTTTTTTACGATGCATCCAAAGTCCTTTACTAAAGCCCAGGGCTTTCAAAATATCTTTTGCAACAGTTAAATCAGAACCGTGAAGCTTGAGCGACGTCTCTTTGCGGGCAACATTGTGCTCGCCACTCTTATGTTTCACCATAATCTCGCAGTTGCCATTGGTATTACGAAGTCGAATATCACATTCGCGCACAATGGGGTCATCAGAATATCCGGGGTAATCGTACAGTAATATCATCTCACGGTCTTGGGTCTCGACTAGCGCACCTTCTTTTGTAAGGTGTGTGGTGAGCTTTTTCAGCTTCGCATCGGTCAAGTGCCCCCGTACTTCAACTTCAATCATAGTCGTGTGATTTTATCATCATGGGGGTAATGAGGACAGTCACCATTTGCTTATTGCACTAACTACGACATATCTTTCCTAAAAGAATGGTGGCTGTCCCCTTTCCCGCAAATGAAAGACCGCCGAGAATCTTCTTCGGCGGCCTCGTGATCGAATTGCTCTTTTTGTGAGCTTTGGGCTATCCCCCAGGATCTCGATCGGTCGGGTGTGCGATGCCCTATCCTGTGCCGGATTGAATGTCCGGCCGAGTCATCTTCGTCTCATGGTCATCTTCCTTGTCGTTGAGGTGATGGTCAGTGCATCGTGCGTGGCGATGGCGGCGAAGTTGGCTTGTGGATTGAAATTGCGCTTTCCACCAGCACCTTCGTCAGCTCGTCGAACCATTGGACCTTCTCCGGACTGGCCTGGACACTGAGGAGCGCGATCGCATACCCCTCGAGCATGTGCGCCATCCAGTCCTTCATCCATCCTGCGATCTCC
>CAZPXA010000001.1:31290-37312 GCA_964590695.1 uncultured Candidatus Saccharibacteria bacterium
GTCCACCGCGTCGAATTTCTGTTGAATGCTCGGCGGCGGCGTCCACTCCAACGTGCCGATATTGCCTGTGATAAGTATCTTGTGCATGACTTCCTCCTGGGCTGGGTCGTCCTGTAACCTATATACTATATAACATACTATCTGTCAACCCCCTCTGCTCTACTATCTCTCATTGTCTCTGTGGAGAAATTTAACTTTTTAATTCAAAGTAATTAGAAATATAAAGAACACTTAAAGTACCAATGACAGAAAGTATTGCTGTGACTAAAACCAATAGCCAGTTCTCTCTTAGTTTTTCAATATACGGCGGATACTGCTTCACCCTTTTTACTCTACTAACCCGCAATCCCTTCTCAGGGAAAAATCTATTCGTGGCGATAAAAATAAGGACGGGTATTCCAATTGCCAATGCTGTTGATAACACTTGATTTTTTAGCAAATCAGTTGAGTGGATAGCGACGGCCGAGCCCACTGCAATTATGTTGATACTAAAAAGAAGTTTCTCGAGTCCTGGACTACGGATTTCATTTTTGAAAAGATCCTTTAAATATGTCACTAGGCCGTATGTACGGACAGGATCTTGGGTTGAGACGTATAAATTTGACTTTAATTCTCCTGCTGCACGAGGAAATATATTATCGGTAAAACTTAACGCTATTGGCCGATTTCGGAAAAGAATGACTATTTCATCTCGGTTTTCTTCATTTAAGAAACGGACCACGGTACCATCGTAATCCTGGTCGCGCTCCAAGAACTCATTGATGGTTAATGTTCTACTAGGTTTAGGTGCAGTGGTGTTTTTCTTATCTTCGTCTGCAGGCAAAACGACCGTTTGTTTTCGGAAACCTAATTGGTCAAGTTTTAAAATGAGAGTCGTAAATGTATCCCGAGCAATGTACGCAGAAGTCTCATACAAATCCTGCTTAACAAATGGTTCTGTAATTGATTCGGGCATATCTAAAATACGCTACCGTTTACTCCACTGCGGGGCTTTGCGGGCCTTCTTGAGACCCGGCTTTTTGCGCTCTTTGGCGCGCGGGTCGCGTTTTAAGAATCCGGCGGCTTTGAGTGCTTTGCGCGTATTTGGCTCTGCCTTGATGAGCGCGCGGGAGATAGCATGGCGCACGGCATCTGCTTGTGCACTGATACCGCCGCCCGAAACGTGGGCGTGGACCTCGTAATGCTCTCCGCCGGAGGCGGACCCGCCTCCGGCGGAAGCAATAGCCAGCGCTTCCTCGGCAACTTTCGCGCGCTCGCTTGTCTTAAAATAATCTTTTGCAGACTTACCGTTCACTTTGACACTGCCTTTCGCAGCTTTAAGCATACGCACGCTCGCGATAGCGGTCTTGCGGCGCCCAACTGCGGTGATGAATTGTTTTGACGGCATACTATTCGGTGACGACAAGATTCTTCATGCGAAGGCTCCGGAGCTTGTTGCGCGGGAGCATACCGTCCACTGTCTTCTTCACGACCGCGGCAATGCCCTTCTTCGCAAGCATTTCCCTCATGCTCGTCTCGTAAAGGCCGCCCGGATAGCCGGTGTAGCGCGTATAAATCTTCCCTTCCGTGCGGCGCTTGGGGAGGTGGAGCTTGCCCACGTTCGTAATGATAACTTTCATCGGAAGCGCCCGATTCTTGACGAAGTGCACAGAGCGCTTGCCAAGAAGAACACTCGCGGCCTCGCTCGCCACGCGGCCAAGCGTGCGGCTAGTTGCGTCTATCGTGTAAGTAGCAGAAGTCATAGACATTAGGCTCTAGGCGTTAGCAGAAAATCATACAAAAGAGATGTAAGCAAGCTTGCGGGCATCACTTGGCCCGCGCTTAGAGCGCTTGACCACGCGGGTGTACCCACCGGTTCTTGATTTGTAACGAGGCGCAATGACTGTAAACAACTTTTTTGTAGCAACGGGGTCGCCTAATTTTGCCACCGTGAACCGGCGAGTCGCCAGTGTATTCTTCTTCGCGTAGGTTACGAGCCGTTCTATAAACGGACGGAGGGCCTTCGCCTTCGCCTCGGTAGTCGATATGCGCTCATGAAGCACGAGCGAGCACGCGAGCGAGCGCAGGAGCGCCCTGCGCTGATTGCTCGGGCGGCCGAAGGTTTGTGCTTTTTTGGTAAACGCCATGGCAAAAAATAACTACAGTCATTCGCTCTTGAGCGTAAGCCCGTAACCGGCAAGTGCCTCGGAGATTTCTTCAATCGCCTTCTCGCCGATGCCGTCGAGCTCCTTGAGCGCTGCGGCGGTCTTCCTCGCCAAGCCCGCCGTGCTCTTGACGCCGGCGTTTTCAAGCGAAGCGGTGATGCGCGGCGAGAGGTTGAGGTCAGCAATCTTCACTTTTCCACCGGAGGCGGACCCGCCTTCGGCGGGTGCACTGCTCTCAGAAACAATCGGATCATTCTCCTGGAAGCCGATAACCGCTTTGAGCTGGTGAATCATCGTCTCGATGGATTGTTCAAGTGCTTCGCGCGGTGCAATGGTTCCGTTAGTTTCGATAAGGATACGCAAGCGATTGAAGTCGGTACGGTCGCCAACGCGCATATTGTCCACTTCGTAATTGACGCGGCGGATAGGCGTGAAGGTCGCATCAAGCGCGATAGTGCCGATATCCACTTTGTCCTTCGTCAGCACTTCACGCGGCACATACCCAAGCCCGCGCTCAACAGTCGCCTCCAGTTCGAGCACCGCCTTTCCCGAGAGGTCGCATAGGTGCTGTCCCGGATTCTTTATCTCAACTTGGCTTGGAAGCTTGAAATTTTTTGCCGTCACTTCAGTCGTCCCCTTCGCCGCAAGCGAAATGGTTTGCGGTTCATCCCCGTGGAGCACGAAATGCACGCGCTTTAAGTTCAACAACAGCTCCATAACGGTCTCACGCACGCCATCGATGGTCGCGAACTCGTGCGCGACTCCCTCGATTTTCACTCGAGTGATGGCGGCCCCGGGAAGCGAAGAGAGGATGATGCGGCGGAGGCTGTTGCCGAGCGTGTGGCCGTAGCCCGGATAAAGTGAATCTATCTCATAGACGCCCTGAAGCCCTTCTTCAGAAACGATACGGGGCTTGCTCGGAAGTGTGATGTGGTATTCCATAACGCAATCGTAATTACCAATTAATTAATGCTGGAACCGAATAACACTATCTCGTGTAGAACGAGAGCACCGCGACAAGGTCGCCCGCGACATCCGCCGAAGACGTTGTCGGCCGCTCCAAAACCTTGCCCTCCATTGACTTGGGGTTCCACGAGAGCCAGGACGGGAGCGGACGCTCGTGGAACCTTTCTGCAAATCCAACCAACACGCCATGCCCCTTCGAGCCGTCGCGTACCGAGAGTGTATCGCCAACCGACAACATATGCGAAGGGACGCGAGTCTTCTTGCCTGGCCGGCCAAGCCCCCCGACGAGGATGTGGCCATGCGCGACCATTTGGCGGGCTCCCCGGCGCGTTTTTGCGAGCCCGAGCCGCCACACGACGTTATCAAGGCGCAATTCGAGGAGCTCGTGCAGGCGGTCGCTCGGCTTTATGGTGCGGGCGGCGAGCGCTTTGTGCACATAATTGCGGAATTGCCGCTCCGGCAAGCCGTAGGTTACGCGCACCTTCTGCTTCTCGAGCATTTGCTTGCCGTATTCGCTCTGGCGGCCGCGCGCGCGGCGCTTGTTCTTTGCGCTGCGGTCGGCGGAGAGCGCGAACTTCTGTGTTTGCGCTTTTTCAAAAACGGTTGCGCCAAGGCGCTTTGCTATCTTGTATCGTGGTCCGGTTTTCATAGTCTATTCATAGTGAGCGAAGTCGAACTACACTCGCCTCGGTTTCGGGGGCCGCGGCCCGTTGTGCGGTATCGGCGTTGCGTCTTTAATAGAGCGGATTTGGATACCCTTGCCCGAGAATGCGCGCAACACCGATTCGCGGCCGGCACCAACGCCGCGAATAATGACAGTAGCTTCTTTAAGACCAATCATTATTCCTTTCTCGCCGAGAAATTCGCCGACCTTTGCGGCCGCGTACGGCGTTGACTTTCTCGCGCCGGAGAAGCCGAGCGCTCCCGCGCTTGAAGAGACAACCGCGTTCCCCTTCTCGTCCGTCAGGGTAGCCTTGGTGTTGTTGAATGTCGCTTCGATGTGCAGGATGCCCTTTTCGAGGTGGCGCTTGACGGTCTTCGAGAGCGCACGTTCCTTCTTTCCGGCGTCGAGGCCCCTTCCGCTTTTCTTGATGATGCGTTTCTTTCCCATAGGTTACGTCTTCTCCAACGTACGGCGGCCGGAGGTCATTGTCTTGCGGACGTTCCCGCGGCGCGTGCGCGAGTTGGTCTTCGTACGCTGCCCGCGCACCGGAAGTCCGCGGGAATGGCGGTCGCCGCGTGCTGACTTGATGTCCTTGAGCCGCTTGATGTTCTGGCCGATTTCGCGGCGCAATTCGCCTTCAATAGTGAATACTTCCGCGAGCGAGCGTATCTTCTGCTCTTCATCTGCCCCAAGTTCGCTGCCCTTTTTGTGCGCAGGAACACCGGCGGCCTTCAGGATTTCGCCCGCGCGCGCCGGGCCAATGCCGAAAATCAGAGGCAGTGAATACGCAAGCTGTTTGTTATCGGGAATAGTAACGCCGGCGATTCTCATAATTATCCTTGTCTAGCCTTGCGGCGCGGCTTTTTCTTATTAATGCGATATAGGCGCCCGCCGCGGCGGACGAGCTGGTCTCCTGGCTGTTGTACTTTTATTGACGCACGAACTTTCATCGTAATTGTTTGGTTTATTTATGTTAAACGGCGCACAATTCTTGCACGGCCCCCGTAAGGGTCAAGCACCATTTCCACTTGGTCGCCCATTAGAACGCGGATACGGTGCAGGCGCATCTTGCCTGCAAGGTAGGCTAAAACGAGTAGTTCTTCGCTCGCTTCGCCCTCCTTCGCCAAGGCTTCGGAGGGAGGGTTCGCCTGCGCGGACAGGCGAACCCTAAAAAGCGAATCTGGTAACACTTCTTCAACGGTACCAATTACCGTTGTTTTAGTCTCTTCGCCTTCGCTCATTTAGCTTTCGTTTCTATCATGCCGATGCCCCCATAATCTAGCCGGTATCCAAAATATCGTCAATCGCGCCGACGAACTAAGGATTGTCCACCGTGACCGAGATTGAGGAGGGGTCCTGGGGGAAGGTCTGCCGCCAGAACGGCCGCAGGATGAGAACGGCCCGCTTGACTTCAGGGTAGTTCGTGAGCGCCACTTCGGCGGCGAAACGGGTCTTCCCCGCGACCGCGGCGGCGATACGAGTCGGGTCAACAGTGTATAAAAGCGAAGCGGTACCGGAAAGGGTGAAAGAAAACGAGGTCTCGTTCGGGCCTGGTTTGCTTGACGCCGTCAAAATAAGGCCGCTTGAAGAGCCGAGCGTGAGCGGCTCGCCCTGGTACCCGAGGCCGGAGACCGAAGAACCGACTGCTTTGGCAAGCGCCGCATTAGGGAAGACGACTGCCGTGATGGTGCCTTGCTCTTTTACATCAACTTGGCCCGTGGTGGAAGAGGGCGCCGAGTCGAGTGCCTCGAAGGTCGTACTCGCGGCGCCCTCAAGAAGCGTATAGCCTTGAGGAATCTGCTCCTGAATGCTTGCGGCGAGGTCCGTAGTGAGCGCCTTTGTGAGAGCATCGCGCGTCTGCGCTTCAAGAGCCGAATCCACGATGGGCACGCTCCCGGAGGCTCCGCCGGCCATCGGCTCCGTGGAGCGCGCGTATACCTGGGTTGCTTGCGGCGTCCCGGCAAAGCCGGGGATGGTGAAGGAGGTTGGGCCGATGTTATAGGAGCTGCCCGCTTGGTCGGCATAGACTTTTGCCGTTATGCTCCCGGGCTTTGCGGCACTGCCGCCCGGTATCGTCACCGGCCCGCGGATGCGGAAAATGAGCCCGGCGGGAGTCGCAAAACGCGTATTAGTAATGAGCCGCTGCACTTTTGTCTGAGTGTTATAAATCGTGATGGCCCCGGAAGCGGAAGAGGTTACGATTTTGGCGCCGCTGCCTTTGACGCTCTGCGTTGCTATTTTCTGTGCC
>CAZPXA010000001.1:37322-59599 GCA_964590695.1 uncultured Candidatus Saccharibacteria bacterium
GTGCCGTGATGATGTCAGACGGCAATGTTGCATTGCTCTGGTTCGCAGTAAAGGAATTCTGGACCGCTGCGGAAATGGCATTTGGCGTTACGTTGACCTTAGCGCTGGAAAAGTAGAAGAGCGCGCCTACGGACGCGGCAATGACGAGGATAATCGCAATAATCGTCGCGTGGGGGAACCGTGGCGGCCGCTCGCTAAGCCGGAGCGGCCCTTCACTTGGCGCGATAGGCCTGCTAAGCGGCTCCACCTCTCTTCGGCGGGACGGCGGCGTGATGTCATTCAGTGTGCGCATGCGGATTCAGTATACCAGTTTATACAGCAATCTGGGCCATAACCCTTGTGCATTACGTCACCCTCCATTTTTTCGCTTGGTAGAAGAGCGCCATGAGGAGAAGCAGGATGTCGGGGGGAGCCTCGGGCGCTTGGCGAACGAACCCGCTCTGCTGGCCCGCAAGGACGGACACAATCGTGGGCGGGTTGTCCGAGAGCCAAAGGTCCCTTAGATTCGCCGTATCGAGCGCTTCCCGAAGCGCCGAGACCTTTGGTTCGGGCGCAAGCAGGAATATGGTACGCGGGAGGGGAAATTTTTCGGCGAGCTGTGCGCACTCGCTCAAGACTTTTTGTTGCCATGCAGAAATATCGGCCGCGCGGGTTATGAGCTCCCTAAGGTCGACGAGCAGTTCCCTGCGCACGAGCGCTATAGAGGTCGAGGACCCGCTCGCATCGAGAATGAGCGCATCGCGCTCATGGGGAAACATGATTCGCATTGCCTGATAGTGCAGCGAGCTGCCTGCAATAGAAACGATTTCCCCGACACGATACAAACTTTGTAACACCGAATGAATGCTCTTCGCGACCCGTTCGTCAATAAGTGAGGTCAGAATGACGATTGAGGCGCGGAACGCTTGCTTCCCGTAAGGGTTGTGCGTCTCGTATCCGTTGAGGATAGTGCCGACGATGCTCTCGTCGGCGAGAAGTTGGCCGGGCGGCGTAGCGGCCGCTCGCTCGAGCGCCGCCGACATCAAACGCTTACTGAAGACGAAGGGCGTTTTTTGTTCAAAGTATTCCGTGCGTATGGATGTTTTCTGCCACGGCGCATCAATTGAAACGAGGATGCGGTCTACGCGCCCGCTACCTGTGGCGCGTACAAGCGCCGAACCTCCTTCGCGGAGCAGCGTTTCGCCAAGGATTTGGAGCGCGCGCAGCATTGCCCGTTCTTTAGGTTCGCTCGCCCGCACCTCGATAGGAAGGCGCCGCGTGTAGTGCAAGACGGGCAGTTGACCCTTTTCATAATACGCATAGGCTCCTGCGACCGAGTCGGCGTTGATGTCTATAAGTACGACTGACTCGGTATCTTTTTTCTTAAAAAGACCGCTGAAGAAACTCATCAGCTCATTCTAACACTGCTTTAATGCGCCGGACGCCGGCAGAAGAAGCTTCTTCTTTTACTATTTTGAATACAGCCTTCCGGACACTCCCGTCAGGCTCTCGAACACTCGTAAGTTCACGAGTGTTCTCGACATGTGGCCCGCCGCAAAATTCTATTGAGAAAGCGCTGTCGAGAGGACCCACCGAATACACCGAGACCGTATCGGGATAGGTCGCGCCGAATTCATGCTCTGCCTCGAGTGCCTCGGCATCTTCGAGGCGCATGTCGGTGCGGATGACTGGCAATCTCTCCGCAATCTTCTCATTCACGATTTTCTCTACTTTCTTAATTTGTTCCGGCGTCATCTTCTGACCGTATGAGAAGTCGATGCGCAGGCGTTCGCTCGTGATGTTACTGCCGCGCTGGTGCACATCCTTCCCAAGCACCATCTGGAGCGCCTTGAGGAGGAGGTGGTGTGCTGTGTGGTAACGAATCGTCTGTTCGGCGTGATCGGCCAAGCCGCCCGCAAATTTTTGCGCGGCACCCGCCCGCGAAAGCGCCTGATGCTCTTCCATTTGTTTTTGTACCGTGCGAAAGTCAATTGATAGCCCGCGCTCCTTGGCAATCTCGGCGGTCAGTTCCACCGGAAAGCCATACGTTGTGAAAAGCATGAAAGCGTCAACATCGTTCCCCATCTTCCCGAGCTCGCGCATGCCGTGCGCGAGCGTCTTTCTGAACTGCAACTCTTCTGTTTTGAATTCTTCTTCGTGCCCGCCTGCGACCTCCCCTAGAACTGCGTCCTTGATTCCTAATCGGTCGGCTTCACGAATTGCCCGGCGGATGAGACGGCGCAACACATATCCTTGTTCGGTATTTGAAGGTCGCACATGGGCATCAAATATCACTCCCGCCGCCCGTACGTGGTCCAAAATAATTCTGAATGAGCGTGTGGCGCTAGAATCCGCATACTTCTTGCCGGAGCGCGCTTCGAGCATCTTGCGTGGAGCATCAAACATATCAATTAAGAATACATCGGGGTTGTCGAGCGTTGCCGCCGTCAGGCGTTCGAGCCCGCCGCCGAAGTCCACATTCTGCTTCGGGAGCTTGCCGAAAGCCGTCTGCCCTGAGCTTGCCTGTGGTGAGCCTGTCGAATCCGTCGAAGGGTCGAGCTTGACATATTCCATAAAAACCGAATTTCCAATTTCCATAAAACGCCCACAGTCGCAATTAGGGTGGCACTTCTCTCCGAATGCCGTGTCGTGTGAAGTTTGAAAATCATAGAAGATTTCAGAGTCCGGGCCGCCCGGCTCCCCTGCCGGCATCCGCTCGGGCGTACCGGAGCGGCTCCACCAATTTTTCTCCGCATCATAAAAGAGTATTCTCTCTTCTGGTATTCCAATCTTTCTCCAAATTTCTGCTGACTCTGTATCTTTCGGCAACCCAAGCTGCTCGTCGCCTGCAAAGCAGGTCACCCAGAGTTGTTCTTCCGGAAGTTTGAGTTCTTCGGTCAAAAATTCATATATCCACGGAAGCTGTTCTTTCTTAAAATAATCACCCAAGGACCAGTTGCCGAGCATCTCAAAGAAAGTGGTGTGGCGATTGTCACCCACCTCCTCAATATCACTAGCACGAAACGAAAGCTGTGAATTAACGAGGCGCTTCCCCTCCGGATGGGGCTGACCAAGGAGGTACGGCACGAGAGGCTGCATCCCGCTACTGGTGAAAAGCGTTGTCGGGTCGTTCTCGGGCACAATCGGCGCGCTCGGGATAATTACATGCCCCCGCGCTTTAAAAAATTCCAAATATCGTTTCCGCACTTCGTTCACCGTCATACTTGGAAAAGATAACACATCTCACGCGCCGATGGATTTCAGGAATGCTTTGTTGTTCGGCTTGCGGCGGAGGAATCCGCGCACGAGGTCCATTTCTTCCTGACTCGAGCCTTTTTCAAGAATCCAACGCCGATAGTCGCGACCGGTTCTTGCGTTAAGTACTCCCTCTTTGGCGAAGCGGCTGAACATGTCCTCTGCATACACTCTGGACCAGAGGTAACCGTAATAGCCGGCGTCGTAACCATGCGCGATATGGCCGAAACCGGCGAGCCAGAGCTGGCGCCTCGGCGGCACGATGCCCATCAATTTTTTATTGAGACGCGCATATAACTCAACCGGCTCTTTCGTCCCCTTCGTATGGATAATGAAGTCGAGCGAGGCGAGCACGAGCTGACCGCGGACGCTCCATGCTTCGCCAAAAAGTCGTGCGTCAACGATTCGCCTGATGAGGTCCTGCGGCAGTGGGCGGCCAGTCTTGTAGTGCTTGGAGAGGCGCGCGAGCATCCTTGCATCCCACACCCAATTTTCCAACATTTGCGAAGGAGCTTCTGCAAAATCCATTGCGACATTGAAGCCCGCCTGTGCCCGGTAACGAGCTTTCGTGAGCGTGAAGTGCATGATGTGCCCGAATTCATGGAAAAATGTCTCCACCTCGCCATGGCTCATTAAAGACGGATTCGCGGCACTCGGCTTCGGAAAGTTAGCCAGCATGGCGGCAAGAGGCGCTTGATACATATCGCCTTCCTGCCGGCCATATGTAATCTCGGACGCGCATGCGTGGCCGTACTTCCCCTCACGCGGATAAAGGTCGAGAATGAAGGATGATAGGTATCCGTCCTGCGCGCCGTATACATCGTAGAGTTGCACGTCGGGGTGCCAGAGCTTTACGTCCGAACGTCGTTTAAAAATCACACCGAGCAGTTTCTGATACATGCCAAGCGTCGCCTGCTTCACGTGCTCAAACGGGAAATATTCTTTGACGATATCGGAATCAATTTTGAACTTCTCCTTGCGAATTTGCTTGAATAGATAACTAATATCGTGTATGCCGAGAGCCGCTTTTGAATCGCCGGTACGGCGGCGCTTATCGGCCTTGAGCATAGCGAGGTCGCGCGCCGCCTGCTTTTTAGTGCGGCGCTCAAGGCCTTTGATAAAACGCCATACATTTTTGGCCGATTTCGCCATCCGCAGTTCGGTCTGAAAATCCGCATGAGTTTTATAGCCAAGTAGCCGTGCGTTCTCCGCACGCAAGCGGAACATTTGTTTCAGAATGGTAATATTTTTAAAACCGCCTCTGCGAACGAACTTTTCAAGAAGCTCGCGCCGTTTCTCTTCATCATGGGCACCGGCCATATAGGGATGCACATCCGGATATGTCATCGTTATCTTGAATGTGTCTCCCACTTTCGCAAGATTGGCGCGATAACTTTCCGGTAGGCCGTCCAGTTCCGCCTCGGTGACGAGGATGTGGTCTTTGTATTCATTCAAATTGCGGTCAAAGGCGAGCGAGAGCTTACCGAGCATTTTGATGTTCGCTTTAAGCTTCTTTCGCTTCGCCAAAGGCAAGTCGAGACCCATGCGTGCGTACCCCTTCATCAGGTCCGTAAAGAGGAGTTTCTCCGGACCATGTAGTTTCTCCTTCTTTTTCGCATATTCTTTGAGCGCCGCGTACATACGCGGGTCAAATTCTATCTCGACCAATTTCTTATGCAGTGATTCAAGCGTCTGCGCGGCCGCGGCGCGTACCGTAAGGTTCGGGCTGACTTCTTTCAGGATTGCGATGCGGTTCGTCTCATCGGAAGTGCGGTCGTCGGTTGCCTCGAGCGCGTAGACCGTATTTTCAAAGGTGCGCTTGGAGGCGGGGATGGCACGTATTTCTGTATATGCTTTTTTCTTCCGGCGGACGATGCCGGCGGCAATGCGCCTGAAGTCAGGCGCATTCCACTTCACCCACTTGAAATCTGTTTTTTTGTATCGCCTACGCTTCATGACTTGCAGAGAATACCACACTCTACCTTAGTAACACCTATAGGACAAAATAAGGTAAAGTAATTACGACCAATCTATTGGAACTTCGTTATGAGAAATGAGGTAGTCGTTCGCCTTGCTGAAATGTTTACAGCCGAAAAAGCCGGAGGCGGCGGAGAATGGCGAGGGGTGCGGAGCTTCGAGGACGAGATGTTTATTCCGGTCAATGTGCGCGCCTTTTACTTTTGCATAATTGCCCCACAACATGAAAACAAGGTGTTCGCACTCTTCAGAAAGCACATGAATAGCCGCATCGGTAAACAGCTCCCATCCCTGCCCTTGGTGCGAGCCTGCGCGACCAGCGCGGACGGTGAGGGTTGCGTTCAAGAGGAGAACTCCTTGTTTTTCCCATCTTGAAAGGTCGCCGTCTGTGTGAATGAGTGGCTTACCGATGTCGCTCTCGATTTCTTTAAAGATATTCTGGAGCGAGGGCGGGAGCGCCTGCGTGTCATCAACGGCGAAGGCGAGTCCGTTTGCCTGCCGCGCGCCGTGGTACGGGTCCTGCCCAAGTATCACGACTTTTACTTTTTCAAATGGACAGAGGTCAAAAGCTCGAAAGATATTCTTGGGCGGCGGATATACCGTCCCTTCCTTGTATTCTTTCTTCACAAACTCCGTCAGTTGGGCAAAATATTCCTTCTCAAACTCCCCTTTCAGCTTTTCCGCCCACGACGGTTCTATCTTTACGTTCATGGAGAGAGTATACGACATACTTCGAGAAAACAGCGAAGTGGGTTGAACATGAGAAAATAAAAAGCCGACGATATAGTTACGCCCAATGTTCCCATTAAAGGTTCTCCTTTGCACGCTACTATTGACAGTCAAGCACAACAGCGTACGAATGTCAAGGGTATCCACGATATGTGCTGACCGGTACATAGCGTGGATAGTCCACTTTACCTTACTGTGAACTATAGACGATGCTAAGGTAAGTTTGATTTAAATCGCATGCTCGACTTTAAGGAGACGTTTCTTTTCTTCGGAGCCGCCGCGATTATAGCCGCCTACTTTCCCGTCCGCGCGGATGACGCGGTGACAGGGCACGCTCGGGTCGTGGTTATTCTTCATCACCTGCCCTACGGCGCGGGCAGCTCCCGGATAGCCGGCGGCGTGCGCGACCTCGCCGTAACTCTTTGTCTGCCCTTTCGGTATCTGCTTCACGGCATCTCGAACGCGCTTCGCAAATGAACTTTGTTTCATAGCGTTATTTCTTCTTACCTTTCGCGTGGACCCCCTGAAGCGCCTTGCCGGCGCTCTCTCGGTAGGTGCAGTATTCACAGGGTCCGCCGCCAAAAGACTTCCCCACCGGCGGAATCTCGTCGTTCATGAGCATCGCCTTTAAATCGCTGAGCGCCGGTTCGACCCACGCGTCGCTGCCGGTATACGGGATAAGCTCCACATCAAATTCCAGTTTCCCGTCGAAGGCTTCCGCATCGGACTTCCCGTTGACATAGACGAAGTAGGCGGTCGGCGAAACGGCGAAGCCGTTTCGCCGAAAGAGCCACTGGTAGACTTCCAACTGCCGCTTGTACGAATCATAAAGGTCATCTTCGGTGCTTGGCCCCACTTTTTTGCTGGTCGCCTTGTAGTCCACGATGACGAATTCTCCGGCAGGGTTCACCCACACATCGTCGATGCCGCCGCGCAGTATTATGTTCGTGGGCTTGTGGAGAAAATGTATGCCCCGGCGAAGCGCGTCTCGCCATTCGTCTATCCGTTTGTCATCGAGAGGAATCGCGTCAAGGCCGTACCGCTCTACGAGCGGATGTTTGGTGCCGCGGGCGCGATGAATGTCAAATTCGCGCTTAAGAAGCTCATCAACTGCGTTGTTGAGCGTGAATGCGGGCATTGACGGGCGCTTCACGCCGAGCCGGAGGTCGAGGTACGCGCATCGCCCACATTCAACAAAGAGGTCCATCTTGGAACGGCTGATGGCGAACGGCTCGCGCGAAGATGGGTCGAATGGACTTTTTTTCCATTTTGATTCGTTTTTTGTCGCTCGGACCGCCATGATACGCTACTATAACACGCATGGAAAAGTTCCTCCGGAAGCTTAAGTTTTTCATCCCTCACTGGCTTTTCTCCGCGGCTCAGCCGCTCTACCACTACCTCCTTGCGGGAGCGGGAGCTCTTTGGTATCGCTTCCCTTCTCGTGTGCTCTACGTCGTCGGCGTTACCGGCACCAAGGGCAAGACCTCCACCATCGAGCTTATCGCGGCGATATTAGAGGAAGCGGGATACCGAGTCGCGCTCGCCAATACGAGCCGATTCAAAATCGCGGGAGCGAGCGAAAGAAATCTAACGAGGCATAGTATGCTCGGGCGGACGCGCCTCCAGCGATTCCTGCGCAGGGCCGTTGACGCGAAATGTGAGTATGCGGTCATAGAGATGACGTCCGAGGGCGCGAGGCAATTTCGGCACGCATTCATAGATATTGACGCGCTTATCTTCACCAACCTTTCGCCGGAGCACATTGAATCGCACGGCTCATACGAGAAATACATTGAAGCGAAGGTGAGCCTCGCGCGCGCGCTGGAGAGAAGAAATGCGGACAAACATATAATTGTGGCAAATCGCGATGACGTTGAAGCTTCTCGGTTCCTCGCCGCCCGCGTCGGTGTGAAATGCGCGTATGGTGCAAGCGATGCGCGGCCCTATGCAACGAATGCCGAAGGAAGCGACCTGACGTGGCGCGGAGTAACCATCCGCCTCAAGCTTCCAGGAGAATTTAATATCCTCAACGCGCTTGCGGCGGCGACCTTCGCCGAGAGCCGCGGCATCGCCCGAGAGACAATACGAAAAGCGCTAGAAAAATGCACGCTCATGCCCGGCAGAATGGAGCGTATAGACGAGGGCCAGAATTTCTCGGTGATTGTGGACTACGCCCATACCGCAGACTCGCTTGAGCGGGCATATAGCATATATGCGGGCGTAAAGAAAGTCTGCATTCAGGGAGGTACGGGCGGCGGACGAGACAGGGCGAAGCGCAGGGTGATGGGAGAGATTGCCGATAGGCACTGCGCGCACATTATCCTCACCACTGAAGACCCGTACGATGAAGACCCCGAGAATATTGCCAATGATGTCGCCGGGGGAATACGGAACCGCCCTTATGAATTCATTCTCGACCGCCGTGAAGCGATACGGAAGGCGTTCCGCTTAGCTGAAAAAGGTTCGGCGGTCTTTATCACCGGCAAGGGCACCGACCCGTGCATCATGGGCCCCAAAGGGACGAGAATACCCTGGAGCGACGCAGATGTCGCGCGCGAAGAGCTCGTCGCATTGCTACACGGAGAGTAGGCCGTCGGCCTCGGCGAGCAGTTCGCCGACGCGCTCGCTTGAAAGGTGGAGTACATCGAGCGCGCGGCGGTTTTGCACAATCTCGTCAACTGCAATGACGCCGCGCTCGATAAGAAGGCGTCTCTCGGCATGCGAGAGGCCTGTCAGTGTCGTAATCGGGTACGCTTTCGCGCGGCTCATGCGCATGAAAAGCGTGTCCTCTGGCGGATAGCCCCACCCGAGGAGTTCAACGCCGGCACATTCGGCATACGCGATTGCTTCCGAGGTAAACTTCGTATTAGTAACGAGAAGGCCGCGGTCAATGGGGCACGAACGAACTTTGGGGTCACAAGCAAAAATATCCTCGAAACGGCTCTTTACATACAACGCAACTTTAAGGTCGGTCTTGTATCCCGGGTCATTGTGATATTTCAGCTCGGCGGCGAGAAAGGCATTCTGCTCCGGATGCGACGCGTAAATATCAATTTCGTGCGACACGCATTTCCCTTGCAGTATCTTGCGCGTTTCCACTTCCCAGCCTTCCGCTTTTAAAAGGTGGGAAATAAAGTCTTCAAAAGGATGGCCAGTGGGGCCGAGCTCGAGGAGGGCTCTCCGGAGCGCGTAGCGGGCCGCGATCGGGCGCGCCTCCTTGCGCAAGAGAGAAAAGGCGCGAGTATAAATTTCTTTGGAAGAAGCGCCTGGCGTTACGGTGCCTGTAATCATGCCTGCGATGCGCTCTGCGGTATGCGCACCCGCGCCTGAACGCTCGAGCGACAAAGCAAGGCGCGCCGGGTCGAACACTTCGCTCGACCCATCAGCTTTAATGATGGCCGGCAGTTCCGTCATGAAGAAATCGTCGCCGTGACGCCGTTTATCGTTGCGGTTATCGGCGCTCCTGCGGGCGCGGCGATCGTTGTTGAGAAGCTTATCTGAGTCGGGAGTTCCAGGCACACACCCGTGCCGTTTGACAAAGTAATCGCCACCTCTATGCCTCCTGCGCCTGATGCGCCGCTTCGGAGCGAGGCGAGCGCAGTAACAGTCGTGCACGCATTTGGCGCTTCGACCGAGCCGGTAATCGTATGCACGCCTTTTTTGAATATATCGCGCAAAGTGACGGATGGTATGACTGGCGCACTTTCTTGAATCGGCACTTGGGCAATATCGCGCGTATGCGGTACCGAAAACATAAAACCGGCAAGGATAAAAAAAGAAATGATAGCTGCCGCAACCCAAAGGCGCTTGTGGCTCATGCGGCAATGATACCACCGCCAACGAGCTCGCCACCCCGGTAGAAGACGATTGACTGGCCGGGCGCGTACACTTCAGGCAGCGGTCCCGAACTCACAAACTTGTTCCCTTCAAGTGTCCCTGTAACTCGAGGACCTCGATAGCGGCATTGCGCGACAAGAGGCCCAGATGATTCGCTAAACCAATTTGCGTCAGTAAAATGAATCGCGCGCGTGGTGGATGTGCGCGTTTTTGAAACTAAAATCTTTTTCTTCCTAACATCTTTCCCAACGACATACCACGGTCCTTCCGGTAGCGATGCTCTCTGTCCCAGCGTGTGCAAAAGCGCCAGGTTATCATCCCCTAATTCCTTTCTTAAGAACTCTTTAACGGAAACGCTGCCAAGAAAACAGATACCCTGACTGTCCTTTTTCTCCGCGACCGGCAGATTGAAACGCTTCGCCAGTGCGCGTACTTCTTTCTTCTCCCTGTTCCCCACGGGAAATATTGCGGAAGCTAAGATTTCTTTCGGCACCGCCCAGAGGAAATAACTCTGGTCTTTTTCGCCCGCGCGGTAATGCCCGGTCGCAATCGGGTCCGCGCCGTGAGAAAGGGCGAAGCGGTAAAACGCGCCGAACTTCACTTCTCGGTTGCACATCACATCGGGGTTCGGCGTGCGCCCTGCACGGTATTCAGCGAGCAAGTAATCAATGACGCTTTTTTTGTATTCAACGCCTGCGTCAAGCGTCAAGAATGGGATATGCAATCGCGCCGCTACTCGCATCGCGTCGCGGCGCTCCGCCGCCCACGTGCAGGGCATATCGGGCGGGTACCATCCCTTGATAAACACGCCCGTTACGGCGGCTCCGGCATTCTTCAAAAGCGCCGCCGATACGGCCGAATCCACTCCCCCCGAAAGTCCAACGAATATCCTTGCCCCGTTAGAAATAGAACGCATATCTGCGCGTTCGTTATTTCTAATGGGGTTCTTTCCCTTTACATCCATCTCCTCCATTTAATCACGCTGGGTAATTTGTGGCTATTAAAAAGCGAAACCGTCCTTAACGAACGATGTTCGCTTGGGACGGTCTGTAGAATTCTCCATGTTCTTAAGGCGAGAGTTACGCCGGAACCGTTAAAAACATTTCGGTCTTGGTCATCGAAATGTCGGCAATACCCATCCGACCGGTTCTTTCTTCTCTGATGTGAAAGCGAACGAAACCGACGGCGAAGTTTTCTTTCCCATCGCAAAGGGATGTAAGAAGTTCGGCCACTCGTTTCAAGCTTTCCGGCGAGGAACCCAAATCGATGTTGCATCCAGGTCCATTGATGGGGGTTTTCATCTCAATCCCCATCACTTTGTAAGCAATTTCGTTTTCCATGGTCAAGGTTCCTTGTTGAGACTGCAAATTGGTTTACTACATGCATCCACGATATTTCTATCATGACTATTCATTTTTGTCATTGTGTCAATTAAATACTACTTCAAATATCTCTTTTGGTTGGCTTGGTGGTCGGCGTAGGTCGTGGCGTAGTGCATCTGGTTATCGGTGCCAGTGAGGTAATAGAGGTAGTCGGTCTTTGTCGGGTGGAGCGCGGCGTCGAGCGAATCGAAACCGGGATTATTGATGGGTCCTGGTGGGAGTCCGATGTGTGTGTAGGTGTTATAGGGCGAGTCAACTGTAAGGTCCGCAGATGAGGGCGAGTAGGTGTCGCGGTTGAAAATATAGCCGAATACGGCGTCTACTTGAAGCGGCATGCCAAGTTGTAAACGACTCCAAAGAATGCCAGCCACCATGTGTCTGACAGCGCTCGAGCGCGCTTCTTTCTCAACGAGGGACGCCAGAATGACTATCTCGGAGAGTGAGCGCCCGGAAGCTTGTATAGCATCTGCGAGCGGCGCTGTTTTTGTATCAAAATTCGCGCGCATCGCCTCGACGATTGATTCGGCATCAGAAGATGGCAGGAAGAGATAGGTATCGGGGAAGAGATATCCTTCGTAGGGTTGTGCTGCTGACAAAAATTTCGAAGCTGGAATGTCTGGAAAAGCGGCGGCTACGCGCGCCGCCATTTCGCGCGCGGTTTCGCCCTCGGGAAAGGTTATTCGCACGGGTGGAATGCCGTATGCCCCCGTCACGAGCCGATACGCGACGGTAAGCAAATTTTCCGGCGTGTTGAAGAGATAGGGACCGGCCTGTATACGAACGCTTCCTCCCGATACTCGAAGAACGGCTCGCAGAACGTGCGGGTGGGCAATGACATGCATGAGAGCGAGCTGTGTTGCAACTTCAGGCGCAGATGCTCCTCGCACGATCTTTACGACACTTCCAGACGGAAAGTTCGCGGGCGGCGAAAACGCGTAGTGATAGCCGATGAGAACGAGTATTGCGAGTGCAAGAAAAATCACCCAGTATCTTTCGAAATCCATGCGTCAGGTCGGCAAATTCGGAGGAGCTTCGCTCGTTGCCGACTGGATGCGCCCGAGGCCGGGCGTCTCGATCCCGCTTGAGGGGATATGAAATACGGTGGCGAGCTCCTCCGTGCTCATTATCATAGCGTCCTTTGGAAATAAACCGCCTTTGAAAAAAGGGTTGTAAAAGAATTGCCGGCGGCGATACGCCTCAATCATTTTACGGCGGTAGAGATTCTTTCTGCTCTGGATAGTGAGATCCCACGGATAGTCGTCAAACTTTTTCATCCATCCAGTTGAATTGATGCCATTCCATCCTTCGGACGTAAATGGTTTGAAGAGGCCTATCATATGCGAGATGATGATGGTATTAAATTTCTCCGGTTTTGCGATATAGATGCTGCGCGCACCAACGTCAAAGGCGAGTTTCGCCACATTGCGTTCGATAGCGGCCATTCTCTCCGATTCGCCCTTGGTCGGGTTGGGGAACCCTGGCCGTATTTCGCCGGTCAATGCATCAATATATGAATCGCGAGTCGACTTGCGGATTTCTTCTACGATCTCTTTCGCTTCATCCTTCCAGGTGTAAGGCTTTCCTTCTTTATTGAGCCTGCTGCTCACATTGCCGCCGGGCGTGGCCCCGTATTTTTCGCCCTTATGCACGCGAAAGATAAATTGGAGCCAAAGATACTCTCCCTTCCCTATCGAGCCCATAAATTCTATAAGGTTCGCAAGCGGGTCGACTTGTTCAGGCTCTTTTTGCACCTTGTCGAGGCCATATTCGACATAGGTCTTGATCGGGAATGGGTCCGCGGCCGTGTGTTTGAAATCGCAGCCCCAGAGGCCCCATTCTCCGGACCTCGCAGATATGAGCCGGGTATAGTCTGGCGCTTCTACGAGTTGTACGCCGGGATATTGCGCATAGAGCTGTCCCTCAATGACCCGACGGAAGGTTGAGCGCGTCCATATGAAAAAATGTACCTGACCCTCAAAAGAAGCCATTTCGAGAGAAAAGTAAGGCCGGATGCCGCCCTTAAAGCGGGCCCACCACGTCGATTCGCCGCTCGTGAGGTGAATGCCTGAGAGAAACGCCTCCATGGCGAGCGGCGTTTTTACCAAATTGCGCGGTGGTTTTATTTCAAGAAGAAGATATTTTTGGGCAGCGATAAATTCTGAACGTTGGAGGACGTACCACATCCTCCATGCGCCACCGACGAGAAGGAGCGGCAACCACAGCGGCGCGAGGAAAAGTGCGATAGACAACGCGAAAGAGACCGTATTCGGTATGAACACATATGCAACCATCAAGAGGACAAAACCAAATATGAGGAGAGGCCATGGCTGGAATTCAAGACCAATGTTATTAGTGATCTTCTCTTTCAAAGCAATAAGCTTGTTCAAGAATGGCAGCATGGTGGTGCGTAGAGTATACCAACAAAACAAGCGGCGCCCGTCAGTTGACGGGCAGCCGCTTGTGTATGGAGTTAGACCGCCGCGTAGCGACCATCCTTCAGCCGTTTGAAATAGCGGGAGTCATTGAGATTCACGAGAATGGTGTTGTCCTTGACGAAACGCGCGCGCTTTACTTGTTTGATGATTTCATCCTTTTTCATCGGACCCGTCTGTTCGAGCGTCTCGCGAATCACATCGCGCACGACGCCCGGCTTGTAGCCCCACTCGGTGAGCGCGTAGAGCCCGCGGCCGACAAGGACAAACCGCGGGTCCTTGATGAGCTCGTTGTGCGTGGTCGCGATATGCGCTTTCTTGGAAAAGAGTGTACCGATTGTCTTAGCGACTTCCGAGAAATGCATTGGCGCGCCATGGCGCTTTACCGCTAGATATGCGTAGTCGCGAACACCTTTGATGCGAATGGCGGGAGTGGAGACGCGGCCCCATTCGGCGAGCGGATTACTGGCAATGTGCTTAGAGAGCGAGAGCCAGCGCTTCAAGATTTCTTCGTTTTTATACGCGTCGTTCACTTCCTTGAGTTCGTCAAGGAAGCGGTCGAGGAGTTCCGCTTCAGAAACCACTTCGTCGTCCGAGAGCGAAGCGTACAGGCGCGAGAGCGCCCCATGGATGTGCTTCGCGGTTGCCGCGTCTACGTGCCAGCGCGCGAGGAAATCGCCTGTCTCGCGTTCGCGGAAGAACGCCGAATTGACCATGAGGAAAAAACGGAATCGGTTGCGGCTCTTCTCATCTTTCCCAAGCGCGGAAAGAAGCGTTTCTTCAGGCACGATAGCGCCAAGCGAATGGATGTACCGCGCAATCTCTTCAAATGCGGCGCTTGCTTCTTTAAAGGCCTTGCTTGCCCGCATCGCATCAAGCCCTGCGGCCTCAATCTGCCGAACGCGCTCGCGGGTAATGCCCGAACGGTCCCCGATGGCTTCGAGTGTTTCGCGGGAAGAGTTCGCGCCCAGGCCAAATCGGCGAGTAAGCACTTCGCGAGCGCGTAGCGGCACGGCGGCGAGAAGCCGCTTTACGAGCGCGACGCTGTCAAAGGAGAACGAGGCGGCCCGAGCGCTTCCCGCCTTTCCGTGCTTGAGGGTCTTACTAGTCTTATGCATGTGGTCTAATTTATAGCAAGAGCCCTAAAAAGAGTCAATAGGCGCGATTACACCACAAGATTGATGATTTTCCCGGGCACATAGACCACTCGTTTGGGGTCCTCCCCGCCAAGCGCCGCGGCCACCGCAGAAATTTTAAGAGCTTCCTTTACAGCAATCTTTTCAGAGACGTTTATGGTGAGTATAGTCGAACCACGGCGCTTGCCGTTCACCTGCACAACTATTTCTGCAATACTTTGTGCAAGGATATTTGCATCGAACGTCGGCCATGATTGCTGATGCACGCTCGTCCTGAGTGGAGTCGAAGGGCTTCCCTCTCCCCCGAGCCCTTCCCACAAATGTTCGGCGAGGTGCGGCGCGAAGGGCGCGAGCATCACGATCAAATGGTTGAGCACGGCTCTCGGGACGGTCGCGGAAGATTCGAGTTCGTTGACGAGAATCATAAGCGCCGCGACGGCGGTATTGAACTTAAACCGGTCGCCGTCTCCGGCGACTTTCGCGCTCGCCCGCGCAACCGCCTGCTGCAAGGCCTCCGGAATGTCGGGACATCCGATGTCCTGCGCGGACTTGGACATCGGATGTCCAAACTTCTCGACAAGGCGTACAACACGTTCAAGAAATTTCCGCATCGAAGCGACGCCGTCAAGATTCCACGGATAGCTCCCCGGCTCGTTGTAGGGGCCGATAAAGGCGAGGTAGACGCGCACCGCATCCGCACCGTACTTTTGCACGAAATCGTCCGGGTTTACGACATTACCCTTTGACTTGCTCATTTTCTGCCCGTCGGGACCCATGATGAGCCCGCGGTTGAAGCGCTCATAAAACGGCTCTTCGACCGGCACGAGCGCGAGGTCGTAGAGCGCTTTTGTGAAAAAGCGCGCGTAGAGCACATGCATAGTCGTGTGCTCGCTCCCGCCCGAATAGCGGTTAATAGGCAGCCACGCCTTCATGAGCGCGGCGTCCGAAAAGTCGTGCGAATCCTTCGGGTCAAGGTAGCGGAGGAAATACCACGACGAGTCCACGAAAGTGTCGAGCGTGTCATATTCCGGCGTCCACCCTTCGCCGAAAATGCGCGTCACGCGCTCTTGCAATTCCTTAGAGGAAGCGAGTGGCGCCTTCCCGGTCGGCGTGAAGTCAACATCGGTCGGCAGGAGCCACGGCAAATGTTCGGCGGGAATGGCGTGCGGCTTCCCCTTCGGGTCGTAGACAATCGGGATGGGGCATCCCCAATAGCGCTGGCGGCTCACGAGCCAATCGCGCAAACGATACTGCGTCGCCCGCTCGCCGTCGACGGCTTTTACGATATCCCACATCGCTTCCGCGCTCTTCCTTCCGCTAAACTCGCCCGAATTGATGAGGATACCCGAGCCGACATATGCCTTCGGACTGAAGAGGTCAAGTACGGCGAGATGCGATGTCGCTGTAAGGAAAGACCGGAGCTCATCAAGGGTGAACCAACGCAGTTCATGCTTAGCGAGTTCTTCAGGCACGACATTTTCCTGTGTGCCGTCCGCAAGTTCCACATAAAATGCGGGGGAATGCCCGAAGCGATTCTGCTTCTTGTTCACGTGGTAATACTTGCTGTGTATAGTGCCCAGAGACCGCACAATTTTTGCATTTGCGTAGCCAGTCTCTTCGCGAATTTCCTTCAGCACCGTCTCTTCAGGAGAATCGCCGTTCTCGATAGTCCCCGTCAGCAATGTCCCCCACCGCGCCTCCGGCCAATAGAGGCCCATGTAGGTATCGTCTTTCCAGTGCTTTACGAGCGCGATCATGCCGTGTGTTTCCTGCGCTGGTTCATTTTCTCGGAATGTCGCTGTACCGGTCTTCTGCGTGAGCACCGGCTCAATGACCTGCCGAATGGGGAGTTGCATCTTCTTCGCAAATTCAAAATCGCGCTCGTCGTGGGCGGGGACGGCCATCACCGCGCCCGTGCCGTAGGAGGCAAGGACATAATCGGCGACATAGATTGGTATCTCTTCTTTCGTCGCTGGGTTGATTGCGGAAATGCCTTCGAGCTTCACGCCAGTTTTTTCTTTGTTCTCGCTTCGTTCTCGTTCGGTCTTTTTCGCGGTGGTTTTTATATACTTCCTGATTTCTTTTTTATTTGAAACATTTTTAAGAAGTCGCGAGACGAGTGGATGCTCAGGCGCGAGTACGACATACGTCGCGCCAAAAATTGTGTCGGGGCGCGTAGTGAAGACTTTGATTCTCTCTTCGCGACCGGAGATTAGGAACTCAAGATACGCGCCTTCGCTCTTCCCTATCCACGCTCTCTGCGCCTCCTTTATTTCCTCGCGCCACGGAAGCGTTTCAAGACTAGTGAGAAGACGTTCGGCATAATGAGTGATCTTGAGGAACCACTGCGTGAGCTTCTTCTCTTCGACTGCCGTTCCGCATCGTTCGCAGTGTCCGTCAATCACCTGTTCGTTAGCGAGCACGGTCTGGTCCTTGGGGCACCACTTCACCGCTGCGAGCCTTCGCTCCGCGAGCCCGTGCTCGAAGAGTTTCGTGAAGAGCCACTGCGTCCATTGGTAGTAGCCCGGGTCGCAGGTGAGAACCTCCTTGCTCCAATCAAAAGACGCGCCCATGCTCGCGAGCTGTTCGCGCATGCGCTCAATGTTCTTCTTTGTCCACTCCGCAGGATTAATATTATGCTGTATGGCCGCGTTCTCCGCCGGTAAACCAAAAGCGTCAAAACCAATCGGAAAGAATATATTTTTTCCCCGTAGCCGCAACAAACGCGCGTAGATATCGGTAACAGCGAAAGCGTACCAGTGCCCGATATGCAGGTCGCCCGAAGGGTATGGAAACTCGGTTAAGAGATAATAGCGTTCTTTTGTCGTATCCAAGAGGTCAACAGAATATAAATCGAGGCCGGCCCATTTCTCTTGAGCCTTTTTCTCGATGTCTGTATGGTCGTACGCCATCCCTTACTTTAATGGCGGGTAAAAGCTGGGGTCAATGGTTCTCTCAAAGCACACTTCGCCTGCGCCGTGTTGCCAGTTGTCCTGCGGCATGCCCTTGCCGCCAATCGGCACAGCTTCCGGTGCAATGGCTCGGGTTTGGGAAGGTAGCGTCTGATTCGCGTGGCTCTGCGCATTAAACACCGCACAAAGCTTGAACGAGAGCCCTTCGCCGGGCAGATAGACATACGGCTCGCCTGTCTGGGGGTCCACTGGTGCGGGACCGTATGAGAGCGAGTTATTAAGGTCAGTTATCACGCCAGGCAGCTTCTGCTTCGCCTGCCAGAAGTACACGATTTGCGACTGTATATTCTGCAAGTCATTTATCTTTTGCGCGTCAAAGCGCGCAAGACGCGCCTGCCCCGGCGTGCCGACGATAAAGAATCCCGCGCCTATCGTCACGACAGCGAGAATCGCTACCCCGATGCCCACAAAGCGCCTGCGCGCAGGAAACAGGTCCCAGTACCCTCGCAGGTCGCTGATAAAGTGCATAAAGACTCCTCCCGCAACGAGGAAGATGATGAGCACCTTGAGTAGAAATGCGGCCGTCAGGGCCTCGCCGTTGAGGAAGGTGGTGAGGAGCGTGATGAGGTCTGCCGCTATCGCAACGCCCGCGACAAACAAGGTTAGGATAAGCGCCCATCGACGTACCCAGATTTCCTTGCGGGAAGGGTCACGAGATATGTCGGCGCGTATGAGCCGCATAAGGAACATATAGAGCGGCAGGAGCACGATAATGGACGCCATCTCGTAGCTGATGCCGCTCTCATATGGGTCGGCCGGATAATACGCGAGCGCGTTCGGGAAGACGTAGTTTATGTAATCAAACGTGAGGAAAATGAATGCGATGACGCTCCAGTAGAACGCGACCATTGCCCCGGCCCACAAAAAGAAATCTTTCGCCGTTATTTTTGGTTTATCCATAGGTAGCAAATTGTACCATAAATAATTCACCCCACCGTCCGAGTTCTTCGTCGGGGGTGGGGTGGTTTGTCGAGTCGGGGGCGGGCAAAAACTACTTCTGATTCGCCCGCCTGCGCGCCCGCGGCTCAGTTCGAGGAGCCGCCGCCGATCGCGTTGTTCGAGCCGGTGATCGCGCTGTCGCTGGCATCGATCGCGTTGCCCCAGCCGATGCCGTCGCTCGCGCTGATTTCGAATGACTTGCAATAACCCTGCGCGCTGGCGACCTGACCGGGGGGAAGGTACATGTTGTGTTTCATCGCCGATATCCTCCTTTCAGGTTGTGGTTGTCGGCATCAACAAACTACCATGACCCTTTCCCGCTTGTCAAGGCCCTAGTGGTGTGGGGTAATGCACACCAACTGTTCTACTATTCGCGCGAATTAGAGATAAGAGAATTAGCCGTGGAGGAATTCGATGACATCGCCATCGTGGACGATGTAGTCTTTGCCGCAGGTAGCGACGAGGCCCCGCTCGCGCGCGGTGGCGCACGAGCCTGCGGTCTCTCCGGCAAATGGGGTCATTTAAAACGAAAGGGCACCCTGCGGCGCCCTTTTGAGCATTCTCGAACACTTCCTCCTTTCAAGAATCTCGAATATTCTCGTACGGCATGATGCCCCTTCTGGAACTCCAGAGCCATAGGCTTTTCATGTGCCTGCCCTGAGGGAGCAAGATACCGAGCGCTCGGATCTGCTGATTCCATGCAAAGCGCGCTAGGGCGATTTCTACGACCCCAGAAACCCCACTGTAATCCACCCGAAGTACACTCTGCGACCTCACCCATCTAAAAGTGGGCTCCATTCCTTCATTGTACGACCCGAAAGCTTCCCAGCTTTTTGTCACTGCAGAATACCGCAGGACCACCCCGGGCTCGTAGCCGTCGGAGGATTCTTGGCTGGGAAGAAACAGATCGATCACTTCGTCGGGACCGAAACGATCTGTCCAGAGGAGTACAAGAAATTGCTTGATGGCCTGTCTCCAATGGAAGGACGCGTACTCGTAATGCCTTTCCCCATTGACTTTTATTTTCCAAGCAGTTTGAGAACTCACTGTCCCCTTTGCCTCGGTAGTCGCATGCTTTATTTGCATGTGAGACTCCTCTCTCTAAGGTTTGAACAAAAAACCCAGCAACGGATAAAGCAGCTGCCAGGGCCGAATCTATCTATATCAAACAATACTCTTTTAAGCAATCAAACATATTCAACCGTGGAGGAAGATGATGACATCTCCGTCTTGGACGATGTAGTCCTTCCCTTCAGTGCGGAGGAGCCCACGCTCGCGCGCGGCGACGTAGGAACCGGCCTCGAGAAGCTTTTTCCATTCGATGACTTCGGCGCGGATAAATTTGTCGCGGAAGTCGTTGTGGATAGCGGCGCCCGCAACGGGCGCCGCGCTACCGGCGGGGACCGTCCACGCGCGCGTCTCATCGAGGCCGGTGGTGAAAAATGAAATCAAGTTGAGCGTCTCATACGCGCCCCGAATGAGCCCTGCGAGCCCGTCCTCCGACACCCCGAGCTCGCGGCGAAAGCCGCTTCGGTCGGCGCTCGCCACATCGTTCAATTCCCTCTCGGTGGCGGCATCCACCGATACGAAGTGCGAACCGAGCGCCCTGATGAGTTCGAGCGCCCGCGTCGCGCGGCCGTCTGCGAGTTCGTCAAGATTGAATCCGCCGCTCTTTTTATTGAGCGCGTAGAGGATTGGCTTCATCGTGAGCAGATTCAGATACGCAACGCGCTTGCACTCGTCTTCGGTAAGCCTGGCGTGAAGCGCGAGCTTCCCCTCCGCGAATCCCTGCGCGAGTTTCGCGAGTATCGTGTCCTCGATGGCCGCATCCCTGCGCCCCGCCTTCACATCTCCGGCGAGCTTGTCGCGCCGCTTCCGCACCTGCTCGGCGTCGGCGAGGATGAGCTCCACATTGATAACCTCTATATCCTTATAGGGCTCTACCTCTTTTTCTACATGAATCACATTCGGGTCGTCAAAGAAACGCACGACTTCTAGAATCGCGTCAGTTTCGCGGATATGGGCGAGGAATTGGTTCCCGAGCCCTTCGCCCTCGGCCGCTCCCTTCACGAGGCCCGCGATGTCAACGAACTCTATCGCCGCCGGAATGACCTTCTCGCTTTTAGAAAACGCGGCGAGCGTAGCGAGCCGCGCGTCAGGAACACCGACGACGCCGACCGAAGGGTCGATAGTACAAAAGGGATAATTCTCCGCCGGCACGGACGCCTTCGTGAGCGCATTAAAAAGCGTGGACTTCCCCACGTTCGGCAATCCCACTATCCCTATTTTCAGCATGTATGCACCCTAGAGCGACTTTACTTTTTGCGCAAGGCGATGCTTCATCGTGCTGTCGAGTGCGAGAAGGCGCGCGTATTGGAGGAGAGCGTAGAAGATACCCGTTGCGACGACGAAGAATGCGACTGTAGCGCCGAAAGAAGGTAGCGGTAGTAGCCCGAAGGTAAGGTAGGTCAAGAACCACCACGCCGTAAACAAAATAGCGGAGCCTAGAGCGAAGGAAATGCGGTGGCGCGAGAGCGCCCACGAAACGCCGATAATAAGGAATGCAAGGAAGATGGAGGACCAATAGCTTGTGGAAAGCGCCGGCTGGAGTGTGGCTTGGAGTGTGAAGTTAACGACCACGAGTGCGAACGAGGCAAGCAAGAGGAGCGTCATGCCAAAGGAGAGTCCTTTCCCTACCAAGCGGAGGTGGGCGCGTTCTGCGGCATCTATCTTTCCGTCGCGTATCGCGCGGATATAGGCAAGTTCGCTCCATATCGCCGTGAAAGCGCCGATAAGCGCACCGAGCGCTTGGCAGAATGCGAGGAATGAGACAAGCGCGGTCATATTTGTAGTGAGTTTATCGAACTATTATTTTTTCTGCAGTAAGACTGAGAGCTCGGAGCGGTATTTCTTCATCACCTCCATCGCCGCCCTTACTTCGCTCTCGCCCCCTTTCTTGCGGCGCTCAATTTCTTCGCCGATTTTCTTAAAGAGTTTAGGGTCCTTGGAGACAAGTTCGGTCATCTGCTCGCGCTGCGCTTCCGGGACATCCTTCAACTTCCACTTGGCGTATTGCTTAAAAAGAAAACTTTGGAGCGACATGCCGGCGCTTTATCTGGAATAATCCGGCCGCATATGGATGCCTCGCACGGTCCGGGTGGTGAAATAAAGCGCGACGAGCGAGAGAAGCGCGAGCGCTTCGATGTATAGAAAGGATGAATCAAGGACGCGCGTCCCCGCGCGGTAGTTATCGACGGCAGTCATGCCGAAAAGAATCGTGCCGTATGCGGCGAGGAGTGCATTCGCCCAGTGGAGCCAAAATTGCGCTGGATTTGTGATGCCTGCCGCGACGACGAGCATGACGGCCGAAACCACCGTGGCAAATGTGGAAAGGGGAAGGTCGGCGCCGGTAGATTTCGCGACAATAAGCAAGGCCGCGCTCACGACGAAGAGCACCCGCACGGCATCGCCATGGTAATGCGGTATCTCGCGGCGCGGGGGGACGCTCTCGCCGCCGGCACCGGCATCTCCGTCGTCTGACATTCCCCTAGTATACCCCATGGGGATAGAGCGCAACCCCTTCCCTCATCCTGTATACTAGGGGGGTCGAGTTAGCATTATGAAATTATATCCATTATG
>CAZPXA010000002.1:0-11666 GCA_964590695.1 uncultured Candidatus Saccharibacteria bacterium
CAACATCGGCCAATTTGTAACGCAGTTTAATGAGGCGACGAAGGATAAAAAGGGCTCCATCATCCCGATCGAGCTCTCGGTCTATGACGACCGCTCGTTCACCTTCGTGATGAAGCAGTCGCCGGCCTCGCGCCTCATCCTCAAAGCGCTCGGTATCGAGAAGGGATCAGGCAAGGCGAAGGAGGAAAAGGTAGGTACTTTGACCAAGGCCCAAGTCGCGGCCATTGCGGAGGAGAAAATGCCGGATTTAAACGCAACGACGCCGGAAACAGCGGCGCGCATCATCGCGGGCACCGCCCGCTCGATGGGCGTGGAAGTGAAATGAAACTTCCACGAGCCGGAGGCCGACGGGCCGAGGCGGGCCCGCGCAAATCCCGAGCACGGGATTATGCGTGGGTGGAGGTCAAATAGATTTGAGATTTATTTGCGTTCGAGAATTTGGAAACGGTGCAGCGGTTCTCCTAAACCAGCCTCGTCTGAAATAATTTTGAAATCTTGTTCATAGGGCGGGAAAAAAGTATCGGCAGTGGCGTTGTCGTCAACGAGAGTGAGATAGAGGCGGTCGGCGAAGGGAAGGGCGGCGGCATAGAGTTCGCCTCCGCCGATGACGAAAATTTCGTCCGCGCCCGGCGCGCGCGCCGCCGCGGCGCGCGCGTTTTCGAGCGAATCAGCGACAGTCGCGCCCGCCGCTTCATGACCAGCTTGTCGCGTCACGACGATATTCGTCCGTCCCGAGAGCGGGCGAAACCTTTCGGAAAGCGACTCCCAGGTTTTACGGCCCATAATGACCGGATGCCCGAGCGTGAGTTGTTTAAAGCGCTTGAGGTCATCTGGGATGCGCCATAAGAGGGTATTGTCTTTTCCAATAGCGCGTGTTGTGGCGCTCAAAGCGGCGATGATTGCTATACATTGCATCTGGCTTATACTAGCAGGATGTCAGTTATCGGCATCCACGAAGTCATACGGCGGATAAAGAAAGACGGTCTCATAACCGGTCTTAGCGGCCGCGACCTTTCGAATCCGGAGGGTACCGGCATCGATCTTCGGCTCGGAGCCGTGCATGAAATTATTGAAGGCGGCGCCTATATCGAAACCGATGGCTCGGCAGGCCTCGGCAGGCGGCATGGGGTGAAGACGAAAGAACTCTACCGCCTGAAAGATGAAGACGAGCAGGATGAGCTTGTCATACAGCCGGGCGAGTATTATCTCGTGCAGACGGCGGAAATAATACATACGCCGCTTGACCTCATGCCGATGGTGTATCCAAGAGGATCCTTATTTCGCGCAGGATTATTGCTCCTCGCATCGAAAACAGACCCGGGCTACGAAGGTCAACTGACGTTTGGCCTCACGAATCTCGGCCCGTTTCCCGTGAAGCTCCAACTCGGCGCTCGTATCTGCAATATCGTGTTCTATAAAATCGAAGGGGAAGTCATCGCCTATCGCGGGCAGCACCAAGGGGGCCGCGTCTCGCACGGAGAAGAACAACAGGTATAATACACGCGCCATGTTTCTCTCCGACGTTGATATAAGGAAAGAACGCAGGTCAAATGGTTTGACACTTCGCCCCTTCAAGTCTACACGGCTTCAGCAGGCAAGTTACGATATCTGTCTTGGAAACAAGTTTGTAGTCAATGACGAAGGTGCGACGCACCTCATTGACCCGGTAAAAAAAGTCTACGCGAAGACTCGAGAATTTAGCATTTCCGACGGACAACCCTATGTTCTCCATCCTGGCATCTCTGTACTTGGCACCTCGAAAGAGTTCTTCGGCTCAAAGAAACACCTCATACAGCTTAATGGAAAGTCCTCACTCGCCCGTATTGGACTCATGGTGCACAACACCGCCGGTATTATCAATCCTGGTCATTTCCTCCACGTCACTTTTGAGATAACGAATCAGAGCAATGTGCCCATTATTTTGCGGCCCGGCATGGAGATCGCGCAAATTACTTTTTCGATGCTTTCTTCGCCACCTTCAAAGATGTATCGGGAGACAGGACGTTTTGCGAAAAATAATTGGCGACACTTCATATCCAAACGAAAACCGCGCGCGTAACCATGAAAAATCGCCATCCCGAGTACCAATATCTCGACCTCGTACGCGACACGCTTCTGAACGGAGAAAAACAAGTGGATGCGGGAACCGGCGTAAAGACCTATAGCGTGTTCGGTCGGCAGATCCGTTTCGATCTCTCACAAGGATTGCCGCTTCTCACCACAAAGAAAGTGTACTGGAAGGGAGTGCTCTGTGAACTCTACTGGTTCCTCTCGGGTCAGTCCAATATCAAATATCTCGTGGACAACAATGTCCATATCTGGGACGACTACCCGTACAAGATTTACAACGAGAAGGTTGCGAAGAAGAAAGAACGGGCACTCAGCAAAGGAGCGTTTATAGAAAAAGTCGCGAAGGACGCAACCTTCGCGAAGAAGCACGGTGAACTGAAGCACATCTACGGCGAACTCTGGCGGCGCTGGCCAGCGAGGGGCGGTCGAACAGTGGACCAGCTCGACTGGGTAATAGAAGAATTGCGTAAAGATGCCGACGCACACAACACAATTGTCACTGCGTGGAACCCCGAATATCTCTACAGTATGGCGAAGCCGGGCGAGGGCGTACGGTTTCCAATCTGCCACAATTTGTACCAAGTGAATATCAAGCGTGGGAAAGTGTGTCTTCAGCTCTACCAGCGAAGCGCGGACATGTTTCTTGGCGTGCCGTTCAACATCGCGAGCTATGCGCTCCTCACGATGATTATTGCGCGAATCCTCGGTCGCAAACCGGGCGAGTTCGTCCACACCTTCGGCGACCTGCACATATACGAGAATCACCGCGAACAGGCGAAAGAACAGCTCGCGCGCAGGCCGCGGCCTTTTCCAAAAATAAAGTTCACCAAGCCATTTAAATCGCTTGACGCATTTCACCCAGAGTATGTTGAGCTTATCGATTACAATCCGCATCCGCCAATCAAGGCGGAGTTAGCGGTTGTCGGCGGGTATAACGCGAAACTGCATCGCGTAGCTAAAAAGTCTAAGCGGTAAATATGGACCCCTATAAACATATTCACAAAGAAGATCTCGAGGTATACAGCGCGCTCATGGGCGAAGAAAAACGGCAGGCGGAAGGGCTGGAGCTTATCCCGTCTGAGAATTACGTTTCGCAGGCGGTAAAAGAAGCGATGGCGTCCTCGCTCACGAATAAATATTCAGAAGGATATCCAGGCAAGCGTTACTATGGCGGGCAAGAGTTTACGGACAAGGTGGAGGCGCTCGCGATAAAGCGCGCGAAGAAACTCTTCGGCGCGAAGTACGCGAATGTCCAGCCCTTAGGCGGCGCAAATGCGAATATCGCGATGTATTTCGCGCTCCTAGAACCCGGCGACACGGTGCTCGGCATGGACCTCTCGCATGGCGGGCATCTCACACACGGCCATCCAGTAACCTACATAACCAAGATTTTCAATTTCGTGCGGTACAAGATGAAGAATATAGAGACTGGGGAAATTGACTATGATGAAATGCGCCGTACCGCGAAAAAAGTGAGGCCGAAAATCGTACTCGCGGGGTTCTCGGCGTATCCGCGCGAGCTCAATTATGCAAAGTTTGTTTCTATCGCGCGCGAGGTTGGCGCCATCTCGGTTATGGACGTCGCGCATATCGCCGGGCTCATCGCAGGGAAGGCCGCGAAGAACCCATTTGATTACGGCTTTGACATCATGACCACTACAACGCATAAGACGCTCCGCGGTCCGCGCGGCGGGATGATACTCGTGCGCGAGAGCGAGGAACTCGCGAAGAAGATAGACAAGGCCGTGTTCCCGGGCTTTCAGGGCGGACCACATATGCACCAGATCGCCGCGAAGGCGGTCGCATTTAAAGAAGCGCTCCGGCCGTCGTTTAAGAAGTATGCGAAGCAAATCATCGCGAACACGCACGCAATGGAGAAAGTATTTAAAAAACAAAAAGCCAGAATGATTGCTGGCGGTTCTGACAACCACCTCATTCTTCTCGATGTGTGGACGTCATTTGGTATCTCGGGCGGTGAGGCCGAGACGCTTCTCGACCGCGCCGGCATTACGCTTAATAAAAACGCGATAGCGGACGACACCAGAAAGCCGATGAACCCCTCCGGCATCCGCTTTGGCACGCCCGCGATAACCACTCGCGGCTTTAAGGAGAGGGAATGCAAGCGCGTTGCCGAGATTATGATTGAAGTGCTCACTAAACGCGACAACACGGCAGTCGCGAAAGCGAGAAAAGAAATAAAGAAACTCGCCCTTGCGCACCCCATCCCCGAATCATTTGAATAACCCTCGCCACGGTGCGCCGGATTGTGTATATTCTTACATAAGGGGATATACACGCCCCTTTCCTTCAACGAAGTTCTTTCTTAAGGAGATGTGTCGGGAACGAGAGAAAAGTGAATGTACCCTGCGCGTGCGGGGAATGTGGCATTCAGAAAGTCGAATTCCCCTACGGGTGGACGGCTGACGGTGAACCCTTCGCGTTTGGTCCGTGTTCCAGGCGCCACGAGGAGAGACAGCGGCAGAGGCTTCTTTCTGCTCCGGTCGAGTCCCTTCAAACCTCCGGCGCATAAGCGCCGATCAACCAAAGCCCCGCGCCCTGTCGCGGGGCGCTCATTTACTAGGTATACTGCGATGATATGGAAGAGAAGATACGGAAAGCGGTTGCGGTTGTTCTCGCCGAAATGGGAGCGAGAAATATAGGGTTCGTGGTCGAACGACCTGCGGATATGGTTCACGGTGACTACGCGATGAATGTGGCGCTAAAAGCGTTCGGTCCAATTCAACACGGTAATTTCAGAAATATTTCAGGAAGAAGCGGTTCCAGCAAAATGTATCAGTATAGACCTACTTTAGGAGGATTTAAAAATCCGATTGAGCTTGCGAAAGAGATTGCGCAACGCATTCAAGGCATACTCGGCAAATCCGTGTCAAAAGTCGAGGTCGCTGGTCCCGGCTTCGTGAATATTACCCTCGCGCGCGAAGCGGTCGCGCTCGCCATCGCCGAGGCGGACGCGAAGGGCAAGGAATGGGGCAGAGGGAATATTAATGCGGGACAGCGTGTGATGATTGAATACACTGACCCAAATCCTTTTAAGGAGATGCACATTGGCCACCTGATGAGCAATGCGATTGGCGAAGCAATGGCACGGCTCATGGAATATTCCGGCGCTGAAGTGAAGCGCGCGAACTATCAGGGCGATGTCGGCCCGCACATTGCAAAAGCTGTTTGGGCAGTAAAAAATCATAAAGTCGCGGGTGGAAGTTGGGGAGACGCCTATGTGATGGGAAATAAGGCCTACGAAACTGATGAAGCTGCGAAAAAAGAAATCGATGAAATGAACGCAACGATTTATAGTCGTTCAGACGAGCTTGTAAGTGCAATATACGATGAGGGACGCAAAGCATCACTCGCGCATTTTGAAGAAATCTACAAAACTCTCGGCACGAAATTTGATTATTATTTTTACGAAAGTGAAACGGCTCCGTTCGGAAAGAATGTAGTTGAAGAGCATCCTGAAATATTTGAGAAAAGCGAGGGCGCGATTGTTTACAAAGGAGACAAAGATAAAGGATTGCATACGCGAGTATTCATAAATTCCAAAGGGCTCCCGACATACGAAGCAAAAGAACTCGGCCTCGCAAAGAAAAAATATGACATCTATCCTTACGACAAGTCGATTGTTATTACAGGAAATGAGATAAACGAGTATTTCAGGGTTTTGTTAGACGCGATGTTAAAAGTTTATCCTGAACTTGTCGCAAAGACCGTTCACATTTCGCACGGCATGATGCGCCTCGCTTTCGGCAAGATGTCTTCACGCGAAGGGAATGTCATTACAGCAGACGAATTTATACAAAGCGTCATTAAGAGGGTAGGAGAGAAGAATCCTGATCCGCTTATCGCAGAAAAGGTCGCTATCGGCGCCATCAAATATATGATTCTACGGCAGGCGCCGGGCTCGGATATCGTCTTTGACGAGGAGAAATCACTTTCGCTCGAAGGCGACTCGGGACCATATCTCCAGTATGCGCTCGTGCGGGCGAAGTCTGTGCTCGCGCAAGCAAGCGGCGCGCCCGTAGCGGGCGCGCCGGAGAGCCCGTATCTTATCGAGCGAATCATTTTGCATTTTCCCGAAGTCGTCGCGCGCGCCTCCCGCGAGCTCGCGCCGAACCTGCTCGTGAATTACCTCACCGAGCTCGCGGGCGAGTGGAATTCTTTTTATGCGAAAGAACGCATCGTGGGCGGCGACCACGAGACGCACAAGCTCCTTATCACGCGCGCTTTCGCGAACACCATGACAAACGGCCTCACCGTCCTCGGCATTCCCGCCCCGGAGAAGATGTGATGTACTATGGCCGATATGACAGAAAAGTCAGAGGCGGCGAAGCGCGAGGAAGCAATACTCGCGTTTTGGGAGCGCGAGCGCATCTTTGAGAAGTCGCTCGCCAAAGACTCTCCCGAGGGCGAATTCGTGTTCTATGAAGGACCGCCGACCGCGAACGGAAAGCCCGGCATCCACCACCTCGAGGCGCGTGCCTTCAAAGACGCCATTCCGCGCTACAAGACGATGCGCGGATATCGCGTGGAGCGGCGGGCGGGTTGGGACACGCATGGCCTCCCCGTCGAGCTCGAAGTCGAGAAACAACTCGGATTCAAGGGCAAACCGGATATCGAGAGATATGGCATTGCCGCATTTAATAAGAAATGCCGCGAGAGCGTTTTCGCCTACATTGACGAATGGAGGCGGTTCACGAAGCGCATCGGCTTTTGGGTTGATGAAACGAAAGCATATTTCACCTTCGACAGCTCCTACATGGAAGTGCTTTGGCACCTCTTCGCGCAGACGGCGCGCGACGGTCGCCTCTATAAGGATTACAAGGTCCTGCCGTGGTGCCCGCGTTGCGGCACCGCACTCTCCAGCCACGAGCTCGCGCAGGGGTATGAGGAGGTGAAGGACATCGCCATCACCGCAAAGTTCGAATTGGTTGACGAGCCCGGCACCTTCCTTCTCGCGTGGACGACCACGCCGTGGACCCTGCCGGGGAATGTCGCGCTCGCGGTCGGCGCTGACATTGACTACGGCGTATACGAAATCGGCGGAGAGCGTATAATCGCGTCGCGAGAATTCGCTTCGCGCGCTCCCTCGGACACGGTCCCCAGTCGCGACGCTACGCAAATTCTCGCAATGCGCAAAGGTCGGGAACTTGTCGGCAAGCGGTACAAACCGCTCTACGATTTTTCGAGAAATCTTGCGCCGGAGTCGGAAAAACCGAAGTTTGAGAAAGCATTTCAGGTGTATGAGGCAGATTTCGTCACGACCGAAGAGGGAACCGGCATCGTGCATACCGCAGTCATGTATGGACAAGATGACTTTGAGCTCGGAAACAAAGTCGGATTGCCGAAGGTGCATCTCGTAAATCCGGAAGGGAAGTTTATCGAAGGGACTGGATTTCTCTCGGGAAAGTCGGTTGTCGAAGAAGCAACAGCCGTCGAGATATTGAAAGATTTGCAGGCGCGAGACCTGCTTTTTGCGAAAGAATCACATCCGCACACCTATCCCTTCTGCTGGCGCTGTAAAACGCGGCTTATCTACTACGCGCGCGACTCATGGTATATCCGCATGCAGGACCTGCGAAGGAAACTCGTTGCAGAAAACAAAAAGATTCACTGGGAGCCGGCCTATATCCGCGAAGGCCGCATGGGCGAGTGGCTCGCGAACGCGAAAGATTGGGCGATAAGCCGCGAGCGCTACTGGGGCACGCCGCTACCAATCTGGCAGAGCGCGGACGGCAGCGAGCGACTCGTCATCGGCTCGCTCGAAGAGCTTAAGAAATACACAAAGAAATCCGGCAACCGCTACTTCGTTATGCGCCACGGCGAGGCGGAAAGTAATGTAGAAGGGATTTTCGATAGTGAAGGAAAGACCGAAAAACATGTAACTGAAAAAGGTAAAGATGAAGTACGACAGAGCGTAACGAAGCTCGGCACGCATATTGATTTCATCATTGTCTCGCCACTCACGCGAACGAGAGAGACAGCGGTTCTTGTCCAGAAAGAATTGGGATTGTCAGACACGGCGGTGCTTATAGACGAGCGACTTCAGGAAATAGATGTTGGCGTTTTTAACGGTCGCAAGATACAGGAGTGGAAAGATTTTTTTTCGTCTTTTGCAGAAAGATTTGACCGAGCGCCTGAAGATGGAGAAACTTATCGTGATGTCCGTAAGCGGCTCGGCGAATGCTTGTTCGAGCTAGAACAGCGATATACGGGCAAGCGTATTCTCTTTATCACGCATGAAGGACCTGCATGGCTCTTGAATGGTGTTGCATCGCATTGGTCGGTTGCAGATGCAATAGCCCAAAGGACGGACGAAGATTTTTTGAAGACGGGAGAGATAAAAAAACTGCCATTCAGACCCTTTCCGTACAATGAAGACTATGAACTTGACCTACATCGACCATATATTGATAACGTCATTTTAATTTCGAGCAAAGGGACGGAGTTGCGGAGAGTGAAAGAAGTGATGGACGTTTGGTTCGACTCCGGCGCGATGCCGTTTGCACAGGCGGCGAAGGAGCGAAAGGACGTATCGCTCGACTCGTTCCTTAAAAAAGTTGAGTACCCGGCCGATTATATTTGTGAGGCCATCGACCAGACGCGCGGCTGGTTCTACACGCTACTTGCGGTCGGAGTGCTCGCGGGCCGCGGCAGGGCGTTTAAGAACGCCATTTCACTTGGGCACTTGCTTGATGCCGAGGGCCAGAAAATGAGCAAGTCAAAAGGGAATATTATTGACCCATGGACGGAGATAGAGAGATGGGGTGTTGATGCAATACGGTTTTGGATGTATAGCGTAGCGCAAGCGGGCGATTCAAAGAATTATGACGAAAAGACCGTGAAAGAAGCGGCAAAAGTCCTCAACTGGTTTGAGAACAGCGCGAAGTTTTATGAATTATTTTCCGCCAGAGGCGGATCCGCCTCTGGCGGAAAAGACGGCGTGAAGGGCACACGGCGCGATACGGTGCTCGAGCATTGGATGCAAGCGCGCGTTAACGAGACCGTTTCGGCTGTCACGAGCGCTCTGGACGATTACCGGCTGTTTGAAGCGACACGCACGGTAGGCGAGTTCTTTGAGGATTTGTCGCAATGGTATGTGCGGCGTATCCGCGACCGCGCGCGCGCGGGCGATATTGCTGCGCTTGCTACCCTGCGCGAGATACTTCGCACGAACGCGCTCCTCCTCGCTCCCTTCGCGCCATTCCTAGCAGAAGAAGTGTATGCGAAAGTGAAATACGACAATGACCCGATAAGCGTGCATCTGGCGGACTGGCCCGAGGCAAAAAAGAAATGGAAACTTTTTGGCGATTCTGATGAGACATTGCTTGCGGAGATGCAAAAAGTTCGCGCATTCGCGTCTGAAGCATTGCAATTGCGGCAGAAGGCGGGGATTAAGGTGCGCCAGCCGCTCGCTTCCTTGACCGTGCCAGAACCGCTCGCGGGCGAGCTCGCGGCGATTCTCGCGGAAGAAGTGAATGTAAAAAAGGTGATTGCCGGCGACAAGCTCGCGCTCGACACAACGCTCACGCCCGAACTCATTAAAGAAGGCGACGAACGCGAGATGGCGCGTGCGGTCGCTGATGCGCGCAAGGCTGAAGGATTTTCGCCGAAAGATACAGTGCGGACAGAGAAGCGCGTGGGGGGGAAGCATTCAGCGACTCTCTCGACTGGCCCTGTGCGCTTTGACCTCATCCGCGATGCGGCATAAATACGAGACGCACGGCATTGTACTTGCACGCTTGCCCCTAGGAGAAGCGAATGCGTCTATCACACTGCTTACGCGAGAGCTCGGCGTCGTGCGCGCCCGCGCGCAAGGCGTGCGAGCGCGAGGCGCGAAACTTGCCCCGGCGCTCGCGACGTTCGCCGAGAGCTCCCTCGTACTCGTTCGGGGGAGAGAGGGATGGCGCCTTGCGGGCGCGGTCCTTGAAGAAAATTGGTTCAAGCGGCTTGCCCGCGCCGCGCCGCGCCGGAGAGCGGCGCGCGTCAGCGGCCTCCTGCTCCGGCTCGTCGCTGGAGAAGCACATGACCCAGCATTGTTCTCGATTATGCGCGGATTCTTTGAGGCTCTTGCCGCGCTCCCTCTTTCCAAAAATTTTGATACGGAAGAAGATATGCATGAAGCCGCAGAAGTGCTTGCTGCGCTCCGCATACTGAAAACTCTCGGGCTCGACGTCGGCAAAATCCCCGGTGCTCCAGCGGAGTTTACCCGCACGGCGCTCGCTACGGTCGTCCAACATGCCCCTGCGTACATACAACGCATCAACCACGGCATTGCCGCTTCAGGCCTTTAGATTCTTGCCCCTGTAGGGCGGGGCGCTTCTGCGGGGTATACTTACATACGCAATGTCCACAGCACCCGAAGGCAATACCGACCCGCTTGAGCACGCGCGCGAACATCTCTATAAGCCCATGGAGGATATCCATCCGCATCCTCTGCTCTCTGACCCAGAGAAGAGGGAGTTGCCGCATACTTGGACGAAGGAGGGACTGCTCCGGTACGTTAGGCCCCAGGGAGGGAAGCACGTGCGATTCGCCGGAATATTCTTCGCCGCCGCACTCCTATTCTTTCTTGTCTCAATTAGCGTTGCCGGTTATGTCTTTTTTGTAGGAGGCAATTCGGTCTCGGTAGATAAAATTACCGTTGATGTTCTGGGGCCGACCACGATAGCCGGCGGAGACGTCGTACCACTCTCCCTCACCATCACGAATAAAAATGCAGTCGCAATCGAAAACGCGGTTATAGAGATTGATTTCCCGGACGGTACGAGAAACGCGGATGATGTGATGCAGGCATATCCGCGCTATATCGAAAACCTCGGTACGCTTGAAAGCGGCGCGAGCGTGACGCGGTCCTTGAAGGCTACCGTGTTCGGCGGAGCGGGACAGGCGCTTTCGCTCCCGGTCGCCCTCTTCTACGAGACTCCCGGCTCTAACGCGACATTCGTGAAAGAATCTTCTTATACGCTCACCGTCTCTACGACGCCGCTTTCGGTGGCTGTTGACGCGCTCACAGAAACGGTTTCGGGGCAGCCTTTTAAACTGACGCTCACGGTGAGCTCAAATGCGGCGATACCGCTCGAGAACGTGATGCTCGTCGGTGCCTTCCCCTTCGGCTTTACGGTTACTTCGTCTTCGCTCCCGCTGAACAACTCGAGTTTCCTCATCGGGGCGCTCGCGCCCGGCAAACGTTCGACAGTGACCCTCACGGGCACGCTGACCGGGCAGGATAATGAACAGCGGGTCTTTCATTTCACTGTCGGCACCGCGAAGACCGCGCGCGACCAGGAGCTCGCCATCTCGTATATGACTCAAGACGCGATAGTTACCCTCGCGGCGCCCTTTATCAGCACGACGCTTGCGCTCAACGGGGACACCTCGCCGACCGTAGTTGTGGCCCCCGATTCTCAACAGAATGCCACCCTCTCATACACCAATACGCTCCCGACGAGCGTTATGGACGCGACAGTCTCCGTCGCCATTTCAGGTACGGCGGTCGACTACGACAGCATTCACACCACGAACGGCTTCTACAACTCGGCCAACCACACGGTCATCTTCAGCAAGGATACCGATTCTGC
>CAZPXA010000002.1:11676-27925 GCA_964590695.1 uncultured Candidatus Saccharibacteria bacterium
TCCGGACACTGCCCGTGAACGCATTCATTTCTGCGCCAACGATAACCTTCACGCTCTCCGTGTCGGGCACGCGCGTAGGGCAGACGAATGTGCCCGGGAAGATAAGCGCCTCCGCGACCAAGACTGCGAAAGTCGCGACGGCGGTCATGCTCTCGGCGTCCTCGCTCTACGCCTCGGGGCCCTTAAGCAACAGCGGCCCCATCCCGCCGCGTGCCGACCAGGCGACAACCTACACTGTCGTCTGGAGGGTGCAAAATAACGGGAATGCCGTCGCCGGCGGCATCGTTTCGACGCTCTTGCCGAGCTATGTCTCCTACACCGGCCTTACGGCCGGCTCGGGCTCGTTCTCGTATAATGACGCTTCCCGTGTGGTTTCTTGGAACACGGGCGACCTCGCGCAAGGAGCGATAGTCCAGGGCGCCTTCCAGGTTTCCCTTTTACCCTCAACGTCGCAGAGAGGGAGTGCGCCGTCGCTCACGAGGGGAATCTCTTTCTCGGGGTATGACCGCTTCGCGGGCGTGCAGGTTTCTGCCGCTGCCGAGGCAGTGACCACCGAAACGAAGGGGGAGCCGGGTTACAGCACTCTCAATGCGGTTGTTGAATAATCTCTATGGCCGACGCGCACTTGATGGAAAAAATCGTCTCCCTCTGCAAGCGCCGTGGGTTCATTTTCCCGGGTTCTGAAATCTACGGCGGCCTCGCCGGCACCTACGATTATGGACCTTTGGGCGTTCTCCTCAAGGAAAACATTGAACACCTCTGGCTACAGATGTTCCGCGATAGCCGCGACGATATGTATGGCGTCGATGCCGCGATACTAATGAATCCGAAAGTATGGGAAGCGAGCGGGCACGTGCGGACATTTGCCGACCCAATGGCGGATGGGAAAATGTTCAATACCATGTTTAAGACGTCAGTCGGTGCGGGAGAGGAAGCATCTACAGTGTATCTGCGGCCCGAAACCGCAGGCGGCATTTTCACGAACTTCAAGAACGTGGTTGATTCAATGCACCCGAAATTGCCGTTCGGTATCGCCCAAATAGGAAAGGCATTTCGAAATGAAATAGCGCCACGCGATTTTGTATTCCGCCTCCGCGAGCTCTCCCAAATGGAAGTTGAGTATTTTGTTTCGCCTACTGATTGGGAACAGGCATTCGAAGAGTGGCGGAAGGTGATGCATCTTTTTGCCGAGGCGGTCGGTATACCGCAAAAGTCGCTTCACGAGCTTGAAGTGCCCGACGGGGAACGCGCGCACTACTCTAAGCGCACGATAGACTTTGAATTTGAGTATCCTTTCGGCCGCAAAGAGCTTTGGGGTCTCGCCTATCGTACCGATTTCGACCTCTCCGCACACGCGAATGCATCAGGCGTCGAGCTCGCATATCAGGACGAAGAGACCAAAGAGAAAATTATTCCGCATGTTATCGAACCGTCCTTGGGCATTGACCGCACCATTCTCGCGATACTCGCGAGCGCGTATCGCGAAGATGACATGGGCGGGGAGGCGCGCACGTATCTCGCACTCGCGCCGAAGATTGCGCCGGTAAAGGCGATGGTCTCACCTCTCTTGAAGAATAAACCCGAGCTCGTCGCAAAAGCGCGCGAAGTATATTCTAGCCTCAAGTCCTTAGTCCCCAGTATCCAGTTTGACGACAATGGCAATATCGGTAAGCGCTATCGCCGCCAAGACGAAATTGGCACGCCGTTCTGTATTACTATCGACTTTGATACCCTCGGCGAATCCCCAAAATTAAAAAACACGGTCACGCTTCGCCACCGCGACACGGGCTCCCAAGAGCGCCTCACTGTCTCCGAAGCTGCTAGTTGCATTAAAGAAGCAATTATGTAGACATCCCATTTTTCGTCTGATATCATTACATACATGGAAACAGTCGCTACACCCCAAAAATTAAAAAAGAATGTGCGTAGCGCGGCACGCGATTTTGGCGTGACAGAAGACGACATAATGACCAACGCGGTGCTCTTCTATCTTGCCGCGATTAAAAAGAATATGGATTTGAAGAATGATTTGCGAATGTGGGATGACGCGAGTGCGGCAGACTTAGCTACGTTCGAGAGGTCTCTCGCGTAGGCGCTATGCGTGCGATACACAAAGGTGACGTACTTATTATTGACCTCACTATAAGTGCGGGTCGCGAACAAAGCGGCGTACGACCTGCTATCGCTATATCGGGAGGAGAATTGCCGGGTGTCGTGGTCGTTATTCCGCTCACGAGTGCCATTGAAGCGCTCCGTTTCCCAAATACGCTTGCAATATTGCCCAAGAAGGAGAATGGGCTTGAGAATCAGTCCGTTGCGCTCATATTCCACATGCGCTCTGTAGACAAACGTAGAGTGATGCACGTAATCGGCAAAATAGATGCAGTCACGCGGAAAAAGATTGACGCCGCAATCAAGAGAATACTTCAACTCTCCTAGCAGGAGCGCCTCACTGTCTCCGAAGCTACCGAGCGCATCCACTCTGCCATCCGATAAAAATTAAGAATGTGCTAGGATGCCCGTATGGGTAAGGAAATACGCATTTCCATCACGCCGGGGACTATTTTTACCGCGCTATTCATCATCGCGGGGGCGTATGTCCTTTGGCTCCTACGCGACCTTGCGCTCCTCGTGGTGACTGCCATTGTTATCGCCTCGGCGATTGAACCGAGCATCGCTTTCTTCATTCGCTGGCGCATTCCCCGCTTTATAAGCGCCCTTCTCGTCTATGTACTTCTATTCGGTTCAGTCTTCGTACTCTTGTACTTTTTCTTCCCGCCCATCATTGCGGACGCGGCGAGCCTCCTCTCCGCAATGCCCCGTTATGTTGATACCTTGAGCGTCCCATCGCCGTTTACAAACATCGCGGACGCGACCGGCCTCTCCGGCGGGCAGGGGGGAATACAGTCGTTCGTCCAAACCCTGTTGTCGTTCCAAACCGTCTTCACGGCAAGTTCGGGCGGAGTACTCAATCTTTTCGTCACCTTCTTCGGCGGGGTATTCTCCCTCCTTTTGGTCATCGTTCTGTCTTTCTATTTTGCACTCCAAGACACGGGGGTGGACGACTTCTTGCGCCTCGTGACGCCGGTATCCCACGAGGAGTATGCGGTTGACCTCTGGAAGCGGACGCAGAAGAAAATCGGCCTCTGGATGCAGGGGCAGATACTCCTTTCGCTCATCGTCGGCATTCTCGTCTATCTCGGGCTGCTTATCGTCGGCGTCCCCTATGCGCTCCTCCTCGCGGTGTTCACGGCGATGGTAGAGATTATACCCATCTTCGGCTCGCTCCTCTCCGGCGTGGTGGCGGTTATAGTTGGCTTTGCCGACGGCGGCGTGGCGATCGCGGCCATCGTCGCCGGCCTCTACATAGTCGTGAACCAGTTTGAATCGAATCTCATTTATCCGCTCATCGTGAAAAAGATAGTCGGCGTGCCGCCGCTTCTCGTCATCGTCGCGCTCATCGCGGGTTATACGCTCGCCGGCTTCCTCGGCGTCCTCTTGTCGGTGCCGGCCGCAGCGGTGCTCCTTGAGTTCATTACGGACTTCGACAAACGAAAACGCCGCACGGTGCATACTTCCTCCTGATCTCCGTTCATGCACGCGCGCTACATTACCACCACGCTCCCGTATGTAAACGCGAGCCCCCACATAGGATTTGCGTTGGAAATCGTTAAAGCTGACGTCATTGCTCGCTTGTGGGATTCACAGGGCGATGAGGTTTTCTTTAATACCGGTACGGACGAACATGGGCAAAAGGTGTGGCAAGAGGCAGTAAAACGAGGAATGGAGCCGCAGGCATATGTAGATGAATATGCCGCGAAGTTCAAGTTGCTCAAAGAAAAACTCGGTTTGTATCCCAAACTACATTTCATTCGAACAACCGACCCACACCATAAAAAAGCCGCACAAGAGTTTTGGAAAAGATGCAAGAAGAACATTGGACCTGATGGACCGGATATTTATAAAAAGAACTACAAGATTAAATATTGCGTCGGTTGTGAGCTTGAGAAGACCGACTCGGAGCTCGTGAACGGACGTTGCCCGCTCCACCCAAATGCTGAACTTGAGATTATTGATGAGGAAAATTATTTTTTCCGCTTTTCAAGATACCAACAGCCGCTTCTAGACCTGTATACATCGCGTCCGGATTTTGTAATACCCGATTTTCGACAAAACGAAGTACGTTTATTTGTCGAGCGCGGTCTACAAGATTTCAGCATCTCACGACTTAAAGAAAAAATGCCATGGGGCATCGATGTTCCTGGCGACCCGGACCACGTCGTATATGTGTGGTTCGACGCTTTGGTAAATTATATTTCCACACTCGGATGGCCTGAAGATTTAAAAAACTTTGAAAAGTTTTGGGGTACGCACGAAAAACCAAATGCATTACAGATTGCAGGGAAAGATAATTTGCGACAACAATCAGCCATGTGGCAAGCAATGCTTATGTCCGCAGGACTTCCGAACTCAAAGCAGGTCGTGATTCAAGGATTTATAACAACGAATGGGGGACACAAAATGAGCAAATCACTCGGTAATGTCATCAACCCGTTTGATATCGTCGACAAATTTGGTGTGGATGCATTGCGTTATGTCTTACTACGACACACGAGTGCTTTTGAAGATTCCGATCTCACCCTCGAGACGATCCACGACCACTACACCGCCCACCTCACGAACGGCCTCGGCAATCTCGTCGCGCGCGTGATGAAACTCGCCGAGAAATACATTGAAGAAAGCCCGGCACACTTTGTTGACAAAGAGTCATACATTGGTGCCACAGGTATACATACTGATGAATACATCAGAAAGTTCGAATTCAATCATGCTCTGGATGAGATTTGGAATCGAATTAAAGAGTTGGACGAAATGATAACCAAGCGAGAGCCATTCAAATTAGTAAAAGAAAATCCAGAAGAAGGAAAGGCTGTGATTCTTGATATAACAGCGAACCTGTGCGGTATAGGATTCGTACTCGAGCCCTTTATGCCCGACACGAGCAAGAAAATCATTGACGCAATCCGTAACAACAAGAAGCCCAACAACCTTTTCCCGCGCCTGCCTAGGAGCTTGCAAAATAGCAGAAATACCGCATAGTATCTCTGGAGCTTGCGCCTTCGCGCAAGCCGCTCAATGAGGAGGTACCAATGCGTTTCTGGATTTGTTTGGCAATTGCCGTGCCGGCGATTGCTTTCATCGCTGGGTCTCTTGGTCTCGGACGCGCTCTGTCGGCGACGATCTGCATCACCGTCGTTCTCGTGGCAGTAGCGGTACGAAAGGTCATCCTTCCTCTTGCTGATGCCATTGTCGAGGGGCACGACCCCTTCCACAAGCCCGACCCCGAAACATAGGGGTCTGCAATTGCGGTTTTACGGGCGGTTCGATACCTCGCGTATCGGCCGCTCGTGTTGTTTTTGTGCTATCGTGCGCTCGATGGAAATAAGATATGTGGACGCGCACTGCCATATCCAGCTTGACCAGTACAAGGAGGACGATGCAAAGCTCATAGAGCGGATGCGCGAAGAGGGCGTCGCGGGTATTGTCGTCGGCGTGGACATTGAGTCATCAAAGAGGGCAGTGGCGCTCGCCGAGAAATATGAACACCTCTTTGCGTCTGTCGGGCTCCATCCCAACCAAGAGAGCGACGAGTGGTATGAAATAGAAACATATCGCGAACTCGCGAAAAGCCCAAAGGTTGTCGCAATAGGGGAGTGCGGCTTGGATTATTTTCGCGTGAAAATGAATGACGAGGTGCCTGTAGTGAGCGAAGTCGAACTAAAGCGTAAGCAGAAAGCGATATTCAACGACCAGATAACGCTCGCCGCCGAACTCGATAAGCCGCTTATTATCCACTGCCGTCCTAGTAAAGGAACAATGGATGCATATCGGGATTTAATAGAAATCTTGAAAGAGGCGGAGAGAGAATATCCAACATTGCGCGGAGACATTCATTTCTTCGTTGGCGGCATTGCAGAAGCCGAAGCACTCACCGCACTCGATTTCACTGTCTCCTTTACCGCCGTCATCACCTTCGCTCGTGATTACGACACTGTTATTCGCGCCGTGCCGCTCGCAAACATTCTCTCGGAGACCGACGCTCCCTTTGTCGCGCCTATCTCTCGCCGCGGGTCTCGCAACGACCCACTCGCGGTCATTGATGTCGCCGCAAAAATTGCGGAGATACGAGGCGAAGACCCCGAAACCGTCCGCGTAGCTCTCCTCGACAATGCGAAACGGCTATTTACCCTGAAGGATTGAAGGTTTGCTCTGCCAATGCCCTCGTGATAGGATTCCGCTATTATGGCGAAGCGAAACTCGGATTCGGTGGTGGATGATGTTCTGGACGACAGTTCGGAGCCCCGCGTCTATGAGCTCGGCTTCCATCTTGACCCTGACCTCCCCTCCGAGGAAGTAAAGAAGGCGTATCAGGAGATACGTGCATTCATTGAGGAAATGGGTACAATCGTTGCCGAAGGGGAGCCGGAAAAAATTCAGCTTGCCTATACCATTTCTCGCCAGGGGCATTCCGATGCCCGGGCTCGACGCGATTTCGATTCTGCATACTTCTCCTGGGTCTCCTATGAAGCTACTCCGCTCAATCACGACGAGGTCCTAACGTCGGCAAGCGCCGACAAGCGCATCATTCGTTTCATTGACCTTTTGACCACGAAGGACGCTGCTCGCCACTCGGTAGAGATGCGCGAACTCTCCCTGAAGACGCCCGAGCGCGCTTCCGACCCAGAAGCGACCGCCGGCGCCGAGCTCGATGTAGCGCTCGAGAACGTGGTTGTATAATCAACGTATGTACCTCAACAAAGTATTTCTCTACGGCAACCTCACCCGCGACCCGGAGCTCAAAGCGCTCCCGTCTGGAAGCCAAGTCGCGAATTTCGGCATTGCGACGAATCGCACCTATAAGGACAAGAATGGGCAGAAACAAGAGGTGACAGAGTTCCACAATATCGTCGCGTTCGGGCGCACGGCCGAAGTTATCGCGCAGTATATGAAGAAGGGCCGCCCGATTTTCGTGGAAGGACGCCTGCAGACGCGTTCTTGGGACGATAAGGAGAGCGGCAAGAAGAATTACCGCACCGAGATTATCGTGGACAATTTTCAGTTTGGCGCTGACGCTAAGGGCCCTTCAACAGGCTCAGGGCAGGCGGTTCATGAACAGCCGGCTCCAAGGGACAACGAAGCGATTAAGTATCCAGACGAAGAAATAAATCCCGAAGATATTCCGTTTTAATTATTGAACTATGGCATACCAAGCCGAACGTGAAGAAATAGAAATCAAAAAATTCATCGACTACAAGGATGTCGCCTACCTGAAGCTCTTCACCAACCCGCATGCGAAGATGCTCTCGAAGAAGCGTACCGGCATCCCTGCTGGGAAACAACGCGACATCATGCAGGCCATCAAGCGCGCTCGCTACATGGCGCTTCTCCCCTACGTCTCGGCCTAAAAGATAGGAGGATTTGTCTTATAAAAATGAAAAGCCGTCCCTTGGCAGCTTTTCGCGAAGAACGACTTTAACTATGCCGCTTCTGGCGGAGGTTCGGTACCACCGAGTTTTTCCGCAAGCAATGGATTGGATGCAAGAGCATCCTCCCACACTCGCATAGTTGCACGAAGCGTAAGCTCAGCGAGCTCTCGGCTGCGCCTTTCCTGGAATCGTTCACGCGCGTCATAGGGCCTCAGCCATATTCTGTGCGTGTACGTTCCGCACTGCAGTCCATCTTTATAGTCCATGATGACCCAAAACTTATCGGTGCATTCCTCCACCCATACCTGATTCCGATCCAGCAGTGCCTTACCGCGCGGTCCTCTCCGTAGAGGTGGATGTCCAACCGGGCGGGCCCATCGTTCCTCTTTGAATCGTTGAAGCGAAATTATCTTGCCCACGAGTCTCTCCTCAGATGGTTCGCAACGGGAACTTCTGTATATAAATTATGATCTGCCGAAAGAGAAGTCAAGCAAGCTTCGATGAAGGATTAGGCTTTCTCCACGCGTTCGGTATACTCGCCCGTATCGGTGTTGATGCGGATGATGTCGCCCGGGTTAATGAAGAGCGGCACATTTACTTTTGCGCCCGTAACGAGCTCGGCGATTTTAGAGCCGCCAGAGACGGTGTTGCCTTTGACGGCCGGCGGCGCGTCTTTCACTTCAAGGTCGACTTTTATTGGTATTTTGACGGTCATTGGTTTTTCTTCGTAAATCAGCACCTCGGCGGAGTTGTTTTGAACGAGCCACTGCACTTTGTCGTGCACAGCGTCTTCGGGAAATGAGAAACGATTTTTTGGATTACCGGCCTCGGCAAACCAACTCTCGCCTTTATTGGTGTAGAGATACAGTGCCGACATCGTATTAATGTCAGCTTCGGTCACTGTCTCGTTCTGGTGGAACGACACCTCGATAACCTTGCCGCCGACCAATTGCCGCAGTTTGGTTTGGTTCACCGGCTTACGCATCTGCATACGGAAAATATGCGATGAGAGCACCTCGTAGGGCTCGTCGTTGTAGTTAATGATAGTCTTGGGAAGAATTTCGTTGTAAGACAAAACAGCCATAGCTAAAGAAACTAAAAACGCCCACAGGCGGTTGTAAAGTGGGGAACGAGGCGTATGCTAGCAGACATTATGAGTTTTTCAACCACCGAGCTTGGGACACTCTCGGATGCAGAGATACTTGCGCGCTCCCAGAAGGAACCCAGTCTTTTCGCGATTCTCGTTCGCCGATATGAAACAGCCCTCCTCCGGAGGGCGCGGGCGATACTGAAGAGCCCTGAAGACGCCGAAGAGGCGGTGCAAGACGCTTTCACCAAGATGTACCTGTACGCGGACAAGTACCATGTGCAAGAAGGGGCGAGCTTCTCTTCGTGGCTGTACACAATCCTTAACCGCGTTGCGTACACGAAATATCGCGCCAAGAGCATTGAGTGGGCGAAACACACCGAGCTTCTGCCGGAACACTATGAGGCACTCCCCGACGCGCGAGCGGAATTTCTTGAAGACCTCTCGGTCAGAAGCGAGGTTATCGCCGCCCTCGCGAAGCTCCCTGAAGCGGCGGCGAAGATTTTGAGGCTCCAATTCATTGAAGGGAAAAGCCAGGAGGAGATTGCGACGTCAGAGCAACTCTCAATTCCGGCGGTTAAGACGCGCATCCATCGCGCGAAGAAGCTTTTCAAGAAAGCCTATGACAAACAACGCCATGACTAGAGAATCCAACATCGAGCGCATCGTCATGCAGCGCGTGCACCTTATCCACGCATTGCGATTTGCCGTCTCCGGTAGCGTATTCTCTGCGCTTATCTCGATTCTCGCGCTCTGGGGAATCGGCACGCAAGTGTGGGTCGCGCACGTGCTTCAAAACGCGCCGGCAAACCCATTCGACATCTTGCGCTTCTACCTTTCAGCCTTCACCAACACTAGTCTTGTCGTGCAAATATTGCTACTTCTCCTGCTCACTTCATTTCTCTATCTCGCGCGCGAGGTCTATAAAGCAATTGCCGTCATGCGCGCCTCGGAAGGATTTTAATTTTCCGCGAGTTTTGTTTTTATCTGCTTAAGAAGTTCGCGCGCTTCCTACTATATTATCCACAAATCCCCTCAAACCAATCGTACCTTATTCTACGCTGTAGCGTAGAATAAGGTACATGGGATTTAGCAATAAATTTAGGAAAGAGAGAAAAGAAAGTTTGGAGCGCAAAGATGTCGGGAAAATTATTGCGCGAGCACGCGGTAATCGACGTGTCCCAATTCAGACAATAATCCTTGGCACGCTTGCAGTCACAGGCATTCTTGCGACCACGCTTGTAGCACCGAAAGTATTGGGCCTCTTTGAGTACCTCAATCCGATTTCCCGCAGGAATACGATGCGATTTAATCAGCGCATTACGCAGGCACTTCTACGACTTGAACGAAATGGACTTATCTATATAACTAGCGAAGGCAGAAAGAGCAAAATACACCTTACTCAACAAGGTGAAGAGAAAATTAACGCATTATATGCAGGTGCGTATGTAATACCGTTGCCCGTTCGCTGGGACGGGAAGTGGCGCGTTGTTATGTTTGATGTACCGGAGAGACGTAAGAAGATTCGAGATATACTTCGTATGCTACTGCGAAGCGCAGGCTTCATTCACTTCCAACACAGCGCGTGGATACAACCGTACCCGTGTGACGAACTCGTTACGCTACTCCGTTCGCATCTCGGGAGCGGGAAGGGTGAAATCCGCTATCTCGCCGCATCATTTGTAGACGAAAGCGACTACGCATTCCGCAAACACTTCGATCTCGTCACCATCTGAGTGCAAAATAACAGTGTTTTTCTGCATTTCTCCGTATACCTTATTTTACGCTATAGCGTGAAAGATGGTACATAGATGACTACCATTGCTCTTACTTAATTAAGATTAACTCCAGGATCAAGACGTGAGTCATAATCGGGATGCTTCCGCTGCTCCCAATGATTTTCATCCTCTAATGATGTGATTGCTGTATTGACTTTGCCTTTCTCCAATTCTGCCGCGGCTTGCTCATGACCAATTGTTCGTCTCAGATATGTAACGCGAACACAACCTAGCTCTCGGCGAGCTTCAGTTTTATTTGTTTGAGGAGATCTCTGGCGATGTCTTTGTTAGTGGCGAGGAAGGTGCGCGCCGCGTCGTATCCTCGCCCGAGCGCTGTCTTGCCGAATGCATACGAAGCGCCGGACTTTTCGATAAGCGCGTACTTCTCGCCGAGCGCGATGAGCTCGCCCTCGCGGCTGATGCCTTCGTTGTAGAGAAGGTCGAACTCCGTAGTCTTAAAGGGCGCCGCGACTTTGTTCTTCACCACTTTTACGCGCACGCGGCCCCCCACGACTTCTTCGCCTTTCTTGATAGAGGCGATGCGGCGAATATCGAGCCGGACCGAGGTATAGAACTTAAGCGCCTTGCCACCCGGCGTCGTCTCCGGATTGCCGAACATGACGCCTATCTGCATGCGGATTTGGTTGATAAATATAACGATTGTCTTGGAACGCGCGACAATCGCAGTGAGCTTCCGAAGCGCTTGGCTCATGAGCCGGGCTTGCTTGCCGACATGCTGCTGGCCCATCTCGCCTTCAATTTCATCCTTCGGCGTAAGGGCGGCAACGGAATCAATAACGATAATATCCACATTGCCGCTCCGGACCAACGATTCGACGATATCGAGCGCCTGCTCGCCCGTGTCCGGCTGGGAAATGAGAAGCTCGGCGAGCTTCACGCCGATACGCCGCGCGTATTCCGGGTCGAGTGCGTGCTCAGCATCCACAAACGCCGCGATGCCGCCCTGCTTTTGGGCTTCAGCGACGACATGAAGCGCAAGCGTCGTCTTACCGGAAGATTCCGGCCCGAATACTTCGATAATACGGCCGCGCGGGAGGCCTCCTACGCCGAGTGCCGCGTCGAGCCCGATTGAGCCCGTTGACACGACCGGTATCTTCTGCGGCGCTCCCGCACCATAGGTTGTAATAGACTCGTCGCCAAATTTAGTGCGAATCTCTTTCAGCGCCTGCTCAATCGATTTTTGCTTCTCGCTCTTGTCTACGCTTGCTGCAGCAACTGTCTTTAGGATTTTTTCTTTTTTTGGTTTACCGAAGGCCATGATAAATAAGTTTGTTAGGCTTTAGGCGTTAGCATAGCATTACCAGAGCCTGACGCCTAAAGCCTAATTGCTAGTTAAGGGACGAAAATGGAACGCGTAGCAGTCACGGTCCTTCCGAAGCGGTCGGTGGCTACGAAAGTAAGTATAGAGCCTCCGCGCGGGAGCGTAAGAGTTGACGAGAAGGCGCCGTTCTGGTCGTGAAGAACGGCCGTGCCGTTGAGAGTCAGTTGCGCCGCGCGCGTTACCCTCCCTCCCACGCTTACTATCCCGTTTAAGAATGTCGCATTGTCAGCAGGGGAGTCAATGGTGAGCGCGGGCCCTGCAATGAGCGGCCACGCCTCGACGCTACCATAGGCTACGGCGACAAAAAGGGCTGCGACGATGAGGTATTTAATCATTTCGCCCAGAATTCTCCTCCTCGCTCACGCTCCCCTGCCTGTTTGTTAACACCTCACGGGGCTTTGAACCGTCCGCAGGGCCGATTATCCCCTGCGCTTCGAGCACATCCATAAGTCGCGCGGCGCGCGAGTACCCTATCTTCAGTTTGCGCTGCAGATAACTTGTTGACGCGCGGCCGGCTTCTTCCACCGCCCCCCGTGCGGCGTCATAGAGGCTGTCATCGATGTCATCGTCCTCGAAGTCGCCGCTTGCAAGTCCGATTACGTCACTCGATTCGGCGCTACCGATACCGTTACCGCCCTGGCCGGACGGGCCGAAATCGATGTTTGAAAGGTCTCCCGCGTTGTGGCTCTTGACATACTGCACGACCTTCCGTACCTCGCTTTCACTGATGAACGCTGTTTGGATGCGCACCGGTTTGGCCATATCGCTCGAGAGATAGAGCATATCACCGGCACCAAGCAGCGTTTCTGCTCCCGCGCCGTCGAGTATAGTGCGCGAATCTATTTGCGAAGCGACCTGGAGCGCCAGTCGGGTCGGTATGTTCGCCTTAATAAGGCCGGTGATGACGTTGACCGAAGGGCGTTGCGTGGAGAGTACTAAATGGATGCCGACCGCTCGCGACATCTGGGCGAGGCGGACAATAGACGCTTCGAGTTCTCGCGGGTAGGTATGCATGATATCCGCAAGTTCGTCAATGACGATGATGATGTAGGGAAGCGCCTCGGGCATGTCCGCAGACCTACTTTTTTTCGCTGGTTCGAAGACGGAGGTATGGTACGAGTCAACGTCGCGCACACGTTCTGCTTCAAGGATGTTATACCGGCGCTCCATTTCCTTTGCCGCCCACTTAAGGGACAGAATAGTCTTCTTCGGGTTGGTGATGACGGGCGTGAGAAGATGCGGAATGCCATTGTACGCGGTGAGCTCTACGCGTTTCGGGTCAATCATAATAAAGCGCAACTGATTTGGGCTGTTTCGATAGAGCAGAGAAGTGATGAGCACATGAATCGCGACACTTTTCCCAGAACCGGTCGCGCCAGCGACAAGCGCATGCGGCATCTTCGCGATATTCGCATAGCGCGGCGTGCCGGAGATGTCTCGACCGAGCACCGCCAGAAGAGGTTTCGTGCTCTCGGACCATTCGGGCGTGCTCAAGAGGCCCCCGAGCCCGACCAAAGCTTTGGTCGTATTCGGCACTTCGATGCCGACAAGCGACTTGCCCGGTATGGGAGCTTCGATGCGCACCGGGTGTGCCGCAAGCGCGAGCTCGAGATTATTCGCGAGCGATACGATTTTTGAAAGGCGCACGCCTTCAGCCGGCTTCACCGCATAACGAGTAACGGTAGGGCCCACGGAGACCTCGTCCATTTCCAGATGGATGCCAAAATTCTGGAAGGTGCGCTTGATAATATTTACATTCGCTTTGATGTCGCCAACGCCGGGTTTCCCGCGGTCTGCGCCGAGGATAGAGAGGGGAGGGGCCTCATATTCTGCATCAAAGTTCGCTATGCCTGCCTGCGCAGGCAGGCCCGTCCCCGCCCGGAAACTGGGCCTACGATTAAACATCGTCACTACCGGTTCGTGGTCGGGTTGTCCCGAGAAGGTATCTGTTTCTTCCGAATCATATACTTCTTCGCTCTCGGGTACGCCGACGACCTCCAATTCTTCGTCAAAGAATTCCTCCCCTTTCTTTTTCGATGAGCGCATACGCGCCCAAAGCGAACGTATGTTCTCATGAAGTAGAACCCCGAGCGCCTCGAGGTCTGCCACGATAGCAATACCAATGGCGATAATCGCGAGCAAAAGCACAAGGGCTCCCCAAAAGCCGAAGAATCCTTCAAGCAGATGTCCTCCCCATGCGCCCGCCCTACCGCCGAATTCCGCACCGGGGAAGAGACCGGCAAAAGCAAGGATGGAGGCGAGCGTTATGAGAAGCCCGGAGGCGGTCAAGGTATCGATCGTTGGCCGGCCAAATCCCGCGTAAAGGCCGACGGCAATCAAGGCAAGCGGTAGGAAAAATGCGCCGATGCCGACAATTGTATAACTCGCAGTGAAGACCGCGGCGCCCACCGGGCCCGCTGCCCCGAACACCGCAAGCAGGAGCAAAACTCCCGCCGCGCAGAGGACGATGGCCGTTGCCCAGCGAATAAGCGTATCGTATTCTTTCACTTCTTCTTCTCGCTCTCGAGCGCGGCCCCGCCTGGCACCGTTGCCGTTTCTACCATTTCCTCTGCTCATAATGTGCCCATTGTACCATTCTGGTCTCCGAAGGGAGAGAAAATGGGAGTGGAAAGAACTTGCATACGCTGCATACGGACGTATACTATCCGATACGGTATGAGACATGAACAATCAGATATTGGACAGAGCACTGGAATCAGGAAGATTCATACTGGTAGCAAATATGCTTTACAAGAAGATTTTGTCCTAGAAAAAAGTATATTTGCTAATGTTTTTGAAAAGGACATACGGAGAGTTTTTATATACAAGAAGGCTGAACGGCTGGCAAAAGCTATCCATCTCATTACGCCCGCTTTTGCTGAATCAATGTCCTTAAAGAACCGCATTGATGCGATTGCAACCGGTCTCATTGATGCGGCGATACAAGCGCCGAATACGGCGCGCGCGGCGCTCTCGCGCGAACTCCTCGCGCTCTCGAGCATGCTCTCCATAGCCCGCACCGGCAGCATCCTTTCCTCTATGAACGCTGAACTTATCTCTCGCGAGGTGCATTTGCTGCTCCATGAAGTCGCTTCATATGAAGAACCACATCTTTCTCTCGAGGAGGCACCGACCCTTTCCACCATTGCCAAGAGAGCGCTTTTGCAGAAAGCGTCCCAAGACCTGGACAAAATACCCCGACAGCGACCGTTGGGGGGAATGGGGAGCTCCCATAAGGTACATATAAAGGACACAAGAAACATATCGGACAATTATATAAAAGACAGAAGGGAAACAATTTTGTCCGTTATAAAAAGTAAAAGAAAGGCGAGTATTAAGGACATTTCGACCCTTATACGCTCCGTTTCAGAAAAAACCATACAACGCGAGCTCTCTGTGCTTATTAGCTCCGGACTAGTACTCAAACAGGGCGAACGCCGGTGGAGCACCTACTCTTTGACTTCTGGCTAGGTATTTGCTAGCGTTTGCCCGTGGTTATCCACACACCCCCATCGAGAAGTGCTTGCGTCCGCTATATACTGGTCTCTAGTCCCTGCCTGCGCAGGCAGGCTTACGGGGACTTAATTTGTTCTCGGGGGGCGTACTTTAACAACTGAATGGTTCGTCATCCGCCAGCCGGCGGAGGCGAACGTCAACCTTTGCCAACTAACCCATGGCGTACTGGTCGATACCGTGCGCTGTGGGGTAGTGTGAAAGTGAATGTGCGGCTATGCTCTTGCAATATATAGGGCACCAAAATTGATTATTACGTGCATCTAAAATCATTAACAATTGTTATGCAAACGGTAACTACAAAAGCAGCGGCGAAGGTCGCAGCAGTGGCGACCGGACTCGCGATGGCGACGTCAATGCTCTCGCTTGCGCCTATCGCGCACGCGGCGACGCTGACCGACGCGCAGGTCCAGTCCATCCTCTCGCTCCTCTCTTCGTTCGGTGCGAATAGCGCTACGATCGCAAACGTCCAGGCGGCTCTCACGGGCCAGCCAACGACGGGCGGCACCACCGGCGGTATGGTCTCATCGGCTTGTTCCTTCTCGGGCGATCTCACGATCGGTTCAAGAGGAACGGAAGTGACCTGTCTCCAGAATGCGCTCATCGCGGCCGGCTATTCAATTGCGGCCGGCGCGACGGGCTACTTCGGTAGCCAGACGCGTTCGGCAGTATCGGCGTGGCAGACGGCGAAAGGCATTACGCCGACAGCCGGCTACTTCGGTTCAAAGAGTCGTGCGGCATTCAACCTCGGCGGCGGTACCACGACCGGCGGTACCACGACCGGCGGCACTACAGGCGGTACGGTAAGCGCTGGCACAGGCAATGGCCTTAAGGTCATGCTCGCGTCCGACTCACCGAACGGCGTGGCGCTTGTGCAGGCTCAAGCGGCGGCGGAACTTGCGAAGTTCACCTTCGCGAATCCGACCGGCGCTGAAATCAAGGTCACGAACCTTGCGTTTAATCGCATCGGCGTCAGCAATGATGCGACGATGACGAACGTGTATCTCTACAATGGCGCGGTCCGCATCACGGACTCGGCCGG
>CAZPXA010000002.1:27935-39749 GCA_964590695.1 uncultured Candidatus Saccharibacteria bacterium
GGTACTGGGGCAGGATGCTTGGCTCTTCTGGCACCGCATCACGGACTCGGCCGGCGTATCGAACACGGCGTTCAACTTCAATGACGCGACAGGGCTCTTCACGGTTCCGGCCGGAGGCGTCTACACAGTGTCGGTTCGTTCAGACCTTGCGGACTCCACCTCGGGCGAGCAGATCGGCGTGAAGCTTACGGCAGTCACCTCGTCCGGTACGCTTGACTCATCGGTGAGCCTTCCAGTCTCGGGCGGCCTCCAGACAGTTTCTTCGGCGACTCTCGCGACAGTAGCGCTCAACACAACGACGCTTCCATCAGCCACAACCGTTGACCCACAGGCGGATTACACGGTCTGGCAGAATACGATCACCGTCGGTACGCGCGCAGTGACGATGAAGTCCTTCCAGCTTAAAAACATCGGTTCCATCTTAAGCGGCGACGTCATCAACTTCCGCCTCTATGTGGACGGCGTGCAAGTCGGCTCTACGGTCGCGAAGCTTGACGCGAACAATGTCGTCGCCTTCGACCTTTCGGCTAGCCCGCTTCGGCTTGAGACCGGCGGCCGCGTAGTCAAAGTGCTGGCAGATGTCGTCGGCGGTGCTTCCCGCACCTTCCAGATGTCGCTTCGCCAAGCGGCTGACGGGTTGTTCTACGACACCGAGCTCAACCAGCCGGTACTCATCACCGGCAACGGCACGAGTTCGACGGCTACGTTCGCCGCCCACTCGGCAACATCCGAGACCATCAATTCAGTCTCAACATCGGCTCCTTCGGTAACTCGGTCATCCGATTCTCCGACGGCATCGGTCGCGAACGGCTCCAGCAACGTGAAGTGGGCGACCTTCAAAATCATCGCCAACGGCGAAGATGTGAAGGTTGACAACCTGAACGTCACGGCGGATACGTCCTCTTCCGGCACCGGCCTCGATAACGGCAAAGTGTTCTTGAACGGCGTCCAAGTCGGCTCCACCAAGGACATCGCCGAGTTCGGCGGCACGACGACTAACTACACCTTCGGCTCGTCCTTCATCGTGAAGGTCGGCACGACGGCAGTGGTTGACATCTACGCTGATGCGAAGAAGTCGAATGCAACGAATCTCACCGCGAACGAGACGGTCCAAATCTATCTCGCTACGGGCTCCAGTAACGCCCAAGGCCAGGTATCGCTCTCGAGCATCAATGTGCCGACGGCGAACGTGACTGGCAACAGCATCACGGTTGCCGCAAGTACAATCTCGGCCACGAAGGCCTCGTACTACGGCAATCAGACGATGATTGTGGGCGCCCAGAATGCGAAGCTCGGCGCGTTCACGCTCTCCGCTGGTTCAACCGAAGGAGTGAACGTGAATACCATCGAGCTCGACTTCGCTTCGGCGGTCACTTCAACAATCTCCGACGTCGTAATCAAAGAACATGACACGGGCACGACCTTCGGCACCTCTAAGGCGACCGCAAGCGACCCGAGTTCGTTCTCGGGTAGCATCAACATCCCGGCGTCCGGTACCAAGACATTCGATGTCTACGCGAACATCAAGTCCGGCGCGAATATAGGGGCTATCCCGGCGGTGTCCGTATCGACCAACACAACCGGTACCGGCCTTGTGACCGGCACCTCGGTCTCGGTTGGCACGGCGGCGACGCTTCAGACGATAACGGTCGGTTCCGCTACCCTCACGGTGACGCAGAACACAGGCGCGACGCCTGACAACATGAACGTCATCGCGGGCAGCCAGAAGATAAAAGTGGGCACCTTCCGCTTCACTACCCAGTACTCGCCGTACACGGTGGACAAAGTGGCGGTGAAGGTCACAGCGAATGCTGCGACCTCCGTGTCCTCGGTTATCCTCGAGTACAAGGATGTGAACGGTGATACGAAGACCAACACGACAGCTCTGACGCTCTCTTCGGGCGGCGCCCAGACGCATTCGACGGCCACGTTCACCGGCCTCACGTTCTACGTCCCGGCTGACAGTAACCGCGACCTCACGGTCTATGTCGACACGCCGACCACCGCCTCTGGCGCGACGTCCGGCTCGGCGATTACGGTGACTCTTGACTCCGATGAAGGATTCAATTCCACCGATTCGTCCGGTACGGTAGACACTTCCCTTGCCACTAGCGACGTCGCTTCAAGCGGCACGAGCGGAAAGGGTACGATGTACGTCCGCAACTCGATTGCGACGCTCTCTGCCGGCACGGCACCGAGCAGCACCCTCGTAGCCGGTGCTAACGAGGTTCTCGGCCGCTTCAATGTGACCGCGGATGTTGCAAACGATGTCGACTGGGGTCAGGTTGCCTTCACGGTCTCAAAGACCGCGGCCGTCACCTTCGGCGCTACCACAACGGTAGCCGTCTGGGATATCACGAGCGGCGCATCGCAAGTGGCGGGCACCTTCGCGACCACGACGGGCGACCTCGCTGGAGGCAACGATTCCTTCGGCGCCAGAACGAGCGGTATCCTCTACTTCCGCCCAACTTCGGCACAGACTGTCTCTGCAAATACGACCCGCAAGTACGAGCTTCGCGGCACGCTTGCTGATTCAGCTACGAGCGGAACGAGCAACTTGAGCGTCTCCATCGCCAACCCGCAGACGACTGCCTCCTCAACGGCTGTCTTCTCGTCAGCGGCTGGTACGCTCGGCGAAAGCACTTCGGCATCGTTCGCTTGGTCTGACTGGTCTGATACCACCAACCACGCCGCAGGCGCAGAAAGCTCGACGGCTACGGACTGGATGGGCGACTTCCTCGTCAAGGCGCTTCCGCTCACTATCGGTAGCCGTTCGGCTCCTCACTAATCAACAGGGTCTGTCGCGGCCATCCGCGCAGTCCTCCAGTCGGGATATTGGCCCGACAGCACAAGCCCCTCTTCGGAGGGGCTTGTGCTTTTTACTTGCCCTGTAAGAAAGATGCCACTCGTGGACGGCCATCTCACTGGGGTGATATGATTCCTGCATGAAAAAAGGGGCCATCATACTAATCGCGACAGTAGCCGTTCTTGTCATTGCGGGCCTCATATGGAAAAGTCGTGAAGCCAGCGCCCCCCAACCATTCGTGATAGAAATGGTGCAGGGTGAACGCGTTGCCGCGTGGGATTTCAAAGGCGCCTATACCGGCAATGCCGAATTGGAGGCGAAAGCAGACGCGGAAATCGCGCGTCTTATCGGACTTCTCGGCTCAAAACAGTACCCTGATTACACGCTCTACGTAAGCATTGCGAATCAGTACGGCCTTCTTGGCGACGGCGCACGTGAACTCGCGTATCTCCAAAAAGCGCTCGCCATAAATTCCACCACAACTGGACTTGCCTGGCACAACGCAGGCCAACTTTTTGCGCTTCTCGGCGCGTATCAGACGGCGCGAATGGCGCTGGAGAAAGCGGCTACCACGCAGCCGATTACTCAATATCAGCAGGCCCTCGTCGATTTTCTTTTGGCGCGTTTCCCCGCAGATACGGCCGCAATCAAGAATGGGCAGCAGGCGATGCAAGATAGTCTAGGCGAGGCAAACCGGTAATGAAGCGCGTTTCGAATTGGTACGAATGGATGCTGTTTTTGCCGGCGCTCCTGCCGCTTTTCTATGTCGAGGGGATGATGTATCCGCTTATGGCGCCAAAAACGCTTGCGCTTCGCGCGCTTGGTATCATCGCGCTTGCGCTCTTCACGTACCTGTCATTTGCGGGCTGGTCTTTTTACTGGAGCAGACTGCGGCGGTGGGAGACATGGGTTCCCGGCGCACTACTTGCGGTCGCGTACCTGTCGTCGCTTTTGGGGACGGGCTTTTACCACAGCTTCTGGTCGACCTTCGAGCGTGGTGACGGCCTGCTGACTCTGAGCGTGTGCATTGGCTATTTCTATTTCGTACTGCTCTCTGCCGATGCGACGTGGCTGAAACGCCTGTTCCGGATTGTTGGGTGGGTCGGTTCTCTCGCCGCCGTGTACCTAGTCCTGCAATGGCTCGTATCACTTGAGGTCATTAGCCTTCCGTTCATCGTGAAGCCGAACGGCCGCATCGGAGGAACGATGGGCAACGCGGCTTTCCTCGCTTCGTACCTGGGAATGGCGTTTTTCATGACAGTCGCCGCGGCACGCGAGTATGTCGGCCGCGCCCGAGCGCTACTCTATGCCGGAGCCGCTCTCGAGCTTTTCGCGATTTTGCTCGCGGCGACGCGCGGCACGCTGTTGGCGCTCTTTCTCGTCGGTGTTCTGTGGCTCCTGTACTACGCAGGGAAGGGTAGCGGGAAGATGCGAGCTTATTCGGGCGCCGCGCTCTTCTCGCTCGTCATCGTCACCGGCCTTTTCGTCGCATTTCGGGCTGACCTTGCGAGAGCGCCGATTGAATCGGTGCGTCGCCTTGCTTCGATATCACTTGCTGATTCGACGGTTGCCAGTCGCCTGTTCATCTGGCGCACGATTTCCGGCGAAGCAATAAAGAAGCCGGTCCTTGGGCATGGCGCAGAGCACATTACCATCATGTTCGACCGCGTCTATGACCCGACGGCTATTGCCGAAGAGTGGTTTGACCGTACGCATAACGCCTATCTCGATTATTTCGTGCAATTCGGCATTGTTGGGGTGCTACTCTATCTCGCGCTTATCGCAATTCTGGCCGGCATCGGGTTGCGGCTCTGGATAAGAGGCGACCGAGCCGCGCCGTTTATTCTTTCCCTAGCGGCGGTCTACGCCGTTCAGAACTTCTTCGTTTTTGATACGGCGGTGACCCTATGGCTACTGCTCGCGCTCTTGTCTGCCGGGTATGCATATGCAGCGGCGGATAAATCCCTGTCGGTCGCATTCGAGAAACCGCGGATGTTCGCCGGCGCGCTTCTCGGCTTCGCAATTCTCCTGCTTATCATTCCCGTGGCTCTACAGCCGCTTCGAGCGAACCTGCTCGCATTTGAGGCGTATCTATATCAGATAGCCGATGTGCCACGGGCGAACGCCGCCACAGAAAGGGGAATGGCGCTCCGCACATATGCGGACCTCGAATTTGGGTATAACGCGTATTTCATGTATACGGATGAGCAGGTGAATCGTCTGGTCGGGGAAGAATTGCGTCTTGCGTATGAAAATGCCAGCAAGGTTCTCACAACCGATTTCAATCGGTATCCCTACGATGCGCGGACGGCGGTCTATCTCGCCCAAGTACTCGCCTCCGCTCCCGCCGGCGCGCCACTCGACAAACCGCTACTTTCTGACGTACTTGCGCATGCCATCAAAGGGTCGCCGAAACGAGCGCAGCCATGGTATATCTTGGCGAATCTCTCTATTTCAGAGGCAAATATCCATCCGGTCGGGTCGGATGCCCGTATGGCAGGGTATGCGGCAGCGAAAGATATTTTGAGGCGCTACATCATGCTCGTCCCTGCTCTTGCAGAACCGCGTTTTGTTCTCGCGCAGCTCGAGTATGCGAGCGGCGATTCCTCCGCTGCGAGTTTGGAAGCTGCAAAAGGGAAAGCGCACTACAAAAGCGACCTGGGAACCGCTCGTCGCGCCGCGAGCTACTATGAAAGCGTCCTTGACCTCCCAAATGCAGCATTCTTTTTACGGGAAATCTTACAATTTGATCCGGGAAATACTAATGCGCAAGAAGACCTTTCCAAAATAGAAACATATGAAGGGTCCCTCCGCTAGTGGAGCCTACGAAGAGTTATACACAGGGGGACGCTTCCTCTCAACTGCGGAGGGGATACAATGCGGAGGAACGGCGCGCTCGCCGCTCTTGATTATTAGCTCTATATAGACACATAACTCATGACTCGCATAAAAAGGTTTCTCATCGGGCTCGGGCAAACGGGTCGCGTGGTTGTCATCTCAACTTTCGCACTCTTTGTCGCAGCCGGTATCGCTCAGGCGGCAACGACCATCAGCACGAACATCAGCACCGGCGGCTCGCTTAGCGCAGTCAACGCTTCTACGACCCAGTCTGCGTCCGTAGCCGGTCCTTTCTGGGTAGGAGGAAACGCGACAACGACTGCCGCCGGCGCCCTCACGTTGAATAGTACGCTCAGCGTGACCGGCGTAAGCACATTCGTCAACTCCTCTACAACACAGTCTGCAACCATCGGCGGTCCCCTGTGGGTCGGCGGGAACGCAACAACGACTGCCGCCGGCGCCCTCACGTTGAATAGTACGCTCAACGTGACCGGCGTAAGCACGTTCGTCAACTCCTCTACAACGCAGTCCGCAACCATCGGCGGCCCCTTGTGGGTCGGCGGGAACGCAACAACGACTGCCGCCGGCGCCCTCACGTTGGGGAGTACACTGAGTGTCACTGGTCTTGCCACTCTGTCTGGTGGCGCGACCACGACCTCGCTGACGCTCGGCGCAAGCGACACCATTAAAAACAATTCTGCCAGTTCTACGGTATTATCCGGTAGTTTAACCGTGGGCGGAGGGACAGGTTCAGCGACTCTCACGGTTACGAACACCGCAAGCGCCACGTCCACCGCTACGGCAGGATGTGTCGTGACGACCGCAACAAGCTCGGCGACCAGCATACGGCTCCTCTTCAACACGCAAGCGACGACAACGTCTATAAACGGAAACACAGTACAAGGCGTCGTGCTCTGGGCCTACGGTTCCTCCTGCGCCAACTAGCATAGTGAAGTTGCTTATTAACTAACTGAACTCACTATGCCACGAATACTCACTGGCGCAGGGATTCTTGTGGCGCTTCTAGCTCCCGCGATGGCGCTCGCCGCAGCGACCGACGTAACGCTGACGACCGATACCGTCTTGAGCGTGGCTGGCATTACGCTGAATGTCTCCGGCTCAAGTGCTGCTGTTGAGTCCATCACTGTCAATGCGGGGAACTTCAGCGTCACGCTTCCGGTCGGCTCAAACTTTCAGGTGACCGCGCCCGGACTCGAGCAGCTTAAAGCGGATACATCATCCGGCCTCTCGACTGACGTCTGTAATTCTTCGCAATCGGTTCTTGGTTATGCGCCGACGGGAACGGCTGTCACGGTCACTATCACGCCATCCTCGACGCTTTGTTCGGCCGGCGGTAGCGGCGGTTCGGCTCCTTCAGGCTCATCAAGTCCAAGCAGTTCAAGCTCATCAAGTTCAAGTTCATCGAGTTCAACCGTGACATCAACGCCGACGACGACAACCACAACAACCACGGTAGCTTCGACTCCTTCTGCCGCGGCCGCTTCGGGGCTCTCGACTTCACAAGTCCAAGCGATTCTTGATGTGCTCGTTTCCTTCAATGTCGACGCTGCTACGCTCGCAAGTGTGAAGGCGGTGCTTGAAGGGACGACGACAGGTTCGGTGACGAGCGCCGCGGTGCATGTCTTCAAAGCGGACCTCACCTTGGGGTCGCTCGGCAACGAAGTGAAAACTCTCCAGGAGTTCTTGAACTCGCACGGGTATCCCGTAGCGGCGAGCGGTGCAGGATCTCCGGGAAGTGAGACAACCAGATTTGGCGGCCTGACCAAAGCTGCTCTCATCAAGTATCAAAAAGCGAAAGGCATCACGCCTGCTGTCGGATACTTCGGCCCGAAGACCCGCGCGGCCGTGAACGCCGACCAGTAACATTTCTCCTCGTGCGAATAGTCAACCCGCCTCTCGGCGGGTTTGGCTTTTGTGGGTTATGATGAAGGCATGAAAAAAGATCGTCCTCAACGCCTGTTGCCGTTTTTTGTGGAGTTCGTGAAGTTCTCTATTGGCTTCGCGGCTATCATAGCAGTTGCGCTCCTCATGCTCCGCGTCGCGGATGTCGCGGCCCAATGACTTGCATCCCAATTTCATTCTGGTAGAGTGCTTCTTGTACGAGCCGAAGACCGTAGGTTCCCGCCCTTTCTCCAAGAAAGAGCGGGATAAACCCTACCGAGGTAACTCCTCTGTTCGTACGTAATAATGGCAATATCAAAAGACAAAAAACGCGCGATTGTCGCGAAGCTTGCGGACGCTTTTAAAGAAGCGTCTTCGGTCGTGTTCGTCGGCTTCTCCAAGCTTACCGTGAAGGATGCGTCGCAGCTGCGTCGGGAATTGTCGCAGAAGGGAGTGCAGTACTTCGTCGCGAAGAAGACTCTTCTGCGCCTCGCGCTTACACAGCGAGGATATGAGGGAGAGGCTCCAGAGTTGCCGGGCGAGGTGGCGGTTGCGTGGACTGTGGGCGAAGAAGTAACCGCGCCGGCAACCGGCGTGCATGAGTTCGGCAAAAAGCTGAAAGGGGCTCTAACGCTTCTTGGAGGCGTGTTTGGGGGTATATTCGCTGACGCCCGGAAAATGACCGAGATAGCGAGCATTCCGTCTCTGCCAGTACTCCGCGGTATGTTCGCTAATATTATTAATTCCCCGATCCAGGGACTCGTTGTAGCGCTCGACCAAATTAGCAAGAAAAAGTAATACTATGGAAGAACAAACAACAGCAGAAGTCGTTGAGATACCGAGTAAAGTCAAGAAGCTTATTGAAGAGATCGAGACCATGACAGTTCTAGAGCTTTCCGAGCTCGTGAAGGTGCTCGAAAAAAAGTTCGGCGTCTCTGCCGCCGCAGTTGCAGTTGCTGCACCCGCCGGAGGCGGGCCCGCCTCCGGCGGGGAGGAGGGGAAGTCCACTGCAGATGTGGAGCTCACGGACGCGGGCGCAAGCAAGATTGCCGTCATCAAGGCGGTGAAAGAGGCGCTTGGGCTCGGCCTCAAGGAGGCAAAAGACCTTGTTGACGGCGCACCCTCAATGCTCAAGGCCGGCATGAAGAAAGAGGACGCCGCCGAACTCGCGAAAAAGCTCGAAGCAGCAGGCGCGAAGGTAACTCTGAAATAAATCAGGACACACAAAACGCTCTTTGCCCAGAGGCGGGAGGTGTTTTGCGTTTTCATATGCGAACCCGTACACTGGCGGCATTATGGAACCGCTCGCAAGGCTTTTCGGCTCCGGCGCCCGCTTGAAGATGCTGCGGCTCTTCATGTTTAATCGGGACGCCGTTTTCACTTCTGCCGAAGTGTCCGGGCGAACAAAACTTTCAAAAGAGATTGTGCGCCGCGAGCTTGCCGAACTTGTCTTTGCTGACTTCTTGCGCAAGAAAGGAGGGAAAGGGAAACAGACCCCCGTTCGATACCAAATAAATCCGCGTTTCGAGCACCTTGACGCGCTTAACTTATTCGTCCGCGAAACGACGAGCGTACGCCCGCAGAACGTCATCAAGGCGCTCAAGCGTGCGGGGACGTTGCGGCTGGTCGCGCTCTCGGGGCTTTTCACCGGCGTTCTTGAAACGCAGATTGACCTCCTTGTCGTCGGCGACCACCTCGAAGAACGCGTGCTCGCGGGCGCCGTACGCTCCCTTGAAGCCGAACTGGGGCGCGAAATACGCTATGCTTCGTTTGCGACGCCAGACTTTCGGTACCGATTAGGCATCTATGACCGCCTCCTACGGGACGTTTTTGACTATCCACACCGCCTCCTCATCGATAAAATAGGGCTATAGAAATGGTACAATCTGCGGTAGGCACTCGGGCTACGAGGCGCGAGTAATTAACCACATAAATAAAGCGCTATTCATTATGGTTTTCACCACATGGGCGGATGTCCTTAGTCAGTCTTTTCAGAATCTTTTCTATGGATTGGTGGCGTTCATTCCCAACCTAGTCGTTGCGGTTGTCATCTTCATCGTCGGCTGGCTCGTTGGCGTCGGTCTTGGCCGCGTGGTCGAACAGATTATTGGTTCACTGCGCCTTGACCAGGCCCTCAAGTCGACCGGCCTTGAGCGTCTGATGTCCCGCGCGGGCTTCGAGCTAAACTCCGGCAAGTTTCTCGGCGTCCTCGTCAGATGGTTCTTCATCATCGTCTTTCTGGTTGCGGCGCTCGACGTACTCCACTTGGCGACCGTGAATCTCTTCATCAGCGATGTCGTCCTTGGCTATCTCCCGCAAGTCATCGTCGCCGTCCTCATCCTTCTTGTCGCGGCGGTCGTCGCGGAAGTAGCGGAGCGCGTAGTCGTCGGTTCGGCAAAGGCGGCATCTTTGCATGCCGCTGGGTTCCTCGGCAAGGTGACGCGCTACGCCATCTGGGTGTTCGCGATTCTCGCGGCGCTCACGCAATTGAACGTGGCAACTGGCCTCATACAAGCTCTCTTCCAAGGCATCATCATTGCCGCATCGCTTGCAATTGGCCTCGCCTTCGGGCTCGGCGGCCAATCTTCGGCAGCTCGCTATCTCGAGCGCCTGCAGTCAGAAATCAGGGACTAAACCCTCTCCTCAAAAACCGTCCCGCCTGTTCTAAAGAACAGGCGGGACGGTTTCGTGCTATACTAGCGCCATGAACCAGATAATGGCCATAAGGACCACTTCGGTCGGCAAGAAGATAATCGTAGAGCTCGATGCAAACAGGCTCGAGCGTCTTGCGTCGCACCTCGGATTTTTTTCTTCAGATTTCCTGAAAAGTGTCAACCGGGCAGAAAGAGACTACCGGGCTGGCAGAGTGCGCGAAGTCAACTCTCTAAGTGAATTACGCAAAAAGAAATAATCTCGCGATATGAGGATTATTCTCACGGCGGAGTTTGTGAGTCGTTATGACGACCTGCCGGAGAAAATTCAAATAAAGGCCGAGAAGCAAGAAAAGTATTTTAGAGAGAATCCGTTTCATCCGTCCCTGCATACCGAAAAGCTAGAACCACGGCATAAGGAAGTATGGAGCATACGCGTGGATAGGAAGTACCGCATCGCATTCCGTTTTATTGACGGGGACACCACTCTTTTCTTGACCGTCGGTCCGCACGACTGGATATATAAACTGAAGTTCTAACTGTCATACATAGGACAGTCCTATGTATCCAGCTTTTGCTCTGCACATACAGGGCTTGCGTATTCACCGGGGGGGGGGGGATAAAATTGGGATACATGGAGAAATTTAAACTCGTATCAGCAGAAAAAAGCCCTGTAAAGAAGCAGCCCGAGAACTTTCCAGAGTTGATGGACGAATTTAAGCCACTCGAAGCTCCATCTGCCAGCGCAGAAGAACTGGAGGCTTCCGTAGCTTCTGATAAGAAAGAAGCACAAGATCTGCTTGAGAAACTTAAAGCGGCTACACCGCCACCGACTCCCCATGAGGCAGAAATGAGTAAAAAGCGAACTAAGTCCGTGGAGACTTCTGCACTTAGAGCCGACGAAAGGAATAGTCATCGCAAGTGGTGGGAAAAATTATTTGGCAGAGGGAGGGTCACTGCAGAAGATATGGAAAGAGAAGAAGCTGAAGCAATGTATGTGAAGATAAGTAATCTCAAGAAAAATCCAAATTTCTATGGAAACAGACATCAAGGTCCCGAGTACAACACCATGGCGAATGCTATGCGACAGGGAGCAAGTGAATCCGAGCTCTCTCAAGTCGCTGCAGAAACTAACGCAGCAAACCAACCAACTTGGGAACCGAGTTTTGCCCAATATGATGCGCAAAATGTTGAGTGGGAGAAAGAGCGAAGGAGAGAACAGGGGCTGCCTACGGACATTCTTAACAGAGACATTGAGTTTAGTCAGGCGCAAAAGTGGGAGCAGGAGCAGCGAAAGCGAAACGAAAACGAATCAGGCAAAGAAAAGAAGGCCGCCTAATCACATCAAGCGTGTTGACAGCCATATAGCCCTCGTCTATACTCGGAGTACGTGTCTACAAACAATACAAACCTTAACCTCAACCACTCGGATTCGGGAAGGCCCTTATAGGGCGCGCGTTTGTACGCGAACCGTCCCGCCGATGGCGGGACGGTTTCGTTTTTGGGGAGACGCGCAGCTCTTTGACACACGAATACGCATAGGTAATCCCGCCCTTTCGCAAGAAAGAGCGGGAAGTGCGGATAGTAATGCCTGCCTGACGGCAGGCAGGATTGTGG
>CAZPXA010000003.1:0-1500 GCA_964590695.1 uncultured Candidatus Saccharibacteria bacterium
GGGCCGCGGCGGCCGCGCGGGCGATGCTCGCGTCGATTTCTGATTCTCATATCGCTGAATCGCTCGCCTCATTTCAAGGCACCTGGCGGCGGTTTGAATATAAGGGAAAGACAGAAAAAAGCGCAGAGGTATACGACGACTATGCGCACCACCCGACCGCGGTCAAAGCAACGCTAGAAGCGCTTCGCGCAAAAGTGAAGGGGGACATCATCGTCGCCTTCCACCCGCACCTCTACAGCCGGACGCGCGACCTCCTTGACGAGTTCGCCGTCGCCTTTAGCGATGCCGACCATGTATTTATTGCCCCTATCTATGCCGCGCGCGAAGTAGACGACGGGAGTATCTCGAGCGAACTCCTCGCTGAACGCATCCGCGCGACCGGCACAGAAGCAACGGCGCTTGGTTTTGACGCGATAGAAAAGAAGCTCCGGGAGGTCGAATCAGACGACACCATCATCACCATGGGAGCTGGCGACATCTACAAAGTTGCAGATACCCTCGTAAAGCCCTAGAGTGCGAGGAATGGATGGAAAACTCTCAATTGTCGCGACGCCGATAGGGAACTTGGAGGATATTACGCTCCGCGCTCTGCGAACGCTCAAAGAGTGCGACGTTATTTATGCCGAAGATACTCGCCTTACGGCGAAGCTTTTAGCGCGCTATGAAATCAAAAAGCCGCTTCAACGGCTTGATGCCGCGACGGAAATAAAGAAAGCAGATGAAATAATCACACAGCTTGAAGCGGGCGAGCATATCGCGCTCGTAAGCGACGCCGGCACGCCGGGCATCAGCGACCCCGGCGCGCTCCTCGTAGCTCTAATTCGCGCGAATAGGCGAACAGATAAAATAGAAGCAATACCCGGGCCTTCAGCGCTCACCGCCGCGCTCTCCATCGCAGGGCTCGACACGACCGGATTCATCTTTCTCGGCTTTTTGCCGCACAAAAAGGGTCGCCAAACAATGCTAAAGAAAATCGCGGCAATGGTTCGAAAAGACTCACCACAGGGCGATATTCCTGTAGTTTTATATGAATCTCCACACCGCATTTTGAAATTACTCAAAGAGTTGGACGCGCTTACCGTAGCAAGGGTTACCCTTGCTCGCGAACTCACCAAGGTCCACGAAGAAATAATTTCGGGCACGCCCTCCGAACTATTGCAGGAATTCGCGGCTCGCCCTGAGCAACGTCGAAAGGGCGAGTTTGTGGTGATAGTCGAGAGGGTGTAAATCAGCGGCGGGCACCTTGACAGAATGGTAGTTTCGTGTATGCTATTATGTAGTTCTTTGATATTTTAACTTGCGTTCGCCGCAGCGGAAAGCGGCTTATTTCGGCCCTTTTCTGCTGTGGCGAATATGGCCACATGCCTCTTGTCTCGCAGGTAGCGAGAAACCAATCGGCAACTAGCCGAGAAGGAGATTGTAATGAATATCAAGCATTCCAGAACCCTCGACCGCCTTGAAGCGATGCTCAACAAAATCGGCGGCGACGACGGGCTGGAT
>CAZPXA010000003.1:1510-2564 GCA_964590695.1 uncultured Candidatus Saccharibacteria bacterium
AGAAGGGAACGAAAGTGCCGGAACCGCTCTTCACGTTCGCTGGCAAGTTCAAGGTCGCGGGAGCGAAGGAATTCGTCGCGGCCAAGAACTACGTCGTCAACACGAACGAGAATGCGCGCGTGTGCATCTCGTACCTTGGCGACAGCTTCAAGAAACATCTGCTACAGAAGACCGAACGCGACATCGCCGCGAGTGATATCAAGCTCTCTAAACTCGGGCGTTTACAACGCGACTTGCCCATGAGTGATGAGGAGCCCGGCACAATCGCGGGACTCGGCGGCCTTACGAAAGCCGAGACCTCGTTGTGCGAGTTCTACGAGACGCTTGCGCACAAGCAGGCCGCTGGTGATTTTTCGTGGACAGTCGGGTATGTGCGCGACGACAACAACGTGCTCTGGGCCGTGGACGCGCTCTGGGGCGTCGGCGGTTGGCGCGTTGGGGCCGGTTCGGTGGCGGACCCGGGCAGGTGGGGTACCGGCGTTGGGTTCCTGTCCCGCTGGTTCTAATCCCGCAACTCTTATCTTTCCCCGTCTCCCTTTGGAGGCGGGGTTTTCGCTAGAATACCCCTCCTCCACCCGCCGACCATGCGCCCTATCTCTTCAATGTCTTTCCCGAGTGAGATAAAATGACTTTGCGCCATGAGGTCTGACTCCCATGCGATTTGTATAAAGAAGCGAACTGTGTCAACGGCACGGAGAGCTTCTTCAAGTGGAGACAGCTTTTGTGTAACTGATGCGTATGCAGATTTACGTAGCGAATCTAAGAGGTCAAGCCACAGCGCATCAATCCGGTCGCCGATACCGAAACGTTCCGAGCGTGCCATCTTGCGATGAACGACGAGCCACGTTTTGTAAGCGGCTTTGGCGCGCTCAATGACCGGCAAGAGCGCCGGGGGGTCGCCTCAAAGAATCCAATTCGCTCATGCGTATGAGAATATCATTTCGGTGGAAAATCTGCTTGACGCGTGGCGGGAGTTTAAACGCGGGAAGAGTAAACGCGCTGATGTCCAAGAGTTTGAGAGGCACTTGATGCAAAACATTCTAAAATTGCATGA
>CAZPXA010000003.1:2627-35996 GCA_964590695.1 uncultured Candidatus Saccharibacteria bacterium
GGAGGAACCTATCGGCATGGCGGCTACGAGCATTTCAAAATAAATGACCCGAAACCCCGCGACATTCACAAGGCGAGCGTGCGCGACCGACTCGTTCATCATGCGGCGTATCGCAGGCTCTATCCGTTCTTTGACCGTACCTTCATCGGCGACTCGTATTCATGCCGTCTAGGGAAGGGAACACATCGGGCAATGAATCGTTTTAGGACATTTGCGTATCAGGCGAGCAAGAATCACACGAAGACCCTCTGGGTACTCAAGTGTGACATCAGGAAATTCTTTGCATCCATTGACCAACACATACTACTCGGCATTTTGCGAAAACGCCTTTCCGATGAACGCACTATAAAAAACATATTGCAGAATGTAATAGAGAGTTTTCGTTCAACTACTCTCGGCAAAGGCCTTCCGCTCGGCAATCTCACCTCACAACTTCTTGTGAACATATACATGAACGAGTTTGACCAGTTTGTGAAGCGCAAATTGAAAATAAAACAGTATATTCGTTATGCTGACGATTCCGTTCTCTTTTCAAAAGATAAAAACTATCTGACAAAAATACTTCCATATATGGTAGTGTTTTTGCGCGACAAATTGAAACTTGAAATGCACCCGGACAAAATATCAATTCAAACGCTTGCTTCCGGTGTTGACTTTCTCGGCTGGGCGCACTTTTCCGACCATCGCGTGTTACGTACCAGTACGAAACGGCGCATGCTAAAAGCGGTTGAGGGGAATCCGAAAGAAGAAACTCTCGCATCGTATCGCGGCATGCTCCGCCACGGGAATGCGCATAAACTAGCGGGATCGATTCCGATGGTGTGATACACTGTCCTCCATGTCCCGTACAAGCTTGCTCATACTTTTTGGCATTTTGACTGTCCTCGTACCGTTCTCCGGATTGCCAATCGCTGTTCGTACCCTGCTTACCGTCATTCTCGGCGCGAGCGTGGCCGGTATCGGTCTCGCGCTCCGTACGCGCGAAGCGCGAAATATGCAGCCGCCAGCTGAAACCCCTCCAATTAGTCCTCCGTCGAACGGTATCTCCCCTCTATAGATAGCGTATAATTGAGAGCGATGGAAAATCCAGAGCGCGTGACCTACTTCGCGGCGACTGACGCGCGGGGGAAATATGTGCCTTTCGGTATCAAAGCGAAGGACCGCGACCGTCACCTGTACGTTATCGGCAAGACCGGCATGGGCAAGTCCACCTTGCTCGAGAATATGGCGATCCAAGACTTGCGCAATGGCGAAGGCTTCGCGTTTATTGACCCGCACGGCGGGACGGTTGACCGCCTCCTCGACTTCATTCCTGAAAACCGCATAAAAGACGTCGTGTACTTCGCGCCGTTTGACTTGGAACACCCTATCGCGTTCAACGTGATGGAGGACGTTGGTTACGACAAGCGCCATTTGGTCGTGAGCGGCCTCATGGCGACTTTCAAGAAGATATGGGAGGACGCGTGGAGCGCACGTATGGAATATATCCTCACGAACACACTTCTCGCCCTCCTTGAATATCCGGATGCAACCCTGCTCGGCGTCAATCGCATGTACACCGACAAAGAGTACCGCAAGAAGGTTGTTGAGAATGTAAAAGACCCGGTCGTCAAGGATTTTTGGACGAAAGAATTTGCTATCTATACCGACCGCTACACGCAGGAGGCCACGCCCGCTATACAGAACAAGGTCGGCCAATTCACGGGCAACCCGCTTATTAGGAACATCATCGGACAGCCGAAATCTTCTTTTGACATCCGCACGATGATGGACGAAAGGAAGATACTCATCATCAACCTTTCAAAAGGTCTTGTGGGGGAAACTAATATGCGCTTGCTTGGCTCGATGCTCACCACGCGCATCTTCCTTGCAGCCATGAGCAGGGCGAATCTGCCAGCCGCCGAACTCGCGAAACACCCTAGTTTTTATTTTTACGTTGACGAATTCCAGAACTTCGCGAATGAGACATTTGCAGAAATCCTCTCCGAAGCTCGCAAATATAAATTGAATCTTGTCATCGCGCATCAGTATATCGAGCAAATGGAAGAAGAAGTGCGCGACGCTGTTTTCGGCAACGTCGGCACGACCGTGGTTTTCCGCGTCGGCCCATTTGACGCGGAGGTGCTCGAAACGATATTCATGCCGCGGTTCACGAAGGAGGACGTCGTCGGCCTCGATAAGCGGCAGATATACCTTTCTCTCATGATAGACGGCGTCGGGTCCCAACCGTTCTCGGCTGTGACCATTCCGCCGATAGAAGCGCCGCCGGCGTCTTTCAGGGAACAGGTTATCGCTTCGTCGCGCGCCCAATTTGCCGCAGCGCGCTCGGGCGTTGAAAAGGCGATAGGGGACGAGTTTGCGACAAGCGCGCCTCCAGAGGCGCCGCTTGACGCGCGCATGAGGAGGAAACCACCCCGTCCTGTCTCGCCTGCTCCAAATCTCGCTCCGCTCCGCATAACCCTAGAGCCGCCAAAGGCCTCCCGTCCTTCGTCCGTTGACCAGAGGACTACGGAGGGCACGGCGCAAAGGCCTCTGCCTGGTCGGCAGGCGGAATCGAATTTCCCCTCCCGAACGCCATCTGACAGAGCCAAACCATTTCCTCTCCGGCCACCCGCTGCGGCTAAGACCTCCGAGGACCTTAAGGCAATTTTACGGTCCATGACTGCGAAGAATGGTGCAGAAAAAGAGAAGAAGCAAGAGCAGAGGCAGCAGTCGCTGAAAGGAGCGCTGACAGATGTCATTACACGAAATCAACAGCAAAAGCAGCCAGAAAAACAGCCATTTGAAATTCCCGAGGACACGCTCCGGAAGGTACTCAAGGGTGATGTATGACACTTTCCATGCGCCTCGCTGGTCTGCTTACGCTGGCAATCTTCTTTCCTATGCCCGTACGTGCCGCGGTAGTGATTAACGAAATTGCATGGATGGGAAGCGCGGCAAGCGCGAACGCAGAATGGATGGAACTGTACAATTCGGGCAGCGCGCCAGTGGACCTCACGAACTGGCACCTTGTCGCCGCTAACGGTTCTCCCTCGTTGACACTCGCGGGCTCTATCGCAGCAAACGGGTTTTTCCTGCTTGAGCGTACTTCGGATGCTTCAGTACCTACGGCAACTGCCGACCAGATTTATACCGGCGCGCTCACTAATAGCGGGACAACACTCACGCTCTCAGACGCCAGCGGGAGTAACGCTGATGAGGTTATAGGTGGCGCAAATTGGGTAAATGTCGGCGGCGATAATGCGAGCAAAGAAACCGCCCAGCGCACAGCCTCCGGCTGGGAAACGGCGGTCGCCACGCCACGCGCCATAAATGCCGGCGTCTCAAATTCATCTTCCAACTCTTCTTCATCTTCAAGCGCGACAAGCACGACAACCGCACCAGCTGTTTCTTCTTCAGGCGGCGGCGGTGGCCCTCCGGAATATATACCAATTCCAATGCTCCGCATTGTTACCACCGGAGACCGTAGCGTATCCTCCGGCGCGGACACCGCTTTTACCGCCGTCGTGTATGACGGCAAAGGGAATAGGCGCAACGACGCCCTTGTGACATGGTCGTTTGGCGATGGGATGCGAAAGACTGGTGCAAGCGTCTTTCATACGTACTACAATCCGGGCGAATATCTTGCCGTCGCCCACGCCTCTACTTCCGACGGCGGCGACGCGCTCGCCGAAGTCATTGTCACCGTACAAGACGCCGGCGTCAAAATCGTTTCGGTATCTCCCCGAGGCATCAATCTTATGAATAGCAGCACGCGTACGACCGACCTTTCGCTCTGGCGTTTGTCAGCGGGCGGGAAAGAATTTAAGATTCCCGAGGACACGCAGATTCTCGCTGGCCGCTCGGTCCTCTTTCCTTTTCAGGTGATAGGACTACCGCTTGCAGGCTCGGCATTGCTCTTGTACCCAAGCGGGGAAGTGGCAGATGTGTATCCAGCAGTAGCGTTTGCGCCCGCCGGAGGCGGACCCGCCTCCGGCGGGCAACCTTCTCCTAGTATGATGAGGTATAAAAAAGTATCGGAGGTCGAGCCGATATCAAGCGCGAGTACGGAAGCACAAATACATGAAGAAGCAGTAGATGCCCCCGCAGCGACGACCGAACTCGCCGCCGCGGGGGCGGCGTTGCCTTCTCCGTCGCCAGCACCTGCTGCGCGCATCTTTGATATCTTCAAGTCCCCTTGGACGCTCGGCCTCCTCGGCGTAATCACTCTTGCGGGAGGCGCTTTTATCTTTCTCTAGGCACATGAATAAGAAACTCATTCTCGTGACTGGCGGCGTGGGCTTCATCGGCTCACATCTTTGTGCCCGTCTGCACAAAGATGGCCATCGCGTCATTTCGCTCGACAATTACTTTACCGGCAGTCGCGAGAATCATGTTCCGGGGGTTGAATATCGCGAGGGGCATACGAAAGATATCGAGAAATATATTCCCGAAACGCCCGACCTCATCTACCACCTCGGCGAATATTCTCGTCTTGAAAAAAGTTTTGAGGATGTGGAATTAGTTTGGGATTTGAATCAATTCGGGACCTTCGCCGTACTCGAATTCGCGCGCCGTCGCGGTGCGAAAATTATCTACGCTGGTTCTTCAACCAAATTTAGCGCTGGCGGTCTTGGGCGTGATCAGAGCCCGTACGCCTGGAGTAAAGCGAATATGAGCGAACTGGTCAAGAACTATGGAGATTGGTTCGGTATTAACTATGCAATAACTTATTTCTATAATGTGTACGGTCCAGGCGAACGCGCCGGCGCCATGGGGACCGTGAATGCGATTTTTAAGGAGCAATACAAGCGCGGACTTCCGCTCAGTGTTGTTTCTCCCGGGACCCAGGAACGTATCTTTACGCATGTACACGATATTGTCGATGGTCTCATTATGGTCGGGGAGAACGGAGAAGGAGACGGGTATGGTATTGGAAGTACAGAAGATGCGTATTCTATTCTCGAGCTCGCGGAACTATTTGGTAAGGAGATCGTTATGCTTCCCGAGCGGCAAGGAAATCGTCTGCAAGCCGCTATCGATTGTAGCAAAACGCGCGCGCTCGGCTGGGCACCGCGACGGTCGCTGAAAGACGATATTTCCGAATTCATAAAAAGTACCAAGCCCAAACCCGCACCCGAAAAACGCATCATCGTCTTCACCACCACATTTCACCCCATTTCAGGCCCCGCGGAGGATGCACTTTGTGAACTTATGTTGAAACTTCCAGATGTACACTTTGATATTATTACGGCCGCTCACGCTAAAGAAGCGCTTGGTGTTCCTTGCATCGTTGCCAACGGCACGGTTTATCGTGTGGGCTTCGGCAATCGTTTTGATAAATTCCTCCTGCCGCTTCTCGGTATACGCAAAGCGCTCCATCTCGCAAATAAACATACGTATCTTTTTTCGTGGTCCATCATGGCAAGCTACGGCACTCTGCCGGCGCTCATCCTTCGGAAAGGGAAACTCATTCCACTTCTCGTAACGCTCGCCGACCAGAACCTCTCATGGTATGAACGGCTCTTCCTGCGCCTTATTTTCTCGCATACCGACCAAGTGTATGCCTCAACACCCGAACAAGACCAAAAACTCATTTCGCTTGAAGCGCGTATGCGCGCCCGCACATCGCTCGGTGTCGGCGACTCCTTCGCTAATCAGATCCGCTTCGCCTACTCTACTATCTTACGCAAACGCAATGCCCGATAAGGAAGTTAAAACAATCCTCATATTCTCGCTTGCATACTATCCGAACTTCGTCGGCGGAGCGGAAGTGGCGATAAAGGAAATCACTGACCGAATCTCCGATATCGAATGGCACATACTCACCCTCAACTTCGGAGGCGATCCAGCAGAAGAGAAGATGGGGAATGTATATGTGCACCGCGTTGGTCCGCCAGCTGGCGGAGGCGCTTCGTACCTCTCGAAAATATTGTTCGTACCGCGCGCCGCGAGAGCGGCGCGCAGTCTCCATTCCCGGCTCCATTTCGACGCTCTTTGGGCCATGATGAGCTATATGCTATTTCCGATTGTGCTCGCGCGACTTTCTGTACCGTATGTTCTCACTCTGCAAGAGGGCGACCCGTGGGAGCACATGTTTAGTCGCTGGTTTATTCTCCCCTTCCGTTCCTTCCTCGCGCGCGGCTTCCGAAATGCCTCTGCCGTAACGGCGCTTTCGACCTATCTTGCCGAGTGGGCGCGACAGATGGGCTATGCAAGACCGATTAAAATTGTTCCAAACGGTGTTGATATACGGCATTTTTCCGGCACTCCTGTCGCGCATGAAGGAACGGTACTCATTACCACTTCCCGTCTCGTACACAAAAACGCGATTGACGATGTCATTCGTGCGCTCGCGCTCCTGCCACCACACATTCGTTTTAAAATCTTAGGTACTGGTCCGGACGAAGTCGCGCTTAAGGAACTTGCGAAAAAAGAAGGCGTATCCGAACGAGTGGAGTTCTTGGGGCATATTGACCACAGGGACATGCCGCGTTATTTGCATGCAGCGGATATTTTTATTCGCCCCTCGCGTTCCGAAGGGCAGGGGGCCTCATTCATGGAAGCGATGGCGACCGGTCTCCCAGTCATCGCGACACAGGAAGGCGGTATTTCTGATTTTCTTTTTGACGAGAAACGAAACCCCGATAGAGAAACCACGGGGTGGGCCGTGGATAAGGACTCTCCTGAACAGATAGCCGAAGCCGTGAAAGATATTGTGGCGAATCCGGAAAAAGTGAAAAAAGTGACGGCTCATGCGGCACAGATGGTTCGCGAAAAATACGACTGGAATCTTATCGCAAAGCAGATGCGAGGAGTATTCGACCGGTTGCTCAAGAACCGCTAGAATACGCGTATGCGGCTCGTTATTGCGACGCCCCTCTACCCGCCCGAAATAGGCGGGCCCGCAACCTACGCCAAACTGCTTTTTGAGGGATTGCCGGAAAAAGGCATTGAGGTTGAATTGGTGAAGTTCAGCAGGGTTCGACATTTGCCGAAGCTTATTCGGCACTATGCCTATTACTGCCGTGTACTCAAGGCGGCGCGGAATGCGGACGCCGTCCTCGCACTTGACCCGGTCTCGGTCGGGCTGCCAGCGATGAAGGCGGCACAGAAGGCGAGGAAACCCTTTGTGGTGAAAATAGTCGGCGACTATGCGTGGGAGCAGGGCGTACAGCGGTTTGGTGTAACGCAGAACCTGGACGAATTCGTGAAGACGGAGCGCGTGCCGTTTCCGGTACGCGTGCTCCGGCGCATACAGACCCGTGTGGCGCGGAGCGCCACACGGGTCATCGTACCGAGCGAATACTTGAAAGGTATTGTGATGTCATGGGGCATCCCAGCAGAGAAAATTGAAGTTATATACAATGCAGTGTCTGTCGAACACATAGGTGAAATCCCAAACATGATACAAAGGCTCCCTCGGCCCCGTGTGGTAACTGTGGCTCGGTTGGTGAAATGGAAAGGCATTGATGGACTCATGCGGGTCTTTGATGGTATCTGGAGTGCCCGACGAAAGGGATTAAATCCATCTCTTATCATTGTTGGCTCGGGTCCCGAAGAATTGCAATTGAAAGAGCTAAAAGAACACTCACACAATTTGCGATTGGACGAGGTTTGTATTTTTACCGGTGAACGTTCTCATGAAGAGACGCTTGCAATAATGAATGATGCCGATATTTTCGTATTAAATTCCACATATGAGGGTCTTTCTCATGTGCTCATTGAGGCGCTAAGACTGGGGAAATGTATTTTAGCGACAAATGCTGGTGGAAATCCAGAAATTATCGTTTCAGGAGAAGGGATGCTCATTAATGTAGACAAGGAAACTGAACTAGCATCTTCTCTAAGGATATTGATTGAATATAAACAGGAGCGAGACAAATATGCTTCTGCTGCGAAGAAATCAGGGAAGCGATTCTCGCTTGAAACGATGCTTTCAAAAACCGCGGCGACGCTGCAACAGTTATGAAAGTCCTCTTTGTCTCAAACGACCCGACGATATTTGATGCAACCAGTTCTGCGCGCGCGCATATGCGCGCGTATGCCGCGTTGGTGGGAGAATTGCACATTGTATCTGCTGCGGGTCCGAGCGCGCGCGAAGAGGACGAAGAGAATCTCTTTCTCCATCCCGTACGCGCCTGGAAGATTTTCCGTATCCGTGCGCTCGCGCAGCGAGCGCACGAACTCATTCTTAAGCACGGCATCGAAGTCGTTTCCGCGCAAGACCCGTTTGAACACGGGCTTGCGGCGCTTCGGGCTGTGCGCGGCACGAATGCAAAACTACATATCCAAGTGCACACGGATTTCCTTTCCCCGTGGTTCACCATGAGCGGGAATTGGCGCAGTCCCTCGGTGCGTATGCCTTTGTTGAATCGTTGGCGCCGCCGAATCGCCGACAGGGTATTGCCAAAAGCCGTTGGCATCCGCACGGTGTCGAAGCGCGTGAAAATTTCACTGGTTGAATACTATGGCTCTCGCATTCCCGAACCGACGGTCATTCCGGTTGCTGTGGATTCCACGATGCCAGAACCCGTGCGGCTGCCCGCGCACCCTTCATTCACTTTCTCGCTCATCACCGTTTCGCGCTTGGAGCCAGAAAAGCGCATTGAGGACATTCTTGCGGCGCTCAAGCTCGTCGTGGCGCACTATCCAACGGTTGGGCTTTTCATCGCGGGCGACGGGCGCGAACGCGAAAAACTCGAACGCATGGCGCACTCGCTCGGGCTTGCGGACAAAGTCATCTTCCTCGGCAATCGTCCTGATGCATGGGGACTCCTCGCGAGCGCACAAGCGTTTATTCAGGCAAGCGCGTACGAAGGCTACGGCCGGACGCTTATCGAAGCGGCGCTCGCAGAAGTGCCCATTATCACGACTGATGTGGGCATCGTCGGCGAAGTGTTCAGGGGTTATAAGGATGTTCTCTCGGTGCCGGTTGCCGACCCGACCGCGCTCTCGCTTGGCATCGTCGGATTCATTGAAGACAATGCGGCGAGGCAGGAGCTCCCGCGGCACGCTCTTGAGACGGCGCGCGAACATCTTGCAGAAGTTGGCGATATTCCACCTCGCATCGCCTTGGACCTTATGCAGACACTTCGCCGCGCATGAAATTGCTCATTGTTACGCAAACAGTTGATACAAGTAATCCGGTTCTCGGGTTTTTTGTGCGATGGATAGAAGAATTTGCAAAACACACCGAGCGCATCGAAATCATCTGCCTCAAGGAAGGGAAATATGCGTTGCCTATGAATGTGCGCGTACATTCGCTTGGCAAAGAAAAGGGTGTCTCACGAATCAAATATGTTTTAAATTTTTACGGATACCTCTGGCAGCTGCGCCGTGCGTATGATGCCGTTTTCGTGCATATGAACCCCGAGTATATTATTCTCGGCGGCTTCTTCTGGCGGCTGTGGGGTAAACGAGTTTCCTTGTGGTACACGCACAAAAGTGTCAACTTGAAGCTTCGCATCGCCGCATTTCTGTCGAACATTATTTTTACCGCCTCGAAAGAAAGCTTTCGCCTCAAAAGCTCGAAAGTTCGCGTCATGGGGCACGGCATCGACACGGAATTCTTTTCTCCTAATGAAAGCGTTACTCGCGGCAATTGGGTACTCTCCGTCGGGCGACTTATGCAAAGCAAGCGGCACGATATTGCCATTCGCATTGCCACGCATGATAACCGCGAACTCCGGGTAGCGGGAGAGGGACCGGAACGCAAAAACCTTGAGTCGCTCGCCCACGAGCTTGGCACCCGCGTACGGTTTTTAGGCGGTCTTGCCCAAGCGCAATTGCGCGATGAATATCAGAGAGCCGCATATCTGGTGCATACGAGCAAGTCCGGAAGTTTGGACAAAGTCGTACTCGAAGCGCTCGCCTGCGGACTCCCAATCAAGACGAACGACCCCGCACTCAAACCGCTTGAGGCCGAAGGCCCACGGTACGTTCGCGAGAACCATTCGCTTGAAAAGCTTATTCCGGCTATCATAAAGGCGCTTTCTTGAGTTATGTATATCCTTGCATACAAAGATGGACATGATCCGGCCGCGTGCCTTATGAAGAATGGTGAGATTGTGGCGGCCGCAGAAGAAGAGCGTTTTTCACGCGTCAAACATGCTCCGTCACAATTCCCTAAAGAGTCCATAGCCTTTTGCCTGCGCCAGGCGGGTATCGCACAAGAAAAGGTTGATTACGTCGTATATGCGCGTCTCACCCCGCTACGGACATTTTTCGCTGTGGTGTTCTATTATCTTTGCCGCCTGCCGCGCACGATGCTGGAGGTGCGTTATATGCTCGCAAATCTTAAACTCCAAGTACTCGGCACCTGGGGACAATTTCGGGGTCGGGCTGGATACCAGAAAATTCGTGCATTATTCCCGGGATTGCCGAAAGCACAGGCGTCATTTGACCACCACCTCTGTCACGCAGCAAGCACATTTCTCCTCTCGCCATTTGAGGAATCTCTCATCATCACCTGGGACGGCAAAGGAGAGGCGACCTCGCTGTCTATAGGAGTTGGGAATCGTGCGGACATTGCCATCAAAGAGCGGCGGGGAATATTCGATTCACTCGGTCTTTTTTATTCCGCAGCAACCAAATATCTTGGGTTCACTCCCAACGATGGAGAATATAAGGTCATGGGCCTCGCCCCCTATGGCCGGCACGGCGTCGATGTGAGCGACCTTATTACTCCAAACAAACGTAATGGATACCGTGTCAATTCCGATTTCGTACTGTATCCCCTTTGGGGTGTCGAAAAGAATTTTGAGCGCCGATTCGGGCCTGCCGCCATGCGCAATGCATTGATATCCAAGGAACATCAAGATTTCGCTTGGGCGCTCCAAAACGCACTTGAGCGGGTAGGGCTCTCCGTCGCGAAAATGGCGCAGAAAAAATATCCATCGAGATATCTGTGCCTCGCCGGCGGCGTAGCGCTCAATGTCAAACTCAATAAAGTGCTTCGCGAAAGCAGGCTCTTTGACGATATCTTCGTACAGCCAGCGGCGGGAGACAATGGGCTTGTGTTCGGTGCTGCCGGGCTTTTATACGCACAATTGACAGCTAAGCGGCCAACACCGCTCAAGCATCTCTACTTAGGACCGAGCTACTCGGACGACGAAGTTGCGATGACCCTGCACGAGGAGGGAATCCTATTCCGCAAAAGTGTTGATGTTATCGGCGAAACAGTTAAGCTCATCAAAGAAGGGAATGTAGTGGCCTGGTTCCAGGGTCGAATGGAATTCGGACCGCGCTCGCTTGGCGCCCGCTCGGTTTTGGCGCATCCAGGGCTTCCGGGCATGCGCGACCGCATCAACGAAAAAATAAAATTTCGCGAAGAATTCCGGCCGTTTTGCCCATCCATACTCGCGGAACATGCAGCCGAACTTCTTAAACGTGCGGCGCCGTCGCCCTATATGATTCTTTCCTTCGATGCGACATCTGCCGCAAAACAACTCATTCCTGCCGTTGTCCATGTTGACAATACCGTACGTCCGCAAACGGTCGAACGGGACGGTTCCCGCTACCGCGCGCTCCTCGAGCATTTTTATGAAGAAACTGGCGTACCCGCGCTCTTGAACACCTCGCTCAATATCCGTGGCGAGCCTATTGTAGAGAACCTGCATCAGGTGGCTGAGTTTTTTCGCAAGACGAACGTCGACGCTATTGTTGCTGGCGACTCGGTTGCCCTGCGCAAGGACCAAGATCCGCGCGCCTTCCAAACGTTAGATCGCGATACGCTCGTGACCGAGTATTAAAGGTGCACTCATCTATGTCGCAGGTATCAAAAAAATTGCCCAGGATAGTATTTCTTTTCTCAAGTTCTCGAGAAAAAATGATATCCGAGGTACAGGCAGGACAAGGTACGGATACTGCACTACGTGGTTTGAACCATATTTCAGGCGCCACGTATATCATTGCTGCGCACGGATTGATACGGTCTCTGCTTCTTGTGCCGCGTCTTCTTAAGTATGATTTTATTATTGCCCAAGACGAGCTATTTTTCGGGTACGTTGTTTCTCTATGTGCTCGCGTGTTTCGACTAAAGACGCGATGGCTGTATGTGGCGATGACTTCGTCTACATTGATGCGACGCCACGCCGCGCATCCGGCGCGCCTGTTTCTCCTCAAAAAGTTTTGGGCGAGTTACGCTCGTATCATTTGTATTTCTTATGAACAACTCAAAGATTTTATGCGATTTGGCATAGTTCGTCAGCATCTCGTGTTTATCCCCTTTGGTGTGGACGCGAGTTTTTTCCAACCTACCGACGTGTCCCATGAGGAGGAGCTCATCGTAAGCGTCGGTCGCGATGCGGGTCGCGATTATGCAACCCTCTTTAGGGCGGCGGAACACACTAACCACGCATTTGTGGTAGTTGCCGCGCGAAAAAACATCCCGCTTGATATGCCGGTTCCCGCAAATGTCTCTGTGCTCTATGACAGAAGTTATAGGGAGATTCGGGATTTATATAAACGTGCGCGACTGGTCGTCATTACTTCAAAAGATATGCAAATACCGGACGGGTCGGATTGTTCGGGTCAGACGGTAACCTTAGATGCTCTTGCAGCGGGCAAGGCAGTCATCGCGACGGAGCGCCCATGGATTACTGACTATTTTATTTCTGGCCGAGATCTTGTAGTAGTTCAACCAAATAATCCTGAAGCCCTCGCACAAGCGATTGAATCGCTCTGGAACGACGCTGAAAAACGGAAAAACCTCGCGGCATCCGGCCATGACAAGGTGGCCGTGCGCTATACAACAAAAAACTTCGCTCAGGCTTTGCTCGCGCTTATGGATTCTGTCGGCCAAACGCCATAATATTCTTTTTGTATGACATCGACTAATCGTCTTACGCTGTATGTTAATCCCGCATGGCGTCGCGGCGGTATTCATACGCCCCTCCTGTACCCGTGGTGGGGTAATCCGTATCCCAAAGAGTCAATCTTCGCCAAGCAGATGTTTGACGCGTATTCATTTGATACCGAGTACTACACGGTAACGGATGACATGCAAAAAGCCGATATGGTGTTGCCGCCGTATCCGCACGTGTGGTTTTTGCGCCACGACACCGCACTTTTTGACGAATGCGTACAAACTGCAAGAAAAGCCGGCCTGCCGCTCCTTATAGACGGATTAGGAGACGTAGAGGCCCCGATTGCGATAGAAAATGCGTACATCTTGCGTTACGGCGGATATCGTTTCGTGAACGAGCGCAGAAGGATTCAGATACCGCCCATGGCTGATGATCTTTTGGAGCGCCACAAAGGCGGCCGACTCAGTATCCGGGAAAAAAGGAACGAAACACCCATCGTGGGATTTGCGGGCTGGGCGAAGCTTTCCCCCGCCCAGTATCTCCGCACGGTCATAAAAGAATTGCCGATGCGTCTGCATGGCATCTTTGACTCGCGTTATCGCGCGTGCATGAAGGGAGTGTTGTGGCGTCAGAAAGCGATTGGAATATTGCAACACTCGCCAAGCGTAGCGCTCAATCTGCATGTGCGCAGCTTTTTCTCCGGCAGTCCCAAGACAGCAATTGGCGATATGCAGAAACTGCGGGATGAAATGGTCGAAACCATACTGGAGAGCGATTATGCGCTTGACGTGCGTGGGGATGCGAACGACTCGACCAAATTTTTTGAAATATTATCTCTGGGGCGCATTCCTGTCATAGTAAACACAGAGCGTAATTTTCCTTTCAGCGATAAAATTGACTACTCATCTTTTTCGCTCACTGTTGATTTCCGCGATATTAAGCGCTTACCCGAGCGGATAGCAGAATTTCATAAAAATGTTTCCCCCGAGACATTTGAACAAATGCAGAGAAACGCACGCAATGCCTTTGTCAATTATTTTCGTATCGATGCGCTTATGCGGCCGATCGTAGAGGAATTGCGCTCAAAACTGTCCTCGTAAGGGCTTATTATTTTGAGACCCGTCATCTGATAGGAGGTTCAGTTTCTGTGGGGGGTCCGTTGTTGGGTCTTACCGTCACGTTCGGGGGAATACCGTACATAATACTATTTGGCGGGACATCTTTGTTGCATAGGGTCAAAGCCCCAATGACGGAATTATCGCCAATCTGCACCGATTTAATTATTTTTGCTCCCGTGTAGACAGTAACATTGTCGCCCAACCGCGGCAGATGCGGCATCTCGATTCCTACAATCGTAACGCCGTTATAAATAGTCGCATTTTCCCCTATTGTGGCGCTCGCACCTATTACCACATCAGTCGGGTGCGGCAGAAATAATCCAGGACCGATGGTTGCATACGGCGATATGTCATTGGCGAATCGGTACTGCCGCCACATCCGCAGGCGATATTGGCCGCGCCAGCTTTTGTTGCGGACGAATAATTGGTTCACGCGCAGCCAAAACACGCAGGCAAAGCCGGGCTTGTGCCTCATCGCTCGGCGGACTTGCAGTAGACGAGAAATAAGCGGCGCGCGGGGATCCACCGTGAACCCGACTCTTCTGGCATCTTGGCGGACAGTGTCCCAAAAAGAAACAAATTGCCAATTTTTGCTCATAAAACACAATATATCACATCATATTGTGGCTTACGTATGCTGCAAGACCGCCGGGGCGCGAAATGGCATATACATCCGCGCTGACATCGCGGGCCAGAATACGAACGGCTTGTATAAGCTGATTGGAGACCGAGCCGCCCAATTCGGTGATTTTTGTTGGAGGATAGTATAAGAGCATCGTATAGCCAAGCGAGCTCTTATCAGCAGGTCTGCCGCCCGGGGTCACCTCGATAAGCTCTGCACCCTGCTTATGGTGGAAATTCATGACCGGGTCGCTTCCCGCAAGCAGATACTGGCGCACGAATGCGGCGCTCGGCGTTTCTCGCACGGATGGTACCAGCTTCGGTTTGAAACGTGCGCTGCATATTGAAACACAAATGATTTTCTTGTCTTTATAGAAAAAAGATATTTGTCCTGCAAGTGCTCCATTTGTATCGATTGCGCCAAGCGTCAAGTATTCTCCAAGATATTGTTTGTATTCCTGGAGAGTTTTTGTAAGCGGCCGCCAGCAATGGTTATATAAAGAACGCGACGTTTCCGCAAATGGAGAATGCGGCGGTACCGCAATGAAGCGAAATTCGGCGTTGCTCATGAGTTCATACAGCGACTCAAACTTCCCATCAAAAATTTCTTTTAGGACCGTACGTTGTACCTTGCCAGTGGACGTCATTGGCAATTCATATCTCTTCACTATGGCGAAATGTTCTGGTGTTTCATATGCGCTTAATATCTCGTTTCCAACAAGCAAAGCGAGCTTCAATCGCCGCAGGGCGCCCGGCGCATCAGCATTCTCTTTCAACACGATAACAGCGCCAATTTCCTCGCCGTATCGCACATCATAAACTCCAGTGACATATGCTTGCTCAATGTCGGCGCTAATCTTTTTAAGTGCATTCTCGACGGCGACGGGGGAAATATTAATTCCACCTTTGATAATGATTTCTTTGGCGCGGCCCTTAAGGAAAAAGAAGCGAAGTCCGTTGATTTCTTTCCAGAGCCCTATATCGCCAGTTAAGAAATATCCGTCACGAAACGCAAATTCGTCGCCAACGTATCCTTGCATAACCGCTGGACCTCTGACGATGAGCTCGCCCTCCTGTTTTTCTCCGAGAATTCGCCCTTCCATATCCGCTATTTCAACATGCGCCCACGGCATTGGCGTGCCAATTGAATTTTCTAACATCGCTTCCGCATACCGTTCTTTTGAAAGACTCATTGGAACGCCCGTGACGCGCAGTGCCGTCTCGGTTTGCCCGTATCCTTGATAGAGCGGAATGGAAAATTTTTGCATAAATTCTAGTGCATCTGAAACTACGACAGGAGCAGAACCCAATTGGATACGGCTCAATTTTAATCGGTCTTTCGCTCTTTCGAATTCTTTTATGCGGCCGAGTTGGTCAAAAATAATGGAAGGAACGACCGACGTAAATGTCGCTCCACTATTCGCCGCTTGTTTAAAAAAACGCGAATTGGAATACATGGGCGGTATCGCAATGCTCGCTCCTGCGATCAAGGATGCGAGACAAAATGTCGTGGAGTTAATGTGATGAAGCGGGAGCTGGACTAAAAAGCGGTCATCTTCTCCTATACGTAACCATTCAACAATACTCTCCGCGTTGACGACCAAATTTTGCAATGTGAGTCGAGCGCCTTTCGGGTGCGCGGTCGTGCCGGAAGTGAAGAGTATAAGCGCTTCATGAGAGAAATCAGGCATCCAAGTTATATTGCCGGGAACACTCTTATCTTCTGAAAATTTCTCTTGAATTATCAGCAATTTAGCACTGCTCACTTTCATCTTATGCTCACGCAATTCAAGTGTGTCGCGCTTTGTGTCAAGCGGCACGGTAGCAATACCGCATGCCCACGCAGCCCAACTGATGATGAGCAATTCAGCTGAGTTTACGCAGTCAAGCGCAATCCTATCTCCCGTATGCAACCCCTTGCTTTGCAAATACGCGGCCGCATTTTCCACTTTCGTACATAACGCCGCGCGCGTAATCTCTTTCGTAATCGCGCCGACGGCGTCACACACAAAGATAATCGGCCGTTCCGGGTCGGCGTGTGCAAGCGCTACAAGATGTTCATGCAGGTTTTTCATGCATTCGGCAATTCTCGATGTCGCCAGACGAAGAGGTGGTAAAAGGTATAATTCCAGGCGAATCCGAGGATGACGCCGGCTGCGTAGGCGATATGGATGAGAAGGAGATTACTTGTCTGGTGCTCGGTTATAAATACAAACAACCACTGCAGGGCGACGGAGCCGCTCACAACGATATGGAAACGCATGAGGCGCGATAGGCGCGAAATATCGTGTTGCCTATCGCTGAAGGAAAATCGGTTGTTGAGGTAAAAATTCGTCAAAATGCCAGTCTCCGCGCCGATTACGACCGCGGTACTTGGAGAGAATATCCGCAGATATATCCCGAGAATTTCAAACACTATTGTTTGCACTACGAACCCAACGCCGCCGATGGTGATGACACGCAGGAACCGCGAGTATAAAAATGCACGCATCCTCGTTTTGATATCCATGTGTCCTGTACTATAACGCACACTTGTCGTAACATAAACGCCCATGGCGAATAAAAAACTCTCCATCATTATTCCCGTCTATAATGAAGAACAGACCGTCGGGGAACTACTGAACCGTCTCGGGGTCGCCAATATTCCTTCCGGTTGGGAGAAGGAGGTCATCGTTATAGATGACGCTTCACAAGACGGAACGAGGAATATCTTAAAACGATATGAGCGAGCGATGCGCGTCATATATTGCGGGAAAAACGGAGGGAAAGGCACGGCAGTGCGCCATGGTATAGAAAACGCAACAGGGAAATATGTGCTTATTCAGGATGCTGATCTTGAATATGACCCAGCAGACATATCAAATCTTCTCTCAATGCTTGAAAACGGAACAGCCGATGTCGTGTACGGTTCGCGCAACCTACATCCGCAGCCTCGCCGCGGCGACCCTATTGCGTGCGTGGGCGTGTGGTTCATAACAAAACTTATCAATCTATTGTACGGATTGTCGCTGACGGACGTGTGGACCTGTTATAAACTCTTTCCACGCGAAGCTGGCGATGCTTTCGCAGCGGGCCGTTTCGAGTCGGAACTGTTATTCACCGCGGCACTCGCGCGAAAAGGCTACCGCTTCGCAGAGGTTCCCATATCTTATGCTCCGCGCAGTGTTGCGAAGGGAAAGAAAATCCGCTACCGAGACGGGATTCAGGCGACCATACTGATTGTGCTGGACTGGCTGCGACACATCTACTGAGGTACGACTAAGCTTTTCAATGGTTTCCTTTGCCACAGTGCGTATTGGTCAAACACGCGTATTTCACGATAGGAGGAGAGGTCAAGTTGAGAAGCAGCCCCTTCTTTTACTACCACCAAATCCGGCACTCCTTGTGCAACGAGAGGCAGTTCCTCCTTGCCAAGGATGACGACTGGCGTCAAGAAAAGATACTGATAATAGGGCATGCCCGATGGCAGGAAGAGCGGTATTTCAGGAGCGTTATATATAAAAATTGAAGTAGAGGTTGAAAGTGTGCCTAATGCCTGACTCACCTCTACGGTACGGTGTGAGTTGTAATACCCCGCTACCCATGAGTTGAAAAAACATTGGTATATTTGGGACATGATAAGAAGCACTAGGCCCGCATGAAAGAAAAACTTTGGAATCTGTCGGGGCCATATGTTCCAAAGCGCAAAAGGGAGGTACAGAAGGGCAAACACTTCTCCTATAAAATAGTACCGGTAATACGGCGTGATGCGCAAGAACGCAAGATAGATTAATAGCGTAAATCCGGCTGCCAAGTACTCGGTGCGGGATATAGTTTGCTGTTTCCGAATGCGCACTAAGATGGACAGCACCCAGATGGCTAGGAGCACAAGCGCATAAAACGGCTGCGGTGCGCTCACAAAAAGAAGCGCATTATGGGAGATTGATGCAGCAGTATCAATGGCGAAAGGGTTTGCATAGTATGCAATCATCTGGTAGAGGGACTGTCCCCCGAATTGGATCCATATCCACAACGTTACCGCGACCGCGAACGCACCAAATCCGGCAAGGGTTTTCAGCGGCGTGAGCAGTTTTAAAGAGAAAAGCACCACCACGGTGGTGGGTATTAAAACGATTAGAAATATCGGCTTCGTCACGACGGCAAGCCCCAAAAAAAGCCCGGCGAGAGTAAAAATAGTCCACGACCTTTTTCCTGCTTCAATGAGGCTCAGGCACAGCAAAAATAGGGTCAAATAAAGGAGGCCGGGGACTTCACCCAGTACATTCTTGCCGTTGCCATATAAGGGGGCAAATGAGCTTAAAAGCCATATGGCGTAGGTCGCTAGGAAAAGAGGCATCTCCCGAGCCATGAGCCTCCAGGCGAAAAAGGCAAATAACATGATGAAGGCGACCATAACCAGCCGTGCGAAGACGAGTTTTGTGCCAAATAAAGAGAACACGGCGGCTATAGGGAAAAGTACCGGATATCCGCTGGTGGCAGAAAATGCGCCGCTCTCAAATTGCCCGGGTGCCACCTGTAACAATGTCTGCGGACCATGTGAAGCCACATTCATTGCCACTTGGATTAAATGTCCCTCGTCAGTCCATATTGGCGGGCTCTCGGTAAGGCGGTAGGTTGAGAGAAAGATAAGCAATGTGGCCGCAGCGAGTGTTGCAAGTTTTATTCCGTTCATACCAAAGGCGTTTTAGGGCGGGAGCAGACCTTGCCTTTTTATATATTCGCTTACGATTGAGCCGACAAGGGCATCTCCAGCTGGGGCCAGATGGACATCGTTCTGCCAATAAAGCACCGCTCCGCTCGGATCCACCTCACGCAATGCCGGCAAAAGGTCAATATAAGCAATGCCATGTTGTTTAAGATATGTTTCGGTGTGCCAATCGGCCGACAGCGGGCCGGTTGACGTAGCCGTGACTGATTCTCTAACGGGGATGAACACCACCAAAAGCTTGCTATGGTTTTTATCAGCCAATGTTTTGAAGGCTTGTATGTTTGAGAAGTGGACGTCCCAATATTTCGTGTCATCTAATAATCTTGACCTGTCATCAAACCAAGACTGATTTTCATGCGCAAGACCACTGCGCAGGAGCCAGTTCGGCGCGACGCGCATAAGCACACCGCGAAGCTTGTCCGGTATGCCGAACTGCCTTTTCGCCATTAAGTAGAGCACCGAATGCGCGGCGAGTTCAATTTTTATCTTTTGGAGAAGGGGGTAATTTGGTTTTGGGACATTACAGGTCGTTGTGGCTTCTAGTGGTGAGGTCGTGAGCATGAATTGCGGGTCGCAATATAGCCACGAGGGCACGACATACCCATGATACGCAGTGGAGCCCGGGAACATCCCATCATCTCCCGGGTCATTCCCATAATGGGCTACGACAATTAATTGGGGAGAATGAGGCAAACTCTCTATAACACGCTGTGCTTTTATGACTTCTTGACGCGTGCCATAGTCCGGTACTCCGCAGTTGAGCGTACGAGTGCCGGTCGAACGCTCAATGACCTTGCCAAACTTTTCGTCAAGCGGCGTATATCCCCATGTAAAGCTGTCGCCGGCCAAATAGATATAAGGGGATTTGCCATCAAAGGGATAATCGTAGCAGCCAAGACTATTAGACCAGACCGGATAAGTGAGCTCTGCAAACGCATGCGTCGTAGTGGCGAAATTAGGAGTGATGTCAAACCCAAGCACTGGGTCGAAGCGGAAATATTCTCCGGAGACGTTGAGTGGATACATATACCGCCATTTTAACGGCGTGAAATGGAGCAGCACATCTACTGCAACGAGAGTTATCGCAACGCTTGCGAGTATGAGCAACCCATTTACAAAAAAAGATTTAATCCAGCGCATACAATTCAAGCGTTGAGCGTTTCACCCATATTGGTTGAGCGCGCTTATCGAACACTATGTTCCCGATGACGAGATAGTCCATTTCGGTGTTCATAAAACAGCGGTAGGCGTCCTCGGGGGTCATCACAATCGGCTCGCCACGGACATTGAAGCTTGTGTTAACCAGAATCCCATACCCGGTAAGGCTTTTAAAAGCATTGATGAGTCGCCAAAACCGCTCGTTTGTTGTGCGCGAGACGGTTTGCACCCGAGCTGAATAATCAAGATGAGTGACCGCCGGTATATCCGAGCGCGCCGCGTTAATCCGCTCCAAAAGCGGCCCGCTTGGGTTTTGCTTCGTATGGGTACGGCGACGTTTGACGATGGGTGCCGTGAAGAGCATATAGGGAGAAGATTTTCCCCGTAGTTCAAAATACAGTTCTGCATCTTCCTCAAGCACTGCCGGTGCAAACGGACGGAAGCTTTCGCGGTACTTAATGCTTAGATTAAGTTTTTTCTGCATCTTCGGGTTGCGCGCATCGGCAAGTATGGAACGGTTTCCTAGAGCCCGCGGACCCCATTCCATGCGACCCTGCATCCAGCCGATACTGTTGCCTTCTGCAAGCAATCGCGCCACGTCGGAACACACCTTGTCAAAATGTTCGTACTCGCGGTAAGGCGCTTGGAAACTTCGGGCCGTACGTTTGGCGTCGAGCTCTGAATACGCAGGCCCTAAATAGGAGCCACGCATACTATCATTTGGACTGGGCGTTCGATTCCTCCCAAGCCAGATATGGTGGGCCGCAAACGCCGCGCCAAGCGCCCCGCCCGCATCGCCCGCCGCCGGCTGAATCCATACATGGTCAAAAATTCCAGCCGCAAGAATGCGCTCATTCGCAACACAATTAAGTGCGACGCCTCCTGCCATGACGAGACTGCGCATCCCGGTCATTTTTTGCGCCGTGCGCGCGAGCCGTATCATGGCTTCCTCGGCGATTTCTTGAATTGCGAGCGCAAGGTCCATGTACTCTTGCGTAAGCGGTGTTTCCTTCGCGCGCGGGGGTATGCCAAAGAGTACAGTCCATTTTTCATCATCAACTGTCCGTAGCGTCGCCGCAAAGGTAAAATACTCCATGGCGAGCATAAGCGACCCGTCCTCTTTGAGCGAAATAAGCCGCTCGAGAATGATGCGTTTATACGCCTCAACCTCACGACTGCCTCTCCGGCCGTATGGCGCCAATCCCATAAGTTTATATTCGCCGCTATTGATTTTGAAACCGCAGTAATAGGTGAATGCGGAGTAGAGGAGTCCGAGTGAATGAGGAAAACGCATCTCCGCGAATAGCTCGATATGCTTGCCCGAACCCTTGCCAATTGTGGTCGTTGCCCACTCTCCCACACCATCGACCGTCAATATCGCCGCTTCTTCAAAGGGAGAGGGATAAAAGGCGCTTGCCGCATGGGAGAGGTGGTGGGCAGGGAACAATAAGGGCACAGCAACAGGCGCCCCTTCGATTTTCTTGAGCTCTTTGCGGAGAATTCCTCGCATAAAAAGTTTTTCCTTCGCCCACACCGGCATAGCCGTGATAAAACTTTGCACGCCCTGCGGCGCCCAGAGGTGATAGGTCTCAAGCAATCGCTCGAACTTTAGTAGGGGTTTATCGTAGAAAGCTATGGCGCTCAGCTCGGACGGCTTGATGCCATGTTCGGAAAGACAATACGCTACGGCATGTGCGGGAAACGAACTGTCGTGTTTTTTGCGCGTAAACCGCTCTTCATGAGCGGCTGCGACAATCTCGCCGTTCATAAGGAGAGTGGCGGCGCTATCGTGATAGAACGCCGAAATGCCGAGTATTGCCTCCCGTTTCATAATTAAAATAACGTATACACGAACGGCGCGAGCGCGCTGGTGCTGGTAATAAAGACCAGCATGCCAACCAGGAGTAGGATGATAATAGCGGGCGCCAGCCAAAACTTTTTTCGATTACTCAAAAAACCAACAATGTCTTTTAAAAAGTCCATACATTTACCTAATAGGGATGCACTATATCCTGCGCCGTAACAAGACCGTTCATAGGTACAAGTGAAGTATCGTGCGCTTTATCCCATGAAAGGTCGCGCGCGTCGCCTTTAAACACACGGCGTAGAAGCCCTATCGGCGTGACTACGATAAAAAAAACCAAGCCAAAAAACACACGCTGCATCACATTGCCGAGTACCTTTGCAACGATAGACCAAAACCATGCGAGCGGCCGCAGAAGCGAGGGGAACAACATCGTTACCACAATGAGGACAATTGCGATGACGAGGGCAGTTCTCGAGCCTAGCAACGCAAACAGAAGCGACACGAATACGAACACCAAACCGGTATCCCGAATCCACTTATTGTCCATTAAGAATGTATAACATCTCTTTTGGCCTCCAGCAATCATTGAGTGCTACTATTCACTTATGCGCATTCTGAAATTTCTTATTGCCGGCGCGACCGGTCTCAGCGTAAACCTCGGCGTATTCCACATGCTGTATGTGCTCGGCGTACCGTACCTCGGGGGCTCCATTGTGAGCTTTTTCATCGCGATGGTCGTCGGCTTTATGCTTCAGAAATATTGGACATTTGAGGAGCGCACCCTCGGGCGCGCCCGCACACAATTCATGTTCTACGCTACGCTCGCTCTCTGCAATCTCGCGGTGAACACGCTCATCGTGTATGTGCTTGTCGAACGCGTGAATGTGCACTACCTCGTGGCACAAACCATCGGAGCCGGTTCAGTCGCGCTTGTGAGTTATTTTATCTATCGGCTCTACATCTTTACGGGTACGCCCTAGCCGGATGAAGCGATAGCGAAGTATTTGCAGTACCATTCTAAATCCGATTTGTGCGGCTTTGAATACACTTTCACCTGAATACATAGAGATGCCAATGCGCTGTTTGTAAATCACCGGAATTTCTATCGGCCGCCACCCACGACGAATAACCCACGTCATAATTTCGGCAGAAAATGCGTCTTTACCGGAGGAGAGAGGAAAGAGGTCAAAGATACTGTCAAGCACTTTTCGTGAAAAGAGTTTATACGAGCAACTCACATCCGTGAGTGTCGGCCCGTTATGCAACACCTCTAAAAATTTCGCTACCGCCCAATTGCCGAAACGCACGGGGAACGGCATAAAAGCCCCCGACCATATAGAGGCCCGGGAAGTTCGTGTGCCGAATATCGCTTCGAATTCGCCGGTGTAGGAAAGGAACTTGTGGATGTCATTCGGCAGGAATGTCCCGTCTCCCTCAACCGTTATAACAAGGTCGCCGGCGGCCTCGCGGAGCCCGCGCATCATGGCATTGCCATAGCCTTGGTGTTCTTTTTCTTCGACAAGTCTCGCTTTCGTTTTTGCGACTTCCCCCTTTGTATTTCCGAGCGCGTTGTTATCTATCACCACCACTTCATCAACCATTCCAGTATCAAAAAATCCATTGATGACAGCGCGAATGCTTCCTTCCTCGTTATACGTCGGGATAACCACGCTGACGGTTTTGCCTTTGTGCATGGCTACAAAATAACATGGCTGCGAGGTCCTGGTACGGGCGGTAGAACCATATTTTCCGATACAGTATACTGGCCTGTATCTATGGGCAGAATGAAAGAATTTTTAAAGGGTCACCGTCCCATTGTAGCGCTCATAGGGACCGTGCTGGTACTTGCGACTTTTCCTGTTCTGGCTATATATCTGGTGATCGGAAATGCGTGGCAAGGCATTCCGCCCGCGTTCACGGACGAGGGCTTTTATTACGCGCGCGTACAAACGATACTGCATGGACACCCGACTGAAGGCAATCCGTATTTTCTTGAACACAGTGACGGTCCGCCGCTCGTCATCTTCGGGGGAACATGGTTGAATGCGATTCCTCAATTGGCGGGCCTCTCGCTCAATGTTGCGTTGCTGGTTAATTTCATTGTCTGGAGCCTGTTATTTGCAGCATCCCTCTACTGGCTGTTTCGAGAATTGCGCGTTCCATCGTGGATAGCCGTGTCCGGTACCGTTTTTGTCTATGTACAGTCATATGCACACGTGTGGAGGGCGGTCAATCTCCAGACAGTATACCCCCTTTATTTTTTATTCTACGTTGCGCTTGCACGCATTATCCGCGAGCAAAGCCGCAAGAACGTCATACTTCTCGCTCTTACCACCGGTGCGGCATTCTATCTCTTTGCTTATTTATGGCAAGTCATCGTTATCACGCTGGGTATCCTCTTCTTGTATGCGCTTGTTCAGAAGAATTGGCCGCTCTTGAAGGCGGCACTGCTTTCCTTGTTCATCGGCGGCGTCATCGGACTCCCTGTACCGCTTTACGCACTCTGGCTTTCCCGCGCATCGCCGTATTTCTGGGAAAGTGTCGGCCGTCTCGGGCTTGTCGATACGCACTTGCCCATGGCCGAGGTCATCTATTCGGGCGGATGGATTGGCGTCGCGCTCATCGTACTCGCGGTACTCTATTCGCGCATCCCTGCGTTCCGAGAGGATAAGGAGTTCACCCTGCTCGGTCTGTTTCTTGCGATCGGCGGGCTTGGTCTCTGGGTCATGCAGGGGAGCAACTTCATCACTGGTAAATTATTGGAAACTGGTGAACACATTCGGTTGCTCATTCTGCCCTGGCTCGTATTCTTCACAGTCAGCGTCGGAGTATTTTTATGGAAGCGCCGCACACAGCTATCGGGAAAACTGAAAGCATTTTCAGTTACTGCAATCGTTCTGTTGTCGGCAGTGAACCTGTATTTCATCCATTATTATTCTTTTCCGTTTTTTAATGTGGAAACAAAGCGTGAATCCTGGCTGACTATACAGTCGTATGCAAAACCCTTTGCGTGGCTTGAACGTGAGGAAAAAAATTCGGTCGTAGTGTGGAGCGACCCATACGATGGTTTTGCATCCAGTCTCCCTGTTTACACTAAACACTTTGTTCTGTACGCCTGGTCCGGCATGATGGAGCTGGTGCCTGAAGATGAGGTCCGCGAACGGTATCTCATTTCGCAATATTTTGATAACCCAATGGCTACAGACCTTAAAAATATCAATAACATGAAGCTCTATCTTGGGCGTCGTGACATGCCCCACCAAGCAAAAACCATTGAACGCGGAATCAAAATCTGTCGGATACTATTCTTCTTCAATAAGAACAAAGACTGCGGTACGCCGCCTTCGCCGCAGAGCCTGCTTGGCGATAAGTTCTTCGAAGACCTTGAAAACAAGTTCCAAACCGATATAAAGCCAAGCATTAAAGCGTATCTCAAGAAATACCACGTCTCGTATATTCTCAAAGATAAGGTCCTGGACCCGCAGTATCATCCGGAAATTCTTGGGGCAGTACGCGTATACTCTGACGACCGCTATGAAATCTGGCATATCTAAGAACGCGGTGTTCGTCGGTGACGACCCACAACGCATCTACCGTGCACGCTTCAAAGGGAAACTTGCCTACAGGGACAAAGTGTGGAGCGTACTGAGCAGAGATTACTTCCAATGCTATATTCGCCCAGGAGGCGCTGTGCTGGATTTGGGAGCTGGATATGGCGAGTTTATTAACCACATTGTGTGCGGTAAGAAGTATGCAATGGATTTGAATTCAGACACCGCTTCGCGGGTAGATTCTGATGTCGAGATGTTCTCGCAGGATTGTTCGAAACCGTGGCCGTTACCAGACAACAGTTTGGACGCCGTCTTCACGAGTAATTTTTTTGAGCATCTTCCGGATAAGCAAGCGCTCACGCGTACTCTGGGAGAAGCGAGACGCTGTCTGAAGCCAGACGGACGGCTCATCGCGATGGGACCGAATATTAAATATGTTCCCGGCACGTACTGGGATTTCTGGGACCACCACGTGCCACTGACCGAACAGTCGCTCGCGGAGGCGTTGACGCTTGGCGGATTCCGCATAGAAAAGTGCATTGATAAATTCTTACCCTTTACGATGACGAATGGACCGCAATATCCAATCTTTTTTCTCGCCGCATACTTGCGGTTCCCGCTCGCGTGGCGCATCTTCGGGAAGCAATTTCTCGTTATAGGGAAAAAGAATGGCGTATGAAAATGTATTATGTCGCGAATGCCCGCATGCCAAGCCACAAGGCATATGGCATACAGTTGGCAAAAATGTGCGAGGCGTTTATTGAACAAGGAATTGGGCTGGAACTTTGTATCCCTAAAACGCTTCAGGCACATATTCCACTGCGAGAATTTTACGGTTTGAGAGTTGATGTTCCAACCCGGACATTTGCAAGCCTCGACTTGTATGACCGAGGCCGCGTCGGGTTTATACTCAGTTCTATAGTTTTTATGGCGTCGGTTTATTTGTATCTCTTGCGCCGCCAACATTCTGCGCTCATATACACGATAGACATGGATTCGCATTCGTTCGCTCCCTTAGCGCTTCTTAACGCTCCCATTGCAGTTGAAATGCATTCGCCTAAAACAGCGGGCATCCTTACGCGGTTATTCTTTAAGAGGACGAAGCACATTATCACAACCAATCCGCTTATTAAAGATAAGCTTGCGAGCGTTTTTAATCTTAAACCCGAATATTTTATCGTAGAGCCAAACGGCGTCGACCCGAGCGCATTTGAAGTTCTCACAAAACAAGAGGCGAGGAAAGTACTGGGACTTCCCGCAGAGGCGAACATTGTTCTCTACGTCGGACGATTTTACGACTGGAAAGGGATGCCGGTGCTCCAAAAGGCCGCCGTAGATCTAGAAAAAAACGGGATTCTCACGTATCTCGTCGGCGGCACTCAAGAAGAATTTGGGCGGAGAACAGGCGGGTCCTCCCTGTCTCTGCGCTTTGGAGGGTCCGTTGACCATACGAACATCGCAATGTGGTATGCTGCCGCAGACGTACTGCTTGTTCTCGGGACGCGCGCGAACGAGTTTTCATACCGCTATACTGCGCCAATGAAACTCTTCGAATATCTTGCATCGGGGCGGCCCGTTGTCGCCGCAGACACGCCGGCGCTCCGTTCATTGGTGTCTGAGCGTGAAGCGGAGTTCTACGTTCCAGACGATGCCCGTTCGCTTGCCCAAGCGATACTCAAGGTGTACGAAAATCCTAAGGCAGAAGCAAAGATACGGGCCGGCTGCGCATCTGCGGCAGAGCACACCTGGCGCAAGCGCGCCGAGCGGATTCTTGCATTTATGCAGTCTTCGGATGTGTAATGGCCTATGAGCATTAAAACTTTTTTTGAACGGCAAATTATGCACGTACGGAAAGATGGGCATGCCGCATTCTTCAATAAAATGAAACGATTGCCTTCGTATCTTTTGACCGTCCCTTTCATAATCATAATTCGCCTCATCAGGCCTGTATTGCTCGTGCGATTTGGCAAGATGGGGAGCGAGCGTATTGGTCACTTTACTCTCAATACAGAATGGTACCTGTGCGAGCGAGATGCAGGCATTAACGTGCCTCAATCACGGTATGTAGACATATTTTTTATGGGGTCGCCAGTCAGTAATATGCAACTGGCAAAAATGTGGAAACGGATCCTCCGCGTGTGGCCCGCATGGCTCTTGACCCCTCTCTTCGACGTCAATAGGATGATTCCTGGCGGAACAGCCCATGATGTGGGTATCAATGCTCCGCATAAGGGTCCGGACGTGCACGGTCTGCAGGGCAGATTCTTGCCGCATCTTAAATTTTCTCCTGAAGAAGAAATGCGCGGTGAAGCAGGATTGCGGTTGCTGGGCATTCCGCCGCGCACCCCGTTTGTTTGTCTGGCTGTTCGGGATGGCGCCTATCTAGATGCCCACTTGCCGGAAGCGAACTGGAGCTACCACAACTACCGCGATAGCGACATTCAGAATTATGTGCTCGCAGCCGAAGAGCTTGTCCGTCGCGGTTATTTTGTAATCCGGATGGGCGCTAAGGTTCGCGAGGCCATAAAAAGCAGCCATCCGAGGATTATTGACTATGCCACCAACGGCATGCGGAGTGACTTCATGGATATATATTTGGGCGCGACGTGCGAGTTTTGCCTTTCGTCGGCAGCAGGGTTCGACTGTATACCGGGCATATTTCGCCGCCCGATTGCCTATGTGAATATGGTTCCGCTAGGGCACCTCCAGACCTACTGGGCACGGTCTATCGGCATTACAAAGCATCACTTCGCGGTGCGTGAGAATCGGGAACTGACACTGGAGGACATATTTGCATGTGGCGCGGGATTCTACGGTCGTGCCTCACAATATAAGGACAGCGGCATTCAGCTTATTGAGAACACCCCTGAAGAAATCCGCGATGTCGCTGTCGAAATAGCAGAGCGCCTCCATGGCACGTGGCAACCTCATGCCGATGATGATTTATTGCAGGCGCGTTTCTGGCAAATTTTTCCAATCGATGCAAGAACGCCGGACGGTAAGCACCCGCTCCATGGGAAAATCTATATGCGTTATGGGGCGTTCTTTTTGCGAAATAACCGTTGGTGGCTGGAAACATCCCGGAAAAGCTGATATGAAAATAGAAAAGGCACTTACATTCCGCGCTTCCTCGATTGGCGATTGTTTGATGGGGAAGTATCTGCTGGAGAATATCCATGTAGAATCGCCGCATGCGCGCCTTGGTGTTGTTGTGGCAAGCCGCGGAGCAATGATACGTGATTTGTTTGCCGCGTATCCGTGGCTCCACGTTATTGAGGCAAATCGGCGGAACCCAAAATCAGTCTTTTCGCTCTGGCAGGATTTTCACGGGAGCGATTTGGTTGTCACACAATATTCCGGGAAAAAAGGCGGGAGATTCGGCTTGGCGAGTAAACTTGCCGCGCGGATTCTTGCGAAAGGCGGAGGGCTCATCGGCTTTGCTGACACTTCGCGGTGGAACAGCATACTCTACGACCGGCTTTTACCCGTACGTTCTGGCGTTGCCGTTGTCGAACGTGAGCGCGAGGCGTTGAAAGCCGCCAAGGTGCAATTGTTTTTCCCGTTCCCAACGTTGAAATGCGTGCGGAATGACACGGTGTGCGCCAAGTTTCATCTGGAAGCGGGAAAGTATATCGTCGCCCATTTCTTTGCGGGAAGTTCAGGTCGCGGTATGAATCCGAAAAGGTGCCGAAAACTGCTTACGGCGCTCAGACACGCACTCCCCAAAGATATGTCTATAGTCGTGAGTGGTGCACAAGCGGACAGGGAACCCGCGCTCGCTATCGCTCGCGGTATAGACGCGAAGGTCATTGCAGGAGAAGCGACGCTACAGGACATGATGAATCTCATACAACAAGGCCGTGCTGTGATAAGCGTTGATACCGGAATGGCTCATATTACCGCACAGCTCGGCAAACCGCTCATAGTCATGACGACGTGTCTCGGGCGCAATTGGTGGTTTCCGGAGCAGTACGGAGAAAGCGCACCCATCACGGTTTTTTCCCGTGATGACCTCTGTATCTCGGGTCACACCTATACAAATTACCCCGCATGTCTTGATATGGTATCTATAGAGGAAGTGACGAAAGTTGTTAAGAAGATGCTGGCGTTGTAACACATACAGTGCTTCACTTTCGGTGAAGTTGATTAACTCGTTGTCAAAGGATACCATTCCATGATGCAAGGGTTTGGCAAGACGACCGTACTCGTGTTCGGCGGAGCTGGATTTATCGGCTCCAATTTCATTCGGTATATGCTGTCCGCAGCGCCAAAAGTACGGGTTGTCTGCGTTGATGCTCTTACGTATGCGGGGAATAGGGAAAATATACATGGACTTCCTGCAGGGCGTTTCACTTTTATAAAAGGAGATATTATTGATAGCGCACACATGAAGCGGATTTTCGCAAGACACAAGGCATCCTACGCGATTAATTTTGCCGCGGAGTCGCACGTAGACCGGAGTATCCATGCGGGAGTCGAATCGTTTATTCAAACAAACGTACTTGGCGCGGCGGTACTGCTCGAGGCGCTCAAGCATACGCCGTCAGTCAAGAAATTTGTACAGGTAAGTACCGACGAAGTATATGGCAGCCTCCTGCTCGGCTCAAAGAAGAAATTTAGCGAACAATCGCCTTTAGCCCCAAATTCTCCTTATGCCGCATCTAAGGCGGCAGCGGACTTGATTGCGCGGTCTTTCCATTCAACCCATCGGTTGCCCGTCGTCATAACCCGCAGTTCTAACAACTATGGCCCCTACCAGCACCCGGAGAAATTTATTCCGTATTCAATAATGCGACTTATGAAAGGGAAACCGATAGCGATATACGGGGATGGGCGTTATGTGCGCGATTGGATTCACGTTGAGGACCATTGCGCGGCTCTTGCCAGAACGCTCCTGAAGGGAATGCCGGGCGAGATATACAATGTTGGGGCACATGACGAAATAGACAATCTCACGCTTGCAAAACGTATAGTTTCTTATTTTAAGAAAGATACATCGGCTATTGCTTTTGTGAAAGATAGACCCGGCCATGACCGCCGGTATGCCGTTGATGCCTCTAAGATTAAAAAAGAATTGGGATGGAAACCGACACGCTCATTTCGCGTATCATTCGAGCCGACTATCGCGTGGTATGTGCAGAATGAAGATTGGGTGCGACGCGCACTTGCACGTGCGGGTACTGCTAATACGCACATATAAAGGGCGTCGTTCTCCTTTTGTACAGCTTTTTACTTTCCAACTCCAACGAGCGTCAGGTGCCCGGATTTTCCGGCGTCTTTTTTTACAATACGGAATTTTGACGTAATATCGCGTTCAAGACCTTCCATATCCTTTCCCGCAATGTTATGTATCTCAATCGCAAGATACGAGGTCTTTGGGATTTCCCTAATCAAATACTCTGCTCCTTCCGCATCAAACTTCAAGACATCTATGTGAGGGAACTTTGAAAGGGGAATCGTATCAACCGTTTTCATTTCTGCTCCTACGGTCGCATCAACAATAGAATGGGCGACACTCGATGGTGACGTATACAAAGGCGTTGAACCGTATTCTCCCGCAACCGCAACATTCATCGGAATGATGTTGGTAAGGTTGTTCAAGGCTATATTCTGCAGCAGTGCTCGATAGTTTTCAGCATCCGGTTCTATTGCATAGACGGTCGCATGAGGGAAACGGTGCGCCGCAAGGACGGAGAAAATGCCGATATGCGCGCCGACGTCCACAATGACGGAGGGATTTTTAATTTCAGACATGCGGTACATATCCCCGCTTACCATATCCATTAAAGTCGTGTAATCGTCAGAACGTATATCCCGGATAAGAATCTTTGCGCCGTCCCGGAGTCGTGCAACCACGTTGTGGCGAGCGCGGTTAAAAGGAGGAATGAATCTCCACCAGTTTTCGAATGTCTGAAATCTTTTGCGGAATTCCCTATACATGTGGTATGCAGTATACTACCCTTACGAAAATAGGGACTATCCATTTCTACACGTTCAGCGACGCACAGAGCGCGTCTTCCCGTCCACGAGCATTTTGCGTGGCGGATGAATTGCGGGCGCGAGGGCTAAACGCCGTCATCCATACTCCGCCAGTGCTTCTCATCTCCCGCACGCGATGGCCCAAAAAATTGCTGTTGATTGCAGAAGTTATCCGTTCGCTTTTCTCAATCAAGAAGGGAGATATTGTCTATCTCCAGCGGACCATAGCGAACAAATACTTTTTTGTCATCATGGTCGTGTATCTCTTTCTCTCCAGACGGAAGATGATATTTGATATTGATGACCCGGTCTATGTCCACAGTTTTTTCAAGACAAAAGTATTGGTGCGCATGGCTGACGTGGTGATTGTATCAAGCCATGCCCAAGCAAAATGGGCAAAACAGTTTAATGACAACGTGCACTTCATCCATATTACTGTCAGTTTTTCCCTGTACAAAAGATTCACAAAACAGTATTCAAACAGCAGTAAGCCCATTGTCATCGGATGGATTGGAATGGCTCCCAATCATATTTCTAATTTAGAAATCCTCGTCCCTGTTTTTAGGAAGCTGTGCAGGGAAACAAAGATTCCTTTCAAATTTGTCCTCATAGGAGCCGTTTATAACAAGGAGGTGTACAACATGTTGCAACATATCCCCGGCCAAACGATTGAATTTGTAGATTGGACTAATCCTGAAAATGTACCTCGGGAAATCCAAAAGTTTGACATCGGCGTTATTCCGAACAGACTTGAAGGCGAATGGAATAAGGACAAACAATCGTTCAAGCTCATTGAATATATGGCGTGCGGAATTGCAACGGTTGCAAGCGGATTTGGAGAAGTGCCGTATATCATAGAGGATGGCGTGAACGGGTATCTCGCGAATAATGAAGAAGAGTGGGTGGAAAAGCTGCAAAAACTCCTTTCCGACCCGGCTATGCAGGCGCGGCTCGGCCGCGCGGCACAAGAGCGGATGCGGGAAGAATACTGCTTTGAGGCCGTCATCCCCCGCATGATACAGTTGATCAATCCGTTATTAGAAGATAGGGCGTGACCTTTTACGTTTAAATACGGCTTTGTAATTACAAAATTTGAATGGGGATACAATCTTTAATCCCCAGAATTTCTTGCTCTGCCCAAAAGGTCGCTTGAGTGATAGAGCTTGGGTAAATCAAGGATCCGCAATTCTATACCGACTCTTCTGCAGGTGTCTGATTCGCTTACATCCAAATTCTTGCCCTTCCTGTCGCCGCTGTTAAAGAAAATCACCTCATGGTCCGGATACTTGTTCCGTAGATGCACGAGAGACTCGTTCTGGGCCTTGTCGGTGTCAATTGAAATAAAGACTTCGTCCACCGATTTTAAATTACCGAGGATTTTTGCCCGATGCTGTTCGTCCATAAAGGGCCGCGAACCTTTCAGGACCACTTGCCGGTCACTGTTTACGATACAGATAAGCTTGTCCGAATGCTTTTTTGATTCGTTTATGTATTCTATGTGCCCGTAATGCAGAGGATTAAAATAACCCGAAACAATACCGATTTTCATATATTTGAAAATTGGTTTTTACGCGCCACTTGGTACGCCGCGCATGCTAACCATGTTCCAGGTGCTGATCCATTTCACGGCGATACCCCG
>CAZPXA010000004.1:0-29160 GCA_964590695.1 uncultured Candidatus Saccharibacteria bacterium
GGGTTCGCAGTATCCGCCGCTTCGATTTCCTGGATCGCATTCTCCGAGGAGATGTAGCGGTTGAAATGAAAGTAGCGGCCCTCGAACTCGACGACACCTTTGCCCGTGATTGGGAACCGCTTGGCCGTGATGTCGCCGTTCTTCCAGTCGTAGCGACCGGCGGCGATCATCCGCTCGAACGGTTGCCCGTAGTCGATCGTGAGACGGAAGAGGCCAAAAACAGGTGTGGTCTTGAACGGATTCTTGCGCTGAGTGAACAGCGCGAGTTCGTCGAGAGTGAGACTTCCTGCCTGCAGCTTGTGGAATAAGTCCGCAGACAGACCTGCCAAGCGTTCGCCCGGTAGAATCACGGCGTTAGCCATGGTATTTCTCCTGATGCTGAACAACGAGAACGGGAATCCGTTTCGCCACAGCAGAAAAGGGCCGAAGATGAGCCGCTTTCTGCTGTGGCGAACCTGTTTTTAATGAGCTGTAATCTGGAAACTAGAATACATTAGTCGGTCAATTTGTCAAGAGAAATTTTTATGTCCGTATGCTGGTGTCGGAGAGGATTTTTCCTTCGTCGATTTTGACGACGCGGCGCGCGAAGCGCGCGAATTCGTCTTCGTGCGTTACCATGATAATCGTCTGCCCCGCGTCGTGGAGTTCTGTAAACATGGCCATGATGGTGGCTGAAGACTCAAGGTCAAGGTTTGCCGTCGGCTCGTCAGCAAAGAGAACTTTTGGTTTATGCGCGATGGCGCGCGCGATTGACGCGCGCTGTTGTTCGCCGCCCGAGAGCTGGCCCGGGAGATTCCCAAGGCGCGTCCCTAAATCAACCCTCATGAGCGCAGCTACTGCCTTCTCCTCTGCCTCCTTCTTCGTCAGCCCCTTCATAAGCAAAGGCACCGCGACGTTCTCAAGCGCGGTGAGGTCGGGCAGAAGCGCGTAGTCTTGGAAAACGTACCCAAATTTTTCAAGCCGAGATTTTATTTGTTCGTCTCCGGTCATCGTACGCGCCGTTCGCCCTTCAATGATGACGTCGCCTTCGGTCGGCTCGTCGAGGAGCGACATCTGGTAGAGGAGCGTGCTCTTCCCTGCTCCCGAGCGGCCCATAACCGCGATAAACTCGCCAGCCGCCACGGAAAAATTGATGCCCTTTAGCACCCGCGTGGTAATCGGGCCATCCTTAAATGATTTCACGAGATTTTTTACTTCAATGATGTTCATATAAGCGTCAGTTGCGGCCAAGGATGGAATCGAGCGTATTCTTGCGCACAATCATGCGGGAGGGCAGATACCCGGCGATGACCGTCGTGAGGACGATGAGCCCGATGCGAATCAGCGTCCCGTCGACCGGCGCCACGATGATTGCGTTACTGATCGGCAACACGATGGGGTGCGCGGAGACATACGGCACGAGAAAGCCGTAGAGAATCGCCAAGCCGAGCACCGAGCCGATTGCCGCATAAAAAAGCGATTGGAATACATAGGAGAGCTCGATTGCCCCGCCAGAGATGCCGATGCCCTTCAAGATGCCGATGAATTTGCGCCGCGTAATGGCGTTGATGAAGATGACGATAAATATCGTGATGGCGGCGACCACGAGGCCGATGGAGCCGATCGCATTGCCTATCATCGCGAAGGTGTTCTGGACTTCCGCGACGCCGTTCGGTATCCCTTCTTCAAAAGTCTGCACCTTCGCCTTGTCGGCGATGCCGCTCCGCTTCAGCAGGTCCCGGAACTCGACTTCATCCGTCCCCGGCGCAAGGAGAATGGCGATTTCGTTGACCGCGTAGTCGGTCCGGCCCATGATCTGTCGCAGTTCAGGCGCCGGCATAAATATCCGCGCGGCGAGCGGGGAGTTGGCGGGAACGTCCAGTATTCCCTTCACGACGACTTCTCGCGTAGAGCCGTTTATCGTGAGGCGAATCTTGGTCCCCGGGTAGACATTTTTGAGGGGCGTTAGTCCCGGTTGTCTCCCGAACGAGTACCGGTCGATAAACTGCGGCCCCAAGAGGACGGCATCGTAATCGGAGGGCGAGAGATACGCTCCTTCCTTCACCCGTCCGGAGAGATTGGAGAAACGGTCTTCCGCGAGCGGGTCTATGCCGACAACCGATGCTCCCGTCTCGTTCGGCTTTTCGCTTAAGTCCACACGCGAAAAGTAATTGGCTTCTGCCGTGCCTGCGGCGCTGTAACGCGCGCTTATGGCGCGCGGCTGTGGAAGCGTTTGCAGAAAAGAAAGTATCTGCGGGCTGTTCTCAATATATTCTTTCGTATCGAGCGCCGTAATCATGACATCGCCCGTTTGTTGGATGCGGAACTGGTTTGAAATGCCCGCAATGATGCCAACCAAGAGGCCGGTCACCACGACGAGGTTGAGGAAGGTGAGAAGCATCACGAAAACGGTGAGACTCGTCGTCCAGCGACTCGTTCTGCGAAGCTGCCGCAAGGCGAGATAGAAGCCGACGCGGATATTGAGCAGAGAGAACATATCAAAGATTGGGAGCTATGGCTCGGGCGTGAGAAGAATCGTGTCGCCCGAAGAGAGACCGGAGAGAATCTCTATTTGCCCGAGGGCGGGAGAACGGCCAACCGTGACCGTGCGGCTGACTACGCTACTGCTGTCAAGAGCCGACACATACGAACTTCCATTTTTCGTACCGACAGCGCCTCCCGGGATAACAATCACTTCCTCGAGCACGCCGGTTTCTATCACGACATTGACCGTCATCCCGCTTCTGATACGCGGGTCGGCCGCAAGGAATGAAAGTGTTGTTTTATAGGTCGGCACGCCGTCTTTCACCGTCTCAGCCGGGTCCACCGCAACGACCGTCGCGGGGAACAGCGCCGAAGAGCCGTACGCGTCGAGTGTTGTTGTCGCCGGGTCCCCTACTGCGACGCGCGCGATGACTATTTCGGGAATAAAGGTTTCGATTTGGAACACGCCGTCGCTCTGGAGCGAAATGAGCGAAACAGTCGGGGAAGTGATTTCACCGACTTTTGCATCCATGCGCGTCACCATGCCGCCGAAGGGGGCGAAGATGCGCGTCTTCGCGAGCGATGCGGCCGCGGCCGCGGCCGCGGCCTCCTGGGCTGCGATGGTTTCAGGAGTGGAGCCGGCTTGCTTGAGCGCCAGGTTCTTTTCGGCCGAATCAAGCGCCGCGCTGTCGCTTGTGAGCGTTGCCGTCGCGCCGTTTACATTAGAGCGCGCGGTGGCGAGTGTCGTCCCGTAGGAAGAGAGCGTGACGCTCGTCACGGTTGGATCCGGTACTCCCTGATTAATCGCCGCGTTTATGTCGGCGAGCAAGGTCGTGACCTGCGCGAGATGTGTCTGGGACTCCGCCGCCCCGCTCGCGGCGTTCTCGCGCGAGAGGTTCCTGACAAGCGCCGCCCACTTCGTGAGTATGGGTTCGATGGAGGCACGGCCAAGCTCGATTGTGGCTTTCAGGCTCGCGTTCGAGGTGGTGAAGGTGAGCTTCGGGTCCGTACGCGCGTTTGTAAAAAAAGTGTCAACTTTGTTGTGGATGGCGTCGTCGGAGGTCGTGTAGGCGCTTTGGATGGAATCAACGAGTTCCGCCTGCGCGTTTGCGACCGCGGTAGAAGCGACGGCAATTTCCTCCGGCCGCGTGCCCGCTCGGAGTGACGCGAGGTCCGCTTGCGCCTCTAGAAGCGCCGCGACGAGGTCGCCGTTTTCAGTCTGCGCGAGAATCGTTCCCGCCGCCACGTGCTGGCCCACCCTCGCGTACACGCCGGCGATGCGGCCGTTTGCGGCAAACCCAAGGTCGGCATCCCGCGCGGCAATGACCGTGCCTGACACGCTTACTTCCTCCCTGAAATCGCCGGGTACGATAACGAGCGTTGCTCCCATGTTTCCATTACGGCCAAAGAAGAGATACCCGCCAACGGCAACGACAATAAGCGCCCACAGCCCGTATTTCCAGCCCGGAAATGCGAGGTTTTTAATGGTAAATTGCATCGTTGCCGAGTGTACCACCGAGTTGCATATTTTGAAAATCTTGTCGTACCTGAGCGTCGCCTATAGGATAAAGTAAGGTAAAATGAGAGTTTGAAGTAAAACCGTCCGCCAGTGCATGGAGCACTGGCGGACAGTATGGGTAACTGGACGAAGAGCGGTAATCATGCTTAATCGCCGTCGTCCTCACCGGGGATAGATTCTTTGAGGGCACGGACTTGGGCCTCTTGGTTCACCAGACGACCCTGGAGGTCCTCGACCTTGCGCCCGAGCTCTTCTATGGCTCCCTCCTGCTGGGCAAATAGCGCGGAGATTGCCTTCTCCGCGGCCCTTGCGACAGCGAAATCGACGACGCACAGAAAAGGGTTGGAAATGTCTTCGTCGTAATTTCCCGTGCGTCCACACGCTGAACGCGTGTATTCTCTGACCGCTGTCAGCAGTTCCTCGACGGTCAACTCCGGAACATAAAGACCATTGGACTTCCTTACGTCGACCAACTCGAACGACACGACGATTCTTGCACCTTTCACTGTCTTGGACATAGTGTCTCCTCTCGGCAGGTTGGTCCCAAGTGGGTTTGGTGCTAATTTCTGGCGGGATGCTAACACAACTATTTACACAACGCAAAAGCCGGGCTTGCCCGGCTTTTGCGTCTCTCTGTGGACACCCGGTGTCTACAAGTCTGCCCAACGGGTTATTGGAAAGTTAGTAATCCATTCCGCCCATGCCGCCGGAGGCAGGAGGGGCTTTCGTTTCGGGGATGTCGGCAACCGCTGCCTCGGTGGTGAGGAGCATTGCGGCGGCGGACACGGCGTTTTCAAGCGCCATGCGCTGCATCTTTACCGGGTCAACGATGCCCGCAGAGAGCATATCTTCAACAACTTCGTCGGTGAGAGCATTGTAGCCGGCGTTTGACTTGCCCGATTGGACCTTTGCGACGATGACTGATGCATCGTCCTTGCCGGCATTGACGGCGATTTGCGCGAGCGGCGTCTCCAAGGCCCGCACGACAATGTCGAAACCGGACTTTTCATCCGTACTCATTTTCCCATCTTGTGCTCCCAGCTTTTTTGAGACTTTCGCGAGCGCGGTACCGCCGCCTGCAACGATACCCTCTTCAATGGACGCCTTTGTCGCTTTCACCGCATCGTCGATTTTGTCCTTTAGATATTTCATTTCCGTCTCGGTCGCGGCACCAACTGAGATAACTGCCACGCCACCCGAGAGTTTTGCGATGCGCTCTTCAAACTTCTCTTTGTCAAATTTCGAATCGGTATTCTTCATCTGCGCCTTGAGCTGTGCAACACGCGCAGCGATGTCCGTTTTTTTGCCTTTGCCGCCAACGATGGTCGTCGTGTCTTTGGTCGCCGCTACGCGCGCGGCCTTCCCGAGCATAGAGAGCGTCGCATTCTCAAATTTGATGCCGACCTCCTCCGTGATGACTTGGCCGCCGACCACCGTTGCGATATCGGCAAGCATCTCTTTTTTCCGGTCGCCGTAACCCGGCGCTTTGACTGCGAGCACCGAGAAGGTGCCGCGGAGCTTGTTCACGATAAACGTTGAGAGCGCATCGCCCTCCACGTCCTCTGCGATAATGACGAGCTCTTTCTTCCCCGACTGCACCACCTTCTCGAGAAGCGGGAGTATCTCCTGCACATTGCCGATTTTCTTGTCGGTGAGGAGAACAAGCGCGTCTTTCATTTCGGCTTCCATGCGTTCCGGATTGGTAACCATGTAAGGCGAAATATAGCCTTTGTCTGTCTGGAGCCCTTCAACAATGTCGTAAGAAAGTTCCATTCCTTGCGACTCTTCCACCGTCACAACGCCGCTACTGCCCACTTTCTCAACTGCCTCGGCGATGATGCTTCCCAATACCTCGGACTCCGCCGAAATTGAAGCGACCTGCTTCACTTCTGCTTTCCCGCTCACCGGTTCTGCCATTTTCTTCAACTCCGCGAGCGCGGCCGTCTTCGCTTTTTCCATTCCCGCACGGATGCCCATCGCGTTCGCTCCCTTCATCAGGTGCTGGAGGCCTTCTTCAACGAGCGCTTCAAAGAGCACGACCGAGGTCGTGGTGCCGTCGCCGGCTGTGTCGTTTGTCTTATTCGCCACCTCCTTCACGATTTCCGCGCCCATATTCTCAAATTTATCTTTTAGGGAAATCTCTTTCGCGATGGAGACGCCGTCATTCGTAATACGCGGGCCGCCGTAGGACTTCTCGATGACGACGTTGCGGCCTTTGGGACCCAAGGTTACCTTCACTGTGCGCGCGGCTTGCGCAATACCTCTCGCGATTGCCTTGCGCGCGTCTTCGGAATAAAGAATTTTTTTTGCCATAGCGAATTAATTAATCGTTCCAACAATATCCGACTCGGACAGCACATAGTACTCAACTCCATCGATCTTGATTGGTTCGTCCCAAGGCTTTTTGAAAAAAACCGTGTCACCGCTCTTTACCTCCATCGGGATGTGTTTCCCTTCGTCGTTGCGGCGGCCTGGACCAACGGCGACAATGTTGCCTTTGAGGAGTTTCTCCTTGTCTACCGTCTCGGGAATAATGAGGCCGGAGGCAAGTTTCTTCTCGCCCCCTATTTGGGAAGGTTGTACCACTACGCGGTCCCCCAGCGGCTTCAGTAAAAGCTTTTTTGCCATACGTTGTCTATAATATAAATGAATAATCGCCTTGTGTGGAGGGAGTATAGAAAAAATGTCGTCCACATGCAAGTTGCGCCGCCATACCCATTCGTGCTATTGTGGTTCCCACAGATGGAGGCACTCGTATCGGCACTGCCGTACGCGGAAATCGTCCTCGGAATTCTCCTCATCGCCGGCGTCGTGCTACAGCAGCGCGGAGCAAGCCTTGGCGGAGCCTTCGGAGGCGATAATTTCGCGTCGACATTCTATAAGCGCAGAGGCGCCGAGAAATTCCTATTTAACGCGACCATTCTCATTGCAGTTCTCCTTGTGCTCGCGGCAATAGCGAACTTCCTTCTCGCGGGGTCATGAATGGGATAGACAGCTCTCATTGGAGAGAACGGCTCAAGCGTTCATGGAACGTTCCTCTGTTCGAGCGCTGGGGCGAGCGCGTACGGGCTTTTTCTCCGGGTGACCGCATTCTGTTCTACATGCTCACGGCTCTTGTCGGCATCGCCTCTCTCTCTGGCTTATACGCGCTCGAACAATCGCTTCTCGTGCAAGTGCCGGCTTATGGCGGAAGTTTGACCGAAGGCGCGGTCGGGAGCCCGCAATTCATAAATCCTCTTCTTGCCATCAGTGACGCCGACCGCGACCTCTCCGCGCTCACCTACGCGGGGCTGATGGGGTTGTCGGGTACTGGTTCTTTCATACCCGTGCTTGCAGAGAGCTATACCGTATCCGCCGATGGGAAATCGTACACGTTTATCTTGCGTAAGGACGCGAAGTTTTCCAACGGCACGCCCGTCACGGCGGATGATGTTATTTTCACCGTGCAAAAAGCGCAGGACCCCACGCTCAAAAGCCCAGAATACGCCAACTGGTCTGGGGTTGGCGTTTCTGCTATCGACCAGCATACGGTGCGCTTCACGCTCATGAAGCCGTACGCGCCGTTCCTTGGGCTCACGACGCTTGGTATCCTTCCCTCGCGCCTCTGGCAGAATGTTTCCAGTGGAGAGTTCCCCTTTTCTGCGCTTGAAACAAATCCGGTGGGCGCGGGGCCCTTTAACGTTGCGGGCGTTTCCCGGGACGCGTCCGGACTCGTGAGGAGCGTGTCGTTCGTCGCGAATCCCCACTTTGTGCTCGGCCGGCCGTATCTTGATGCCGTTCGCTTTAATTTCTACGCGCGTACCGAGGACCTTAAGAGCGCCTTGAAAAATGGCGCCGTGGAGAGCGCGTACGACCTGCCTGCCGGCAGGCAGGTGTCCAAAATGATGACCGCTCCCTACGCGAGAGTGTTTGGCGTATTCTGGAATCCAAGCGAAAAACAGGTCTACGCGCGCATTGAAGTCCGTAAGGCGCTTTCGCTCGCGCTTGACCGTTCCGCCATCGTTAGTACGGTACTCGGCGGCCATGCGACCGCAATTATGGGTCCCGTGCCGCCCGGGGGAAGCATAAAACAAGCGCCGATTCCCCGCTCTGAAAATCCGACGGCAACAGCGGCGCAAGTGCTCCAGTCGGCCGGATGGGCCTATGACGGGACGCAACGCCTCTGGAAAAATACAAAGGCAAAGCAGGTACTCGACCGCATCACGATACGTACTTCAAATGTGCCGGAATTAAAAAGCGTCGCGGGTGCCATAAAGGCGGATTGGGAGAAACTCGGCATTCCCGTTGGCATCGAGTTGTACGAGCCCGGCGACCTTTCGCAAAATGTCATTCGGCCGCGCAAGTATGAGGCGCTTCTCTATGGGGAGGTCATCGGCCGCAATCAAGACCTCTACGCCTTTTGGGATTCGCAAGAACGCAACGACCCCGGCCTTAATATCGCGTTGTATGCAAACAAGGCCGTTGACGTTCTGCTTGAAGACGCACGAAGTTCTACCGATTCGGCGCTTCGCGCGCTTAACCTCCAGAAGATCGAAGACATCATCGCCGCAGAATATCCAGCCGCGTTTATTTATGCGCCCGACTTTACTTACACGGTGCCGGAAGGCCTCCGCGGCGTCGAACTCCCGCAAATCATAATTCCCGCAGACCGCTTCGCGACGGTTGCTTCGTGGTATCGAGCGACTGACGCGGTGTGGCCATTTTTTGCCTTGCCTGCCGGCAGGCAGGCGCGTCGCTGACCCATTTTCGTACGGGTTTCTCATATTTATTTTAAGCCCGAATAACTACACCAATGAGTATGAATGTGACACCAGCTCCGGCACCGGCTCCGGCACCAGGACTCCCGAAAGGGAGCCCCGCTCGCGAGGTGCGACCGCATTCCATTCGACCGCACCGGCGTTTTGGGCGCCCGCCTGCCCTGCCTGCCGGACAGGCAGGCGGCGGGCGGGCGGGCAGAGGCCGCGGCGGCCCGCGCCCCGGCGGCGCTTCACGCCGCATCCAACGCATACTGCGCCGTCCGACATCCCAACCTATGCGAATGAATCGCGCTGTCGATTATTATCCTGAACGGCCCGCAGAAAATGTCGTGCGGATTGTTCCCCTCGGCGGCGTCGAAGAAGTCGGCCGAAATATGGTCGCAGTCGACGTGGGCGGCGATATTCTCGTCTTCGATGCAGGCTTCCATTTCAAAGCCGAAGACGACGCCCCTGGCGCCGATTACACGCTCCCGAACACCCAATATCTTGAAAAAAACAGAGAACGCGTGCGTGGGGTTGTCATTACGCACGCCCATCTCGACCACATCGGCGGCATCCCATTTCTGTTGCCGCGTTTCGGGAATCCTCCGATCTATACCCGATATTTGACCTCCATCATGATACAGCGCAGGCAAGAGGAATATCCGGACATACCGAAGCCGGAAATCATCATTGTCGAGCCCGGCCAGTCCATAACCATCGGCAACACGAAAGTGAAGTTTTTCCCCGTCACGCATTCTATTCCAGACTCTATGGGCGCTTCTATTGAAACTCCTTACGGCAACGTTGTCCTTTCGGGAGATTTGAAACTTGAACATGAAGACGGCATTCCGAGCGAGAAGGAACAAAAAGTCTGGGGCGAACTCGGGAAGGACAACAATCTTTTCTTTATTGCGGACTCGACAAATGCCGAGCGCGATGGATTTTCAATTCCCGAGAAGAGAGTCCAGCAAACGTTGGACGAAATCATAAAAACGGTTTCGGGCCGGCTGATTATCGGCACTTTCGCTTCCCAATTCGAGCGCATGGTGCGCATCATCCAGAGCGCCGAGAAGTACGGCAAAAAAGTTGTTACGGAGGGCCGTTCAATCCGCAATAACATCGAGGTCGCGGAGCTGTCGGGGCTCCTCAATGTCGAGAAAGGCACTATCATCCCTGCGCAAGACATACCGAACTATCCGCCCGACAAGCTCGTCATCCTTGCCACCGGCGCACAGGGCGAAGAGTTCGCCGCGCTTATGCGCATCGCCACAAAGCAGCATAAATACGTCACATTCAACGAGCGCGATACCGTCGTCCTCTCCTCTTCCGTCATTCCGGGCAACGAGGTTTCCGTGCAGAAATTGAAGGATAACCTGTATCGAAACAAGGTCACCATCATCCACTATCGCTCATCGGATGTCCACTCAACCGGCCACGGCAATACGGGCGAGCTCGTCTGGATTAACAAACAGGTGAATGCTAAGTTCTTCATGCCGGGCTACGGCTACTACTCGATGACCGCCTCCCACGCGAAAGCGGTTGAGCAGGCAGGGAGGCCTCGCGATACTATTATCGTCGCCGATAACGGTTCCGTCATTGATGTCGTTGACGGCGAACGCCTTGAAGTCCATAAGCAGAAAGTGCCGTCAGCGCCTCTTGTCGTAGACGGATTCACCATCGGCAATCTGCAAGAAGTGGTTATGCGCGACCGCCAGTCGCTTGCCAAGGACGGCATGTTTGTCATTATCGCGAGCGTGAACCTTAAGGCCGGCAAACTGCGCAAGTCCCCTGATATCATCAGCCGCGGCTTCATCTATCTGCGCGAATCGCAAAATCTTCTGAACGAAGCGCGCATCCTTATCAAGAAAACGATAGAAGACTCGACGCGCAATATGAACCCCATTGACCTTGACTACGTAAAGAACAACCTCACCGACGTGATGGCGGGATTCCTCTTTGCGCGCACCAACAAAGCCCCGATGGTGATTCCCGTATTGATTGGGATGTAACACTGGAAACTGGAGACCAGAGGCTAGAAATCGGAAGAGTAACCCCCGCGGCGCTTCGCGCCGCGGGGGTTGTGTTACCATATAAACATAGCAGGAAGACTTGGTATACTAGAGTTAGCGATGAATATGAAACAGGAAATTAACTCACCATTTCGATACGCTGGAGGAAAATTCTATGCCCGTAAACTTATCATTGAGCATATTCCTCAGCATAGTTACTACATTGAACCGTTTGCTGGAGGTGCTTCAATTTTCTTTGCAAAAAACAAGGCGAATAAAAATTGGCTCAATGACATTGACAAAGACCTTATAAATTGCTTAATAGTTATTCGTGATTATCCTGGTGAATTGATTGAGAGGTTGCAAGGGGAACGAGCTACAAAAGAAAGACACGCATATTACAAAAATGAATACAAACCCAAAACGAAACTGGAGCGTGCTACTCGATGGTTTTATGTAAATCGTACTTCTTATTCGGGAATTATGAATATGCAGAATTGCTATTGGGGATACGGTGATAAATATAGTATGCGACCGGAAAATTGGCCGAGAAACATTTTAAGAACATCAGCAAAATTACAAGGAGTTAAATTGACTTCATTTGATTTTGAAAAGGTTATAGAAGAAGCACCAAATGATTCTTTTCTATTTATTGACCCTCCATATTTTAACGCGGATCAGGAAAAGTTTTATACTTACTCTTTCAAAAAAGATGACCACTTCCGTTTGAGTAAAATTCTTAAGAAGAATGCGAACAAATTTAAATTTCTACTTACTTATGATGATAGCAAAGAAGTACGAGAACTATATGATTGGGCGCATGCTATGCACGAAAAACAATGGAATTACACAATCAATCGTACTGACGATCAGAAAAATGGTACCGACAGAAAAGGTGCTCGTTATAAGGGGCATGAGTTATTTATTGTTAATTACAACTCTGAAAAACAAACACCATTGTTTGACTACCAATCAGTTTTTTACAAAGTCCTCAAAGAGGCTTAGAGAATTTTCAATAGATACCCACCCATTCGTTGGCTTGCTCGTCTTTTTATCAAAACTGATAACTGGATAATTCGGAATAAAACCGCAAGCTTTTTTATTCTTGCATTTAGCACGGGTGCAAATAACACCATTATTGCCTATTTTCAGATTTAAAGTTTTTGCAACATATAGAGATTCAAAAGCAAAATCCTGTAAGCTATCTTTTCCAGTGGCTCCTATTTTACGCAAAAAATCCCTCCCCTCTCGTGGCGGGTCCCATTCAAAATATCCTGTTTTCTTGTCGGTTGTATAAAATGCGTTGCCGATTGATGATATAACAATATCGAAATCAGCAGATAAATACTGATCGTTGTGGGTCGCCAAAACCTTTTCCGAAATACCAAATTTTGGAGCTAATTCTTTTACTTTAGCCGGACCGAGTGTACGACTTCGCATACATTTCACCCGTATCTCACTGTGTCCATCAGTAAATAGTCTATACCCGCCCTTTTTGGCAAGCTTGCATTCTACCCTCACAATTTTCCCCGTCGACTTATGAAGTACCCGCACATCAATATCGTGAAAACCAATTTGTGCGTTCATCATTGGCTTATCAACTTGCCATTTATCCTTCGGTAGAATTTTTTGCAGAGCCATCATTACCGAAAATTCAAAAGCTTTGCCTCTAATCATCGGAACAACCTTTGGTTCATATAAAGTTTCAGCCAGATACAAAACAGGAATATTGTACTTTTCACAGTAATCTTTAACTTTTTCTTTCCAACTTTTTATCATAGTATTAAAAATCGACAAAAAAATCTTTAATTCTCAGATTAAGAGCTTTGCAAATTTTCTGAATATTCTCGAGCGTGATATTTTTCTCGGCTCGCTCAATCATACCGATATAAGTCCGGTGAACTCCCGCATGTCTCGCTAGTTCTTCCTGTGATAAATCCAACTTAGTCCGTTCTTCACGAACTTTTCGACCAAATTTGACTAGAACCTCTCGTTTCATAGCGGTGGGTGTAGTATACGTACTTGCTAACTTTGGTTCTACATACTATAGTTAGCACATCGTTTTTGTCTCCTGTCTGTGTTTCTTGTGTGGTATGCTCGGGAGCAATGCACCCGCGGATTATTTTGTCGGTCGGGAATTTCTTTTTTTCCCTATTCTCCGCTCTCGTCACCATCATCCTGCTTCCCTACCTTTCCCTCTTCATGCCGACCTCTTCGGCCGGCTTTGTGGTTGCCCTAAGCGCTCTTGGCGCGATTATATTATTCCTGTTCTTGCCCAAAATTGTCGAGCGTTACGGGGCGCAATATATAGCCCTCGTGCTCGCGTTTGTTGAAATGATAGTCCTCTTGGCGCTCGCGGCTATGCCGGGCGCCCTTGCGAGCGTCCTGCTTATGTCCGTCACGATAGTAATGCAACCCTTCCTCTCCTACCAATTCGACCTGCTCCTCGAAGCGACCGTCGCCGATATGAGTACGACCGGCCGCGTGCGAGCCCTCTTCCGCACTGCGTGGAGCGTCGCGGCGCTCGCGGCGCCGCTCCTTCTCGGGGCGCTTCTTGCGCAGTCCGATTCCTACGGCCGCGTTTTTATCGCCGCCGCTGCGATGCTCGTCCCCATCGTCGTCCTGTTCGCGACAAAGAGTCTCCCTAAAGGCCCGGCACCGAGGTTTATCCATATGCAAGACACATTCATCTCCATCCTGCGCAACCGCGATCTCGCGGCAGTCACGTTCGGGAATCTTCTCCTCTATCTTTTCTATGTCTGGATGCCCCTCTACACTCCAATCTACCTCCACGGGGTGCTCGGCATCTCGTGGTCAGACCTCGGCTGGCTGTTTGCGGTCATGCTCATACCCTACGTGGTTGTCGAATACCCTGCCGGATGGGTCGCGGACCGCTTCCTTGGAGACAAAGAGCTTATGCTCGCCGGATATCTAATCGCCGGAGGGGCGACCGCGACGCTCGCGTTCTTTACGCCAACGACATCCCTTATCGTCATCCTCATCGCCCTTATCATTTCGCGCATAGGCTCGGCGCTCGTCGAAGCAATGGTAGAGGCGCACTTCTTCCGCCGCATCTCGAAGCGCGATATCAATTCAGTCAGCGTTTTCCGCGGCGCCTGGCCCCTTTCTTACATTATTGGGCCGGTAGTTGGCAGCGTCATCCTTATATATGGCGGTTATACGGCCCTCTTTCTGCTCACCGGCGGGTTCATTGCCATAGCCGGCACGCTCACCACACTCTTCATCAGGGATTTCCGCTAGCGCGCAAGCATATAGTTCTCGTTGTCCTTTTCTACCAATTGTTCTTTCCAGAGCGCCCGAAGCGCCGCGCGCATCTGGGCGCGGCGCGAATCGCCGAGCAGATTTATAAGGTGCGTCGGGGAAGCGGCTCCGAGAACAAGCGCGCGCAGAATTGCGCCTCGCGCTTCGCGGAGCGAGCCGGCAAACTTCGACTGCTTCGCGTACTGCCGGCTTTGCGCGTTGTGCGAGATGCCCGAGCGCTTCAGCGATGCCCCATAATCCATGAGCGCGCCGTACCACTCGCGCGCTCTACCCTTGGGCAACGCTTCCTGGAGGATTTCTTCAATCTCATTGTCTTGTACTCCTTTCCTCTCGGGAAAGAAGTGGTGGATGACGGCCGTGCGTATATTAGTCTCTACGAAAATGACATTTTCATTGTAGGCGAAAGCCGCAACGGCAAGCGCCGTATACGGCCCGACGCCCGGCAGCGCCTCGAGCTTTGCAATGGGGTCGGCTCTTGTCGCGGCAAGCTCCTTCGCGGCTACGTGGAGCATCTTCGCGCGGCGATTGTAGCCGAGGCCCTGCCACGCCTGAAGGACGGGGGTTAGAGAACTGGAAGCGAGACGCTTGGCTGTCGGAAATTTTTTGATGAACTTTTTATAGAACGGAATCACTCTCTCTACTTGTGTCTGTTGGAGCATCATCTCCGAGACAAGAATACGATACGGGTCTTTTGTTTTTCTCCAGGGGAGGTTGTGCCGACCGTGCTTTTTGTGGTACATCCACACCACTTTACGAAACTGCGCTACCGCCTTCGGAAGCGCATTCACCCGCAGGGTAACGGTTGACCTCATTCCCCTATTCTACTACTTCGCTTTGGGCCAGCGGAGAGCCGCGGGCGGCCAAAGGGCGGTGAGAGGGTGGGCGGCGCAGTCGTGCGGGCGGGCCGGGCAGATATAGCGGCCGTAGAGCACGAGGCCGTTATTCACGTATTTCCAGTCTTTTTTGGGAATAAGCGATTCGAGGTCCTTAGAGATTTTTTTGAGGTCGCTAGCCTCGGTGAGGTCAAACCGCTTGGCGAAACGCTTTACATGCGTATCAGTCGCAATGCCCTCCCAGAGGCCATAGAGCTCGCCGAGGATGACGTGGGCGGTCTTATAACCGATGCCGGAAAGGGCGATAAGTTCTGCTTCTGTGCGCGGTATGCCTCCGGCATACCGCGCTTGAATCTCTGTTGCCGCGGCGATGATGGCCTTCGCTTTATTCCTGAAGAACGTGACTGAAGAAATTTCTTGCGTGAACGTTGCCAAATTCGCGTTCGCAAAATCTTTTACCGTTTTATATTTCTTAAAAAGCGCCGCGGTGAGCTTATTTACTACCTTGTCGGTGCATTGCGCCGAGAGGATAACCGCCACGACAAATTGGAATGGCGTCGTGTATGCGAGCTCACTCTTTGGTTTCGGATATGTTTTTTTCAAATAGGAAACAATTTTCTTTGCACGCATCGCGCGGACAGGCGCCGGGCTCACCCCGTTAGAAATCAGATTTCTAACGGTGCTCATAACAATTCAGAAGTGTGCTCCTCGTGCGGGAAAGCGAAGCGGAAGAAAATCTGCAGGAGCGCTCCTGCTGCGAATATGGTGCACAACAGCACCGTAAAGAGGCCGAGATACGGGACGAGAGAGATGAGCGAGAGCGCGAGCATGCCGAGGACTCCATCATGCCAAAAGACCGTTTCGCGCTTCAGGAAGCGGCGCACAAGCACGCTACCGAGAAGAATGCCCGCATAGAGAAACGCAAGGAAAGCAAGGAGCGCATACGCGATAAGGAGCAGGAGCGCGAGGCCGATTCCAACGAAGGTGAGTGCGAGGAGGATAATCAGGACCGGCACGGCGACAAGTATCCCGAAGCCGAGCATCATCGTGAATAAGACACTGCGGGGGCGTACCTCGTAGGCGCGCGAGGCAACGGCCTCCGCGAGCTTCGGGAAGAGGCCCGCTAAAAGGCCGGCGAGAATGAGCGCTCCGAGAACGCGGGCAAAGAGAAAGACCCCGATGCTCACGAGTGCGAGTGTGCGCGACGTCCCGACATCGGGCAGATACGAGACGCTTGTGTATTCGATGCCGCTAAGTATCGTAGCCGAATCCGGGATTGCAGCCGCTTCAGGCGCTTCGTAGGAGAGTTTGCCGCGAATTGTGGTGCTCGCCGCAAGCGACAAACGGCCGGTCGCAACGATGGTAACGTCGCCCGCAAAGTTGCCCACAAGCGCAATGTTGTTGCCGTAAACGGTAACCGGACCTGCCGCGCCGCTTGAAAGTGTCGCATTCGCGGCGATTATAAAGGTGCTGCCGAGGGTACGCCCAGCGTCATATACCGAGAGGCCGAGCGCGACCAGGTCGCCGGAAACCGATTCTTCGATGTTCACTCTGCCCCCTATCGCGCGCACGTCGCCGGTAACCAAGGCACGCGAGCTCACCGAACCCCCCAGAAGAAGTTCGTCGCCCTGCACCGCTCCCGTAGTGACGACTGACCCGCCGATAGCTAAAAGGTCCCCTGCTACAGGGGCAGCGCTCACAACCGACACGCCCGCTAAGTATGCATTTCCGAGAGAAGAACTCGCGACGATGAGCGAACGAGCGGCCGAGAAGGAGGCGGGACCGCCTGCCTGCGCAGACAGGCGTGCCGCAAGAGCGCTCGCCGGAACAATGAGGAAGGTAAGGAGGGCGAAGAGAAAAATGTGTCGCATACAGACTGCTTAAGCCAAAGGCGGCATCCTAAGCGGCGGGGGCGGGGACAAAGGTTGTTTGATATTTTTGCGCATCGGTTCAATAAAACTTGCGCAGATGAAAATGAGAAGTGCGGTGAGGGCGGAGGCGAGGCAGTAGATGCAGAGCGCGCCTATGAAAAATATCTGGACGAACGTGAAATAGAGCGAGGCGATGATACCAATGAGCGAAGCCGCCTGAAGTGCGCGGCGCAACAGCCGATTAAATATAACGATTTCGAGGGCGGCGAGGATAAAGACGATGCCGTAGAATACGACGCCGTATTCGGCGAGCGATATGCCGAAGAGGCGCGAATACTGGCTTGCGATGACGACATTACAGCCTGATAAATTCTGAATGTTGCAGAGGAGCGGCGTGCCGCTCGCTTCGTGCTGTGCGAGGTAGAGGGAATCCGCGAGCCCGAAAAACGCGAAAAGCAATATAAGGACAACCCCGACCCGTTTCATGCTGCCTAGGATACGCGCTCTGTCGTTCCTGCGCAAGCAAAATTTGCTAGACTGGGAGCTATTCCCATGACCTCATTTCTCTCGTATGTGAGCGGCGGGACGGTCGACAGTACCGTGCTTTTGTCGCTCGCAATCGTTCTCTGCGCGCTCTTTCTTGAGGACGTAGCGACTGTTATCGTCGGCGTACTCGCGGCCGACGGCATAGTGCCGATTCCTCTCGCGTTTATTTCCCTCTATATCGGCATCGCGCTCGGAGACACGCTGTTCTACGCCCTCGGCTCTTTCGCGCGCACCCATCCGCGGCTCGCCCACTACATTGACCACGACTTCACCGCGCCCTTCCGCGCGTGGCTCGAGAGTCGGTATGCGTTTACGGTATTCTCGGGTCATTTCGTCCCCGGATTGCGCTCTACGACCTATATCGCGAGCGGTTTCTTCCGCCTTCCCCTCTCCACCTACATACCGATGGCGATTGCCGGCGGATTGGTGTTACTGACCACCCTTTTCCTCCTCTCCTACTGGTTCGGCGGCCTCACCTCCGGCTGGGTCAGCCACGCGCGCTGGGGAATCGCCGGCATCTTTCTTCTTATCCTGTTTTTCATCGGGCGACACAATCTCCTCGTATATCGGGAAAAGAGAAGTGCGCTATCGGGAGCGAATAACACTAACGGCGTATGAACCGAAAAATTACTCGTGCGGGAGTGGCGCTGGTACTCGCGCTCGCGGCTGGCGGCGCGGGGTATACGGTTGGTACGGGGAGGCAATCGGCAGAGATAGCCATTCCGGCGCAGACGGTATCAGCGCTACCGAAGGGTTCGGTGCGCGTCATCTACAGTCTAGACCAGAAGCAGAACGACAAAGAGATTATCGCACTCATCGACGGCGCAAAGAGCTATATTTATTTCGCGATATATACGTTCACCCTTCCGAGCATTGCTGATGCTCTTGCCACAGCGAAAAAACGCGGTGTTGATGTAAAAGGAATCGTAGATTCCGAGCAGGGCGGCAACAGTTATGGCGCGCCCATCGTCGCGAAACTCCAAGCCGCCGGCATTCCAGTTGTGGCCGAGAAGCATGTAAGCGGCAACGGTATTATGCATATCAAAACAATTGTGACTGAATCGGCGTACGCAACCGGCAGTTACAACTGGACTAAGTCTGCGACGACCATCAATGACGAAATTCTTGAAATCGGCACCGACGAGAAGCTGCGGCAAGCCTATGAAAATATCCTAAAGAAATTGCTTGATGCCTACAAAGGCAACAGCGCGGCCGCGGGAGCGGCCGCGAATGTTTCGATAGGAGTAATTGACTACGCGAGTGCGCCCGAACATATCGGCGAATACGCCTCCGTGCGCGGCATGCTCGTGAGAGCGTACACATCCGCTAGCGGCACGGTCTTTCTTGACTTTTGCAAAGATTACAAATCCTGTCCCTTCTCCGGCGTCATCTTTGCCGACGACGCATCTCAATTCGGAGACCTCTCCCGTTACGAGGGGAAAACAGTCACCCTCACCGGCAAAATCGTTTCCTACGAAGGCCGCGCCGAAATCATCCTTTCCTCTCCGTCTCAGATTTCAAATTGACACTCCAAACACCTCGTGCTATCCTAATTTCGAACCACCAACCAATACACGGAGGTGTCATGAAGATCTTTCAGTTGGATAGATACGGCGGAAAGCATCGTGCCGGAAAATACCGAGAACTTAGGGGCTGTGGCGAACTGCGCCCTTTTACAGAAGCGTCGCTGTTGACGCAGATTCTGGATGTCACCGGTCCGACGGATGTCGGCGGGTCGGAGTTTCTGGTTTTCTCAAAGGAAGAAGAAGACCGGGTCATCGCGTTGGTCAACCTTGTCATCGGCGGGTTGGAAGTGAACCAAGGCCTGGGGCACGTCCGTCGCGGTGTCGAGCTAGTGCTCTCTCCTCTATTGTCTCCCACCGGATTATATTTGAAACATATCCCCGCCGACGGAGACTGCAATAAGCCGATCGCCGAGGTAATCGACTGGTTGCTTGCAATAGGCAAAACGCCGAGGCCGAGAGGTAGCTTGCAATAGAGAGACGACGCCGCATTGAGAAACCGCCCATCGCGCGCTCTCGGTGCGGCGGTTTCTTTTTATTTATACGCGTCCCGGCGATGTCTCACTGCTTCGATAGTAATGGTGACACTACCACTAACGGAATAGAACGCTCGGTAGTCGCCGATGCGAAGTTTATATAATTCTCTTAATCCGTGATGCAATCTCTCGGGTATGAGATCGCCGAAGTTCTGCTGAAGCCAAATTATCTTCTCGACAATGCGCTTGCTGATAACTGGATCAATCTCTTTGAGTTCTTCTAACGCGCGGGGACGAAACTCAACGAAGACCATACTTCTTCATCACCATTGAGAGCGGTATGGTCTTTTGCTTACTTTTCATTCTTTTCTTTAGTTCGGTGATAAAAGATTTCTTGAGTTCGAGACCTTCGTCAGGATCGCCGAAAAACTCGAGAATTTTTTGCTCGATAAGATTTCCTAATTCTTTGTTGCGCTGTGCCGTGGTCATATAAGCGCATTGTACCATATTCACCTTTTATGCTACGATAAGGTCACTTCCAGTGGCTACCGAACGACTAAGGATAAATAACGAGATACGCGCGCAAGAGTTGCGTGTTATCAGTGCTGATGGAAATAACTTGGGTGTGCTCTCGCTCGACGCGGCGCTCGCGGCCGCTAAGCAGGCGGGGCTCGACCTCATCGAGATTTCGCCCTCGGCCGTCCCGCCCGTTGCGAAGATAATAGATTATGGTAAATTTGAGTACGAGCGAAGCAAGAAAGAAAAGGTGGCGAAAGCCAAAGTGAAGATATCAGAGACCAAGGAGGTCCAGATTAAGGTCGGCACCGGCGAGCACGATATGGACTTAAAGGCGAAGAAGGCCGCCGAGTGGCTCGCCGAGGGACACCGCGTGCGCGCCGAGCTCTTCCTTAAAGGCCGCTACAAGGGTATGGAGGAGGAATTCCTCAAGAACCGCCTCGAGAAATTTCTTGTGCGCATCTCTTACGCCTATAAGGTCGCCGAGCCGATTGAGCGAAGCCCGAAGGGTTTTGCCGGCGTTATCGAGCGCGACCTAGTAGCCCAAGCGAAGCGCGAAAAGGAACAAGCAAAAAAATTATGAAAACAAACAAGTCGTATACAAAAAGAATTCGCGTCACGCGCACAGGGAAGCTTATGGTACGCGCGAAGGGACAGAATCATTTCAATGCGAAGCAGAGCGGCTCAAAGCGCTCTGCGAAGCGCCGCGCGGTTGCGATTCATCTTTCGGCGCGCATTCGCCGTCGCTTCTTGCCGGGCACTTAGTTTTTCTTACTTACTCTTTACCTCTTATCACTTATGACTCGAATTAAAGGAGGCGTGATGGCGCAGAAGCGCCGCAAGAATATTCTGAAGCGAGCCAAGGGCTACCGCCACGGGCGCTCTAAGAAGGAGCGCTATGCGCACGAAGCGCTTATGCGCGCGGGCCGCTACGCCTTCGCTCACCGCCGCGACAAGAAGACCGACTTCCGCCAGCTCTGGATTGTGCGCCTCAACGCCGCCGTCCGCGACCTGCCTGCGCAGGCAGGGAACCGGCCTATGTCCTATTCCACTTTCATCAACAAGCTAAAGAAGAGCGGCTTGGCCCTCGACCGCAAAGTCCTCGCCACCTTCGCCGCCGACCACCCCGCTATCTTCTCCCGCATCGTCAATCAAATAGTTTAACGATAGATATCACTGCGATGCGCAACGCGAGCAAGAAAAAGGGTCGCGGGATCAATGAAACGGAAGAGCGCGCGATAATCGCGACCTATTCTGAATGAAAAGAGCCCTTGAAACGAGCCCGAGAGCGGTTTTGTGTGGAGGCGAATATCAAACGGATTGTGGGCACATATATTAATCTGGAGCGCGAGCTTCTTCTGAACAGATTCAGACAGGCGCCGCGCGTCCTTTGCAAACTGGGAACCGACAATAACACGCATAGGTTAGGAACGTTTCGTCTTCTTATTTTGAATACGTGCCAAGAAGTCACGTGGGCTTGAGAAATTAAACGTGGCATCATTGAGCGCTTTCAGTGTGTCCGCAACGAACTCCGGGCGGTATTCGCCTTCAGAGTCCTTCCCAATAAGGCCAATGACCGAGGAGCGCAGAAGCGCGACTTCTTGCGCGAGCGTCGGAACGAATCTTTTTGCCGTAGTTTCCATCTTTTGAGTATAGCACATTAAACCGGACCGCAAGGTCCCCGCTCACTTCGCCTCTGACCATCCCGCCATCTTCTCCCGCATCGCCAAAAAAGTCGGTTAGGACTCCAATCGGTCGAAAAGAAAACAGCGCTCGAGGGCGCCGTTTCTTTTCTCCAGAACGTCAGGTTCGAGGTCGTCCTTCTTTCCTTCTAATGGCCCTCCTGAGGGCCATCCAGTAGTTGGAGTAGACAACTGCTACGACCAGAGCGCCCGACGCCTTTCGCCAGGGTTGTGCCCGACGCCAGAACCGGTTCTTCAATTCAGTCTTGATTGCCGCCTCCTTCGTGGGGTTTTTCGGCTCCCCGTCTGGTCCCATGTCTTCAGGCGCGAGAAACCAGTACTTCAGAAGTGGGTGGTTTGGATTCTTCCTCCGAAGTTCCAGAGCTGCGTCTTGTGCGAGTTCCATGGATGCTTGTGCATCCGAACCTACGTCGCTCATAGCGTGTGTCCTCTTTGTGTGGGTGGGTGGACGTCCAGAATGGATACTACTCTTTTAATTTAAAAAGTAAAACCAAATTTCATCAGAACATTTTCAAACCCTTTTGACCGAATCTTTGGTAATCTCCCAGGTTTGGCCGAAGTCGGGGACGATGGCGGTGCCGCCCAGGTAGTCGTGGATGCGCTGGGCGAGGAAGCGCTCGGCAAAGGGCTCGCCGACGGCAGTAAAAATAGTTTTGGTTCTCCCACCGGCGAGCGCGGCTTCTGCAAATTTCAAGAGCCCATCGCGGTCGGCATGCGCTGACCATCCCTCGAGTTTCTCTATCTTTGCTTTAATTCTCACTTCACTACCGTTGATGCGTACCGACGAAGCACCTTCCATCATTCGCCGTCCGGGCGTGCCGGGCGCTTGGTATCCGACGATAAAGAGCGTCGTCGTGGGGTCGGGGAGGTAGCGCGCCTCCCAGTGGGCAATGCGGCCGCCGTGGCTCATCCCCGCGCCGGCGATGATGATTTTCGGGTTCGGCGTTTTCTCTATTTCAGACGATTCTTCGCGCGAGAGTGTTTTCTGCAAGAACGGAAAATTAAAGATACTCCCTTCCCTTTTCATCTCGTCTTCAGTCTCTTTCTTAAAGTAGGTCATCCCCCACTTCTCGTAGACCTCGGTCACGCGGATGGCAAGCGGCGAGTCGAGAAAGACGGGGATTTTGGGCAGTTCGCCCGCCGAGAAGAAATTGGAGAGCTCGTAGAGCATGAGCTGGGTTCGCTCGAGCGAGAAAGCGGGAATGAGAATCGCGCCGCCTTTTGTAATTGCTTTCGCGAGAGTGTCTCGAAGAAGCTCGACACGAGTCTGCTGACTCGGATGTAACCTGTCGCCGTAGACGCTCTCCATCACCAAAGCGTCGGTATCGGGTATCGGCTCCCAGTCGGGCAGAAGCGGCGAAGGCGAATTGCCGATATCGCCTGTGAGCGCGACGGCAACGTCTTCTTCGCTCTTAATCCGCACGCTCGCCGAGCCGAGGATGTGACCCGTGTTGCGCAAATAGACCGAAACTCCGGGCGCTACTTCTTTTTCTGTGTGATACTCGAGCGTCTCGACAAGGGCGAACGCTTCCTCGACATCTCGGTCGCTGTAGAGAGGCGCTTTCCCGAGCCGCTTCGCCTCCTCGGCGAGAATCTTGACCGAGTCGAGGAGAATAAGCACGGCGAGGTCGCGCGTCGGCGGCGTCATGTATATTTTCCCGCGGAAGCCCTCTTTCACGAGTTTTGGGGTGCGGCCGACATGGTCGAGATGCGCATGTGTCACAACAAGCGCATCAATGCTTTTCACGTCATAGGGGAATGACCCATAGTTATGTTCCGCAACGAAGTCCGTGCCTTGCTCGATACCGCAGTCCCCCAGGATCTTCCCCTCTCCGCCGGAGGTGGATCCGCCTCCGGCGGAAAGCAAAAAGTTGGAGCCTGTTACTTTTCCCGCCCCGCCGTAAAATGAAAGTCTCATTTCCACTACTATACACTGCCCTACTTCGCCAAGGCTTCGTAGGGCACGAAAAATCCCGTCTCATCGACGGGATTTTTCGTGGAGCCATTCTCTTAAGCAACTTTAATCTTGCCAGGTGGGGTTCCTGCGCAGTAGCGCAGGAACGAATAATCGCTCACATTGCTACTGACGACTCCGGATCCCCTAAAATACGGCAAGTTGCGTTTTTAAGAACGGCCCCTATCTATAACTATACACCCTGTGTCAAATAGTTTTGTGGATAACACGCCACGACCCGCTATGTGCTGGATTTTCCTCACTCGCCATGTCGCTTGTAGTTATGTACGCTCTGCTTCCCAAACCAGTGTTCAATCTCATGTCGTGCCTCCTCCGTAGTCTCGGATGCGTGAAGGATATTCGCGACGGCGCGTTTTTCCGCGTTTGCAACGGCAGGCGAATCTACCGAGAAGTCACCGCGGATTGTTCCCATGTCTGCCAGGTTTGGCAGCGTCGGCCCGCAAATTTTACGCACCATGTCTACCGCATGAGTTCCTTCGACGACCATTTTCACAAGCGGTGCAGAAATCATGTAGTCGATGAGCCACTTACGGATCTCTGGACCGATTTTTTCTGGATTAATCGTACCAAAATCCTCCATTGCATCGTAGCCATATTTTTCGTATGTCGCGAGCGTTTTACTGCCAAGACGCGCGAGCCATACCATATCCTTCGGGTAATGACTATCAATGTCTGAGCGAGTCGGCTGGAACATTTCGAGCGCAACGATTTTAAGGTCGCGCTGTTCGAAACGCTTGATAATTTCGCCGACGAGACCTTTCTTCACGCCGTCGGGTTTAATCATGACGAACGTTCGTTCCTCTTTTGGATTTTTTTTCATGGGTAAAAAATAAATCCTGCTGGCAGGCAGGGCCGCACACGGCTATGAGGTTATGATACGCGCTCCGGACGCCTCTAGCAAGATGGTGTGCTCGAAGTGGGCGGAGCGGGAGCCGTCTTTAGTGCGGTAGGTGTAGCCGTCGGGGGCGAGCGTGATCGCGGCTTTGCCGGCGGTCGCGATGGGCTCGAGCGCGAGTACCATGCCTTCTTCAAGCAGTGCCCCCGCCCCTGCGCGACCAAAGTTGGGAATGAAAGGCTCCTCGTGTACGAAGTTGCCGACGCCATGGCCACCCAACTCCCTCACTATTGTAAATCCCGCTCCTGCAATTTCCTCCTGAATAGCGTGCGAAATATCGCCGACATGATTCCCGGGGATAGCCGCTTTGATGCCTGCTTCAAGCGCGCGCTCGGTCGCGCGCATGAGTTTCTCCGATGCTTCGTCAACCTTCCCCACCGGTACCGTTATCGCGGCGTCCACGATAACGCCCGCGCGCGAGAGGCCGAGGTCGAGACCAACGATGTCGCCCTCTTTCAGAGTCTTTACCGACTCGTTCGGTATGCCGTGCACGACCTCGTCGTTGACCGAAACGCACAGCGCCGCCGGATACGGTTGACGTGCGCCCTCGGGCGTGTATCCGAGAAATGCCGGGGAATCGCCTCCCTCGCGGATAAGCCGCTCCGCGAGGCCATCGAGCTCTTCGGCCGTGACGCCCGGCGCGACTTTTGCGCGTAGCGCTGTGAGCACGCGCGCAAGGCGCTTCCCTCCCTCAATGAGATTTATCCGCTCGGTGTCGGCGGTGATTATCATTTAATGCCGAGTTTCGCGCGAATATCCTCGGCGATCGCTTCGCGGCTCCGTTCGCCATCCACCTCGATAAGGTTCCCCGTTTCGCGAAATTTCTGTATGCACGGTTCGGTATGAGTGCGATATTCCTCCAGGCGCTTATCGACGAACGTATCGTCGGCGCGCCCTTCTGCCTCCTTTCGTAGCGCGATGCGATGCTTGATTTCGTCGTCGGACACACGCAGGTACAGGACTACAAACGGCCGATTCAACCAGCGCATCGCATCAATAACCAACTCCGCTTCGGGTATCTTGCGGCTGAACCCGTCGAAGATGGCTCCCGACCCTTCGGGAATCGAAAAGAGCGTTTTCAGAAAAAGATACATGGCGAACCAATGCGGCTGGAGAATGCCGGCGTAGTTCTCCTCCTTCACCTTCCTCCCCACCGGCGAATCCTCTTTGGCTATGGCGCGGAAGAGGCCTCCCGACGAGAAGACCGGCCAACCCGTTGTCGCAGAGAGGAGTTTCGCCTGGTCGCCCTTCCCGCATCCGGGCTTGCCTATAAAAAATACCGTTCGTGTATCCATCTGCGCACTCTAGCATTCCTCTTGATGGAAGAGTAGTATTGCACTATATGACGGAACATAAACCGAAATCTGGTGAGAAAAAGGATGTATTTCTTCTGGGAGGCAAAGATTTGGAAATGTATCAGATAGAAAAGAGATTGCGGCGTGCCGGTAAAGAATTTGTCACGAGAAATCTGGAATAAAAAAAAAAAATAGATGACTATAATGACGAAGTTCAGAAGATTTTAGAAGAAGGAAATACTCCCGTGGCCGTCGAGCTCGGCGGGGCTGACAAGATTGAAGGAGTTGTTGATATCGATCATCATAATGAGAAATCGGGACGGCCTGCCTCCATTGCGCAAGTAATGAACCGAATGGGCAAGCCGATGAAATTGGTCGACGAGATGGTCGCGGCTAATGATTCTGCCTACATTCCCGGTATGCAGGCAAAAATGGAGGAATATCGTTCGCAATTGGTTGAGCGCTATGGCGAAGAAAAGTTCGAAAAACTGAAAGTAAAACTGATAGAGCTTATCCGCGCCAAAGATCGACAAATGCAGGGGGTGACTCCCGAAATGGAAAGCGAGGCTAAAACAGCTGTTGAACATGCTGAACATGGGCCGGATGATTTAACGATCGTCACACTGAATGGCGGTAAGCCGTCGCCAGCGACAGACCGTTTATTTCAAAAAATGGGGAAACAAAACTATGTCGTTGTATGTAATAATGGCGCCGCAGTTCGTGACGTGTATTACTTTGGTCGTGGCGACGTTTGTAAAGCGTTAAAAGAGAAATTCGCTAGTGCGGTGAGTTGGGGCGGGGGTACGGGATATGGAGATCGAAACAGTTACATTGCGTTTGGTGGCGCCAAATCAATGAATCCTAATGAAGTCGTCAAGTTTATTATAGACTCATATGAACAGCCGTAATACCGCGGCACGAGATATGGCACATCTCGTATCATTCGATACTGTTTGGACTGAAATTACGAAGGCATATGATACAACATTTCTTAAAGCTCTACTGAAGATGCCGGGGGTCCATGTTTATGCGTTTGGCGGAATAGTGGTAGATCTTTCTCTGGGAAACCAGTGGAAGGATCTCGATCTCAGGGTGATTTATGAAGAACGAGACCGAAGTTTGCGGAAAATGATTTTAGATGTTCTGAAAAGATACACGTCTATTGTGCAGGAATTTAGTTTCCCTGGAGGAGTGGCTTATCGAGTATACGCACCGGCGGAAAAGAGAACTCTTATTGATGTAACTGTCTCGGGTGATTTTGAGGGAGTTCGTATTGATTCAAAGATATGTGCGATTTTTATTGATTTGAAGTCCGGCACGGTCCGAGAACTCTATAAGGGATCCATCGAGGATTTTAAGAATGGAATTATTCGCCCGATTAACGGGCAAATTGAACAGATAGCAGAAAATCCACTATATCTCTTCCGTGCTTTGAAGCTTGCTGTTAAAACAAGATTCGCTATTGACGTACAATTTGAGAAAATCTTGAGAGACAAGAGGTTCTTAATTAGAAAAGCAGTTAGTGACACCGTTTCCTATCTGCGAGAAAACGGAAAAGATTCTATAGGAGAAAATTTCCTTGGGAGCATCTTCGGGGGATTAAGACAAGACGCACCTATGTACGTTAATCTTCTCATAGATTATGGATTCCTTGAGGAAATGTGTGAGGAACTTCAAAAATTGGGGTATGGCAAGAATAATTCTATGAAAACAAGCTTCGATTGTGAGCCCTTTAAGAACGAACTCGTCTTCGAGGAAAAACTTTCTCTGTTCTTGAGTAGCATTGCGAAATCAATTAGCGATAGTCCTTCTGTATGTTTTGAATCTCTTAAAAAAGCCTTCGCTTTTGATACTGACCGGAGCGACGGGAATGAGTTCGTCGTTGACCCGACAAAAATCGTTTTCGTTTCTTAGTACTCGCGAAGCGAGACTTGGGCGTCGATTTTGTGGGCGAGGTCCAAAGCCACTTGCACCGCGATAAGGAGCGCAGTGCCGCCAAGGACAAGCGTGGTGACGCCCGTGAGCCCTTGGATGATTGACGGCGCGACCGCGATGAGGCCGAGGAAGGTGGCGCCCGGGAGCGTGACGCGATTGACCACCTTGCCGATGTATTCTTCGGTCTCGCGGCCCGGGCGCACGCCAGGGACGAAGGCGCCCGACTTTTGCAGATTCTCCGCGACACGGTGCGGCTCGAAGGTGACAGCGGTATAGAAATAGGTGAAGAGCACTACGAGCAAGAAATAGACGGCTCCGTACTGCCACGGATTCGAGAGGAAAGCGGTATACCAGAGCGCCGCGCTTGAAGCGAATGAAATATGCAGTGCGCCGAGCATTGAGAGCGCCATCTGCGGCAAGAGAAGGAGCGAGAGCGCGAAGATAATCGGAATCACGCCCGCTTGCAAGAGGCGTATCGGGAGATACGTCGCCGCGCCCTGCGACATCATCGCGCCGCGCACCGCGCGCGCATACGCAATCGGTATCGAGCGCTCGGCATCGGAGACCACCACCACTGCGTAGATCATCGCAAGTCCAAGGAGAGTGAACCCTAGATAGCTCGGAATGTTAGCCGCGGTGGCGGCAAACAAGGTCTGCGAGAGACTCGTCGGCACGCTCGCGAGAATGCCCGCAAGAATGACGAGCGAGACGCCATTGCCAATGCCAAACTCGGTCACGAGTTCGCCGAGCCACATAAGGAGCAGAGAGCCAGAGGCGATAAGCGCGATGTTCGCGATAAGTGCCACGGTACCGAGCTGTGCGATAACACCCTGGCCCTGAAGCAGGAAGAGGAAGCCGACGGCCTGCAGAATCGCTATCGGGATGGTAAGGATGCGGCTCCACCCGATAAACTTCGCCCGCCCCGCCTCGCCTTCTTCAAAATACGCCTGCTTCACCTGCGGGAAGATGATGGTGCCGAGCTGCATGATGATGGAGGCGGTGATGTAGGGGCCGACCCCGAGCATCACGATGGAGAGGGAGGAGAGCCCGCCGCCGGAAAAGATGTTGAGGAGACCGAAGAATTGGTTGTTCGCGAAGAAAGCCGCGAGCGCGTTTTTATCAACGCCCGGGATGGGGACCGCCGCGAGGAAGCGGAAAAGCGCGAGTGCAGTTATAAGGAAGAAAATGCGGGAACGAATCTCGGAGGCGCCGAATGCGAGTTTGAGCTTGTGTATGAAGGGATTGAGCATAAATGGTTCGACCGTGCTCACCGCTGATGGTGCCGCCGGCTTTATTGATGGCGGCGCGCGCAGAGGCAGAGAGCGCGCATCCGCTTATGGCGAGCGCTTTAGCGAGTGTACCGGTGCCGAGGATTTTCACGCCCGGAACGCGCCCCTTCATCCTGCGCACGAGCCCCTTCGTAAGAAGCGTTGCAGGTGAGACCGTCTCGCCCGTTTTATAGACCGCTTCGAGCGCCGTGATGTTGACTACAGAAGTTGCAATACGGTTCGCGATGACCGTGCGCGCGCGATTCTTGCCGTGGCCGCGGCGCTTCGGGAGCTTCTTGATGAGGTCGCGGA
>CAZPXA010000005.1:0-24645 GCA_964590695.1 uncultured Candidatus Saccharibacteria bacterium
AAATTGCCGCAGGGGCGCCGTTTGTCGGCGCGCATAAAGTGATTATCATTGCGGCGGCCCGCGTTTATCACGAGGCGCAGAACACGCTTCTGAAATTATTTGAAGAGCCGCCGCGTGGGACCTATTTGTTCCTCGTGCTTCCAGCCTTGGGTTCCCTGCTTCCAACGCTTCGTTCCCGCGTCCAAATTTTGGAGACAGTCCCTCGACTCCGCTCGGGACGGCAAGAAATTGCGGATGCCGCGGAGCAATTTCTTGCCGCAAGCAAGGAGAAGCGGAGCGCGCTTATCAAACGGCTCACGAGCGGGCGTGACGAGGAGGAGCGGCGGGAGCTTCGAGATGAGGCAGTAGCTGTCGTCAACGGCATTGAAGCGACACTTCTCCGCCAGGGCCTCGAAAAGCACGCGGCAACTCTCGCGGATATTTCCTTATTGCGGGGATATCTCCACGACCGCAGTGCGCCCGTGAAGACGATTCTTGAGCACCTCTCGCTCGTCACGCCGAAACTTTGATATAATCTAAGACAAATGGCGCACGATTTTTCGCCGCTTAAAGCGAAGATACGAGAGACTGAAGAATGGCTTGCGCGCGAGCTCTCGAGCGTGCGCACGGGGCGCGCAACGCCGACCCTGCTCGACTCGGTGAAGCCCGAGGCGTACGGGGCGCGCACCCCGCTTCGAGAACTCGGAAGCGTCTCGGTAGAAGACGCGCGTACGCTTCGCATCATCCCCTGGGACAAATCGCTCACGAAAGCAATCGAGAAAGGCATTACCGAAGAAGACCTCGGAGTCGGCGTCTCGGCCGATGACCAAGGACTGCGAATTTCTTTCCCCACTCTCACGAGTGAGAGGCGCGAACAGCTCTCGAAGCTCGCGGGCGATAAGGCCGAACAGGCGAAGGTAACGCTCCGCTCGCACCGCACCGACGCCTTGAAAGCGCTCGAAGCCGCGGAGGAGGCGGGCGGGATGGGAGAAGACGAGGTAAAGCGCCTGAAAGTCGAACTCCAAAAGCTCATCGACGCCGGCAACGACGCGCTCCTCAAAGCGCTGGAGAAAAAGGAAACAGAAATCGCCCAATAATGAGTATTTTGATTTTTATCGTCGTTATCGTCGCACTCATAGTCGTGCACGAGTTCGGACATTTTGTCGCGGCGAAGATGGCTGGAATGCGCGTGGACGAGTTCGGGCTCGGTTACCCGCCGCGCGCGCTCGTCATCACGAAAAAAGGGGAGACGCTCTACACGCTCAACTGGCTGCCCTTCGGCGGCTTCGTGAAGATTTATGGAGAAGACCCGAGCACCAAAACCTCGGAAGGTGTTGGTGCTGGGCGAGCGTTTTCGGACAAAAATCGCCTTTTGCAGGCGATCGTGCTTGTCGCCGGCGTCGCGATGAATTTCCTCTTCGCGTATGTGCTTGTCACTAGTGCCCTTGTCGCTGGCACCCCGCGGGCGCTCTCGGAGAGCGAGGCAATGAACGCGCGCAATGCCGAGCTGGCGGTGGCAAGAGTGCTCCCGAGCTCGCCCGCAGAGCGCGCGGGGCTCCTCCCGGGCGACTCCTTCATAAGCGCGAAAGATTCAATGGGGGAGTGGCGTTCCGTAGACCCACAAAGCTTTTCTGCATTTATCGCTGCAAGCAACGGGGAAACAATCACGCTTACGGTGAAGCGCAGCGGAGAAATGCGGACCATCGCCGCGACGCCCGACACGCTGGTCGCGGCTGCCGACCCCTCGCGCTACGCGCTCGGGGTTGAAGTCGCCACCATCGGCGTTGTCTCGCTCTCGCCCATTGCCGCAGTCATGGAGGGAGCTCACCTTACCTGGGAGGTGACGAAGCTCACCGCGGTCGGCCTCTTCCACTTCTTCCTTGGCGTCCTCACGCTCTCGGCCGACCTCTCGCAAGTCGCGGGACCGGTCGGCATCGCGGGCGTCGTCGGCGACGCTTCGCTCCAAGGGCTCGGCAACCTCCTCTCGATTATGGCAATTATCTCTATTAATCTCGCGCTTATCAACCTTATCCCCGTCCCTGCGCTCGACGGCGGCAGGCTCCTCTTCGTACTTATTGAGAGCGTCACTCGCCGCCCGATCAAAGCGGTTGTCGCACGGGCAATGAATGCCGCCGGCTTCGCTTTTCTCATTCTCCTCATGCTCGTCGTCACCGCCCACGATATCTTCAAAATCGTTGGCTAGGTCTACTTTTGCGCTTGGTGCGTGCGAGGCATATACTATATCCCTATGCGGCAGAGTACTCTTTTTACTAAAACGCGGAGGGAGGCGCCGAGCGACGAGGTCGCGAAGAACGCTCAGCTCCTGGTGCGCGCGGGGTATATTCATAAGGAAATGGCGGGTGTCTACTCCTACCTGCCGCTTGGCTTGCGGACGCTCAATAATATTGTGCAAATAATTCGCGAAGAGATGGACGCCATTGGCGGGCAGGAACTCGTGCTCACCGCGCTTCAAGACAAAGAGCTCTGGAGCCGCACCGACCGTTGGGACGACGACAAGGTTGATAACTGGTTCAAGACTTCTTTCAAGACTGGCGGCGAAACGGGGCTCGGCATCACGCACGAAGAGCCCTTGACGCGCATTATGACGGAACACATTTCTTCGTATCGCGATTTGCCGGTTTGTGCGTATCAGTTCCAAAATAAGTTCCGCAATGAGCTCCGTGCCAAGTCGGGCATCATGCGCGGAAAGGAATTCCTGATGAAAGACTTATATTCCCTCTCAAAAAACGAAGCGGAACACAAAGAATTTTATAACAAAGCGCGCGAAGCGTACAAGAAAGTGTTCAAGCGAATGGGCATTGGCGACCAGACATACGTTACTTTCGCATCGGGCGGCATCTTCAGCGAATTTTCGGAGGAATTCCAGACGGTTTCCGAAGCGGGGGAGGACACTATTTACATAGATGAAGACAAGCGCATCGCCGTCAATAAGGACATCTGTACTGACGAGGCGCTTGCGAAGCTCGGGCTCAAGAGGAGAAAGCTCGTCGAGAAGAAGGCGATAGAAGTGGGCAATATCTTCAATCTCGGCACGCGTTTTTCCGAACCGCTTGGCCTTTTGTATACAGATGAAACTGGAGCTAAAAAACCCGTTGTCATGGGGAGCTACGGCATCGGTCCAACGCGGCTTATGGGTGTCATCGTAGAAATATTCGCTGATAACAAAGGGCTGGTCTGGCCGGAGAGCGTAGCGCCCTTTGCTATACACCTCGTATCCCTTGGGAGGCCGGGAGATGAGATTTCTAAAACAGCGGACGCCCTCTACAAAGAGCTCGTCGAGAAGGGAATCGAGGTCCTCTACGACGACCGCGACCTACGCGCCGGAGAGAAGTTTGCCGACAGCGACCTTATCGGCGTACCGAAGCGCATCGTGGTCGGTAAAGATGCCGCCACGACTGGGCAGTTTGAAGCCGTGAACCGAGCGACCGGCGAGGTCAAGAAGAAATCTCGCGAGGAGCTTATGTCATTGCTAGTGCCTAGTGCCTAGTGCCTATCCATCATGTCTCGTTTTCCAAAAAATCTCCTTTTCAGCAATGACGTTGCGATTGACCTCGGGACCACAAACACGCTCGTGTATGTGCGCGGCAAGGGCGTGGTCATTAACGAGCCTTCGGTCGTGGCGGTCAATGACAAGACGCACCAGGTTGTTGCAGTAGGGAAGGAGGCGAAGACGATGCTCGGGAAAACGCCCACGCATATCCGCGTCGTGCGCCCGCTTTCCCACGGCGTCATCTCCGATTTTGAAGTAACCGAAGAATTGCTCACGTACCTCATCAGCAAGGCGCAGGACGGCCGCGTACGGTTCTTTGGCCCCCGCGTCGTTATTGGCGTACCTACTGGCGTAACAAATGTCCAGAGCCGCGCGGTACGCGACGCGGCGAAGAACGCGGGAGCGCGGGAGGCGATTATCCTCGAAGAGACCGTCGCGGGCGCTATCGGCGCGAAATTGCCGGTCGCCGAGGCGGTCGGCACGATGGTACTCGATATCGGCGGCGGCACGACCGATATCGCAGTTATCGCGCTCAAAGGCGTCGTTGCCGCCAAAAGTTCGCATATTGCCGGCGACCGTTTCAATGAAAATATCATTGATTTCGTGCGAAGCGAGTTTAAGCTCGGCATCGGCGAGCGCACGGCCGAAGATGTCAAGATAGCCATTGGCGCCGTAGTGCCGCTTAGCGAGGCGCTTTCGCGAAGCGTGCGCGGCCGCGATTTTGCGACCGGTCTGCCGCGCGAGATAGTTCTTACCGATGCGCATATTCGCGAGGCAATCGCGCCCTCTCTTGACGCCTTGATGGATACGATGAAAGAAGTCATCGAAGCGACGCCGCCAGAGCTTCTCTCTGATGTTCTCGAGCGGGGCGTTACGGTTTTTGGCGGGGGGGCGCTTTTGCGCGGGTTGCCGCACGTACTTGCAAAAATGCTAGGGGTGCCGGTTCGAGTCGCGCCGGACCCGCTTTCGGCCGTGGTGCGGGGCGCAGGCATCGTGACCGAGGACCCCGAACCGCATGCAGATTTCTTTATCGATGAAGAAGATATTCTCAGCGAGGCGTAATGCGCTCCTCTCGCCCGCGGACTTTTCGTGGGGCGCGTACGCGCTTATAGGCGCCGTCCTTGTGCTTCTGGTACGGCTTCTCGCGCCGAATTTCTTTTGGTACATATTTTCACCGATATTCCAAAGTGCCGACGCGCTCGCAACTCGGAGCCATCTATTCTTCTCCAGTTTTGGCGACACGGCGCGGCTCGCTTTGGAAAATGAAAAATTGTCAAAGGAGAACGCCGCGCTCACGCTCGAGAATCAATCCTTGCTTCGGAAGGCAAACGCCCTTTCCGGGCTCGGAGGAGGTCAAGGCATAACCGCCGGCGTTGTCGCGCGTCCGCCCGAGAGCCCATATGACACGCTTGTCCTCGCCGCTGGCGCGCGCGCTGGCATCGCAATAGGTATGGAGGTGTTCGGCGCGGGCGGCGTGCCCGTCGGCAGAATCTCTTCGGTTCTCGCTGACTTCTCGCGTGCTACGCTCTTTTCGTCTCCGGGCGTAACCACTGCCGGCTGGGTCGGGCATGCGGCCGTACCGCTTGTCATCACGGGTTCTGGCGCAGGAGTGATGCAGGCGTCTCTTGCGCGCTCTGCAAACATTGCGGTCGGCGACACCGTATTTGCTCCCGGTCCCGGGATGCTTCCGCTCGGCACGGTCGCGCGCGTCGAGAGCGACCCGTCATCCACTTCAGTCACCCTTCGCATCGCGCCCGCGCTTAACCTGTTTTCCATCGCGTGGGTCGTCGTGCGCGATACGGGCGAAGCGCTCAATATGCTTCCGCAAACGACTTCAACACTGCCATGATGCGCGGGTTCCTCACTCTTTTTAGTTTCGTTTCTGCCATATTCTTCCCGTGGCCATTCACCGTTCTCCTTGCGCTCGCCGCTTCAATTACCGAGCCCTTTGTGCCGCTTGCCGTCGGCTTGTTTGCCGACACGCTCTATTACGCGCCGTCTGATGGCATACTGCCGCTGTATACGCTTTATGGCGCCGCCGCAACGATTATCGCGCTTTTCGTGCGCAGCCGGTTCCGAGCGAGCCCCGTTAGATAATTTCCTTCGGAGCAGGTATCATCGGGAGATGATGTGGCGGCGCAAGCGGCGACAGAACTTGGAAATCGCCCCCGACGAGATATTCCTCGACGCGTCGAACGCGCCCGCCTTCGACCGCGCCCGCTTCGAGGGGCGGCTTGAAAAACCGCTTTCGCAGGGAACCTTCTTCTCGCTCTTCGCGGTACTCGCGCTCCTCTTCCTCATCCTCACCGCTCGCGCGTGGAGCCTTGAAATAACCAATGGCGCGGCATTCGCCCGGGAGAGCGCGCACAACAGCCTTACCGTTACGACACTTTTTGCTCCGCGCGGCCTCATTACCGATATGCACGGCGTCGTGCTCGCCGAAAATGTCGAAAGAGAAGACGGTCCGCCCGGCCAAGTCAGCCTCGCGCGCAACTATCCGTATCCCTCTTTAAGCCACGTCATAGGCTATGTCTCGTACCCTAAGAAAGACGCGAGTGGGGTGTATTACGACACGAGCGTGACCGGCATTGCCGGCATTGAAGCCGAGTATGACGCAGTCCTCGCGGGAGAAAACGGGAAGTTGCTTGTCGAGACCGACGCGCTCGGCCGCGTCCGCTCCGAAGGGAGCATCGTGCCGCCGAGGGAAGGGATGAAGATACAACTGTCGATTGACGCGAATCTCCAGAAATTTTTCGCGCGCGCAATTGCCGGCATTATACAGAGCCAACACTTCATCGCCGGCGCGGGCGCCATTATGGACGTACGCTCCGGCGGCGTACGCGCGCTCGTCTCGTACCCAAGCTATGATTCAAACGTTATGGCGAGCGGCGGGCCGTCAAGCGCCATTGACGAGTACAACACAAACATTGGCCGCTCCTTCCTCGACCATGCCGTGCAAGGCGCGTATGCGCCCGGCTCCATCGTGAAGCCGCTCATCGCCTCGGGCGCGCTCACCGATGGGCTCATTACGCCGCGCACTGTCATCGACGACCGCGGCTTCCTCTCAATCCCGGACCCGTATCATCCAGGCAAGGAATTTATCTACAAAGGCTGGCGCGCGCTTGGCGCGGTCGATGTGAAAAAAGCGATTGCCTGGTCCTCGGACATTTTCTTTTATACGGTCGGCGGCGGTTTCGGCTCCCAAAAGGGCCTCGGCATCGACCGGCTCGGCTACTGGTATCGGCAGTTCGGCCTCGGGAGCACCACGAACATTGACCTCCCCGGGGAGGTGGGCGGGCTCATCCCGACGCCCGAATGGAAGCAGGCAACCTTTGGCGAACCGTGGTACCTCGGCGACACATACTTCACCGCAATTGGGCAGTATGCGGTGCAGGTGACGCCAATACAAATGGCGCGCGCGACCGCCGCGGTGGCGAACGGCGGGAAGCTCCTCACGCCGACTTTGCTTGCAAACAAGGTTCCGGCATATGTACAAGTGCCGGTTGATGCCGCAGCGTTCGCCGTCGTGCGCGAAGGTATGCGTGAGACGGTCACGAGCGCGCTCGCAAGGGAAATTAATCTTCCCTATGTGCGCGTTGCGGCAAAGACCGGCACGGCGCAGACCGGTACGCGCAACCAATACGACAATTCGTGGGTGATTGGATTCTTCCCGTATGAGCATCCGCAGTACGCATTCGCGGTCGTGCTTGAGCGCGGGCCGCAGGGTACCGGCGAACAGGCCGTGAATGTCATGCGCAATCTCTTTGAATCTCTCTACGCCGAACAATCGCCGTATGTGACGGTACGATAACTCCGGCCACGCTTGCGATAGCGGCTTGCAACTTAGTGCGGGGCACGTACAATGCCCAACACCCTATGACCAGCGCCCAAGAGACTGTTGTTTCGCAGGAAAAGTTCGACGAGATGGTAAAAGAACTCGAGAACTTGAAGACCGTGCGCCGCACCGAGATAGCCAAGAATCTCGAATATGCCCGCTCGCTCGGCGACCTTTCCGAGAACGCCGAATACCAAGAAGCACGGGACTTACAGGCGGCAACCGAGGAGCGCATCAAGAAACTCGAAGAACTTGTGAAGTACACAAAAATCCTCACCGACGGCAAGAAGAAAAACGAAGTTGGCTTTAATTCTAAAGTATCTATCAAGAAAGAAGGCGACACCGAAGTGCATGAATACACTATCGTTGGCGGCGAGGAGGCGGATATGCGGGTAAAAAAGCTTTCGCACATCTCTCCCCTAGGCGCTGCCCTTATGGGCAAGAAGAAGGGCGACGTATTCACCTTCGAGACTCCTGCCGGCAAGCAGACCTACACCATCGAGAAAGTGGCTTAAGATCAACTACGTAATAAAATCTATACTGTAGTAAATTTTAATTAAGAAATCATAATCACGTTGTTATTTTGCAAGCGTTGACAAAGCCTCTATAAGGCTTAATGTTAGTCTATGTCTACTAACAATATTACCCGCAATAGTGAAAATAGCAAGGTAATTGCTGCTATTTTTGGCAATAATCCCGCTGTCTCCCTTGATGAAAGGGCCCGGGTTACTGCTGAGATTCAAAAGATTGGTGGCGGTCTAAATTTTGAGGTCAATAAGACTGAAAATGGATGGACTGCCCAGTGTAAAGAGTTACCCGGCATTGTCGCTGGAAGTACCAATCCAGACCCCACTGGAAACGAGATTGAAACTGAAATTCGTTCGGCAATTTTTGCCGCGTTCAACGTACAAGAAATGGCACCTGAAAAGAAATCTCCTTACTTCGGAATACAAGACTTGAGTGGAAATCTTAAACAAAATCCACGTAACCACCATGTCGGAGGAGAGAATTGCTAACAAGGACTGTCTGCAAAGAGTGGGTTCGCTACGACAAGGAGATTGGTTAAATTGTGTCCAGAGGCTCGGGTTCCGCCTAAGTAGTGGTGGAAGACATCCTTATACCGTACGCGATCCTGAAAATCCGAATGACGACGACATAACCAGTTTAATTACAACTATTCCATATGGTCTCCATAAAGAAATAAATAAAAAAATTGCCAAACAAATAATTCTTTCCCCAATCACCAAACGGATGGGGGTAACTGAAAAAGATATTTGGATTGCATTGGGTCTAATAAAGAGGTAAATGTCCGTGACAACGCTTTAAAAGAATAATGGTACGATAGGCCCATGCTCTGGGCTGACCGCATCGCAAGCGAGATACAGGATACGAGGAAACCGCGCAACGGCAAAACATTTCTTATCCGCGATGAGAAGACTATTTCCGGCAGGGTGCATGTCGGAAGCATGCGCGGCGTCGCCATACATGGCCTTGTCGCAGAAGTGCTTGCGGAAAACGGCGTTGCAAGCGAGTTTCGCTTTGAAATAGGCGACCTAGACCCCTTTGATTCAATACCGAATTACCTCGATACAAAAAAATTTACAGAACATCTTGGGAAACCACTCTTCGCAGTTCCGAGTCCCGAATCGGGTTTTAAGAATTATGCCGAATATTTCGGCGAGGAGTTTATCGGCGTGCACAAGAAGGCGGGCTTCATACCGAACTATTATCGCGCGACTGACTTCTACCGCTCGGGGAAGATGGACACGCTCGTTAAAGTTGCGCTCGAGCGTGCGAATGATATTCGCCGCATTCTGAGGGAAGTATCCGGCTCCGAGAAGGATGTTTCCTGGCTCCCGGTTTCGGTCATCTGCGAGAAGTGCGGAAAGATGATGACGACACGCGCATACGGCTACGACGGCGAAACGGTCGGATACGCCTGCGATAAAAATCCGGACGAATGCGTACCGTGCGGCCACACAGGGCGCATCGCGCCGTGGAGGGGCGCCGCGAAACTTTTTTGGAAAGTTGATTGGGCGGCGAAGTGGGTTGCGCAGGGCGTCGATATTGAGGGAGGCGGCAAGGACCACTCAACGAGGGGCGGCTCGCGCGATGCCGCGAATCACATCTCACGTGAGGTGTTCGGCTACGAACCGCCATTTGATATTCCATACGAATTTTTCCTCGTCGGCGGCAAGAAGATGTCCTCGTCAAAAGGGCGGGGGAGTAGCGCGAAAGATATGTCGGACCTCTTCCCCCCGCAGACCTACCGCCTCGCTCTTATTGGGAAAGACATCCGCGAACAAATCAATATCGACCCATCGGGTGAATCAGTACCTCGACTCTATGACTGGCACGATGAACTCGCACTTGGTGTCCGTGAAGGGAAGGCGGACGACTATTCACGCCTCTACGCGCTCTGTGAACTTCCAAAAAATCGCGCGGCGCTTTCGGCCCTGTGGCAGATGCGATTCCGCGAGGTGGCGTTCATCGCGCAAATGCCGCATCTCTCGCTCGAGGATGAAGCCGCGCGCGCGAAAGGAAGCGCTTTGACCGCAGATGAAAGAATCGCGCTCGAGGAGCGCGCTCGCTATGCGAAATTCTGGCTCACTGCCTATGCGCCGGAAGAATTTAAGTATGAATTACAGGAGGAAATGCCGAACGTCAATCTTTCAAATATCCAAAAAAAGGCGCTCGGTGTACTTGCCGAATACCTGCAAGCGGAAAAACGAACTGGCGAAGAACTCCATTTGCGTCTGCACGAGCTCAAGACAGAAGTCCCCATACAGCCCAAGGACCTCTTCCAAGCCATGTACCGCATTTTCCTTGTTCGCGATTCGGGTCCCAAAGCCGGCTGGTTCCTCGCCGGCCTCCCGCGCAACTTCGTCATTAAGCGCCTCAAAGAGGCCTCTCAGCAGTAAGAATTGAGGAGACGTTGCTTTTGAGGTGGTGTGGATAACTCGGGCAGGGGAGTGGGGAGGAGTGGGATATAATGCAAAGACGGTTAGTGAAGTGGGAGACGGAGTGGTGGCCGCTCCCACGCCGCTGGCTGTCTTCCGCCATGTTCCTCGGAGAATATCTACACATCTTTGATTCAAAAAACAGGATTTCGATTCCTTCGAAATTCCGGAAGGGTCTGGGCCGCGTGGTTGTGGTGACGCGCGGCCTTGACCATTGCCTCAATATCTATTCGCGCAAGGCGTGGGAGAAGGAAGCGCGGGAATACGCCAATGACGTGAACGGGAGCGCCGCGCGGCGCGGCCTCGCGCGCCTTTTTCTCGCTGGTTCTTCAGAAGCAGAGGTCGATGGTGCGGGCCGCGTGTTGATTCCCGAACATTTAAAATCTTTCGCGTCTATCAAAGAGAGGGCAATTATCGCCGGTGTCGCCGATCGGGTTGAGATGTGGGAGGAAGATGCCTGGAAGGAGTACACGGCTGAAATAGAACGCAACGCAAATGCGTTTGCAGAGAAGATGGACGGCAGCAATTAATGATATGGAACTTAGCCATACGAGCGTGCTAACAAAGGAGGTGCTTACAGCGCTTGATGTGCAACCAGGCGATACGGTCGTCGACGCGACTGTCGGCGGGGCGGGGCATTTCGCGAAGATTCTCGCTGCCCTTGGAGCAGACGGCGTCATTGTTGGTATCGATGCTGACCCCGCAGCGGTTGAGCGCGCCCGCGCCGTCTACGCGGCGGATCGCCGGCCCGAACGCCCGGTCGCGCATCTGGTGAATGATAATTTCCGCAACCTCATGCGCATACTCAATCGGCTCAATATTGCCCCGGTCGATAAAATTCTGTTTGACCTTGGTTGGAGCGGATACCAAATCACAGCATCGCGCGGATTTTCCTTCCAACAAGATGAGCCGCTCCTCATGACCTATGGCCTGCCTGCGCAGGCAGGTGAAGGAGGCCCCTCGACTTCGCTCGGGACAGGCGAGACGGCCGCCGATATCGTCAATGGTTCTTCAGAAGAAGACCTTGCTAATATCATTTTTACGTACGGCGAAGAGCGTTTTGCGCGCCCTATTGCCCGCGCCATCGTTGTTGCACGCTCCAAGGGACGCATTCTCACAACTGGAGCGCTTGTCGCCGCAATCCTTGCGGGCACGCCGGCGCGGTATCGGAAGCAAAAGATTCATCCCGCAACGAAAACGTTCCAGGCGCTCCGCATCGCGGTTAACGATGAACTCCATGCGCTTCGCGATGGCGTTGCTGCCGCACTCTCGGTACTTGCCCCAAACGGCCGTCTCGCAGTCATTTCATTCCACAGCATTGAAGACCGTATTGTAAAAAATTTGCTACGCGCTGCAGTACAGACAGGGTTGGGGTTGCTGGTGACAAAAAAGCCCATTGTACCTTCGCGCGCAGAAATCATCGCAAATCGTCGTGCCCGAAGCGCGAAGCTACGCGTCTTTGAGCGGGTGGCTGCCGATGCGCCTCGTATTGCGGTGAAGCCCGAGCGCGCCGCGCCCTCCTATGCATAGCATACGCCCTATCTTTCCGTTTTCTCCCCCTGCCCTGTGTTACAGCGTTGTCGGCGTCCTTCTCGTGGCATATATAGGGCTTATTGCCGTCGTTATGAGCTCCGCAGTCCTCACCGTAGAATTTTCACAATCGGTCAAAAACGACCAAGCGATAGTTGCCGCGCTTGAAGCGCGTTATCTTGCTTCAGTGGCGCGCATCACGAATACAAATTACCTTACGGAAGGATATGCGGCGCCCATCGCCAAGCGGTTTGTCAAAGCGAAGAGCGTGACCGCATTGCGGTGAGAGAAACATGCGCGCACAGTTCCGCTCACGCATTCGCCTTGTTCTCGCGTTTATCATTCTCGCCGCGCTGAGTATCCTCGTGCGCCTCTATTTCATCCAGATTGTGCATGGGCAAGAGTATGCGCAAAAGGCGGACCGGCAATTTGCCTCAGGCGGAAGCGGGCTTTTTGACCGCGGCGCCATTTATTTTTCCCGTAAGGATGGCACGCTCATTTCTGCCGCGACGCTCGCTACAGGCTTTCTTGTCGCAATAAATCCGCAGACGCTTGAGGACCCTGCGGCCGCGTATGCGGCAATAACAGCGGTAGCTTCTTCAACGCTTTCGCGCGAGGCGTTTCTTTCAGCCGCCGCGAAGAAGAATCAAGTCTATATAGAAGTCGCCCATCGCCTCACCGACGGGAACGGGCGTCTCCTCGCTGCTCGCGCCATTCCGGGCATACAGGTGTTGCGCGAGAGTTGGCGCTACTACCCGGGCGGTCCGCTCGCTTCGCAATCAATAGGCATCGTTTCCTACGGTTCGGGCGATGTGCTTATCGGCCAGACCGGCATTGAAGCGACCTACGACGGAACGCTTTCGCGCTCGGGCGATGCCCTCTATAAGAATTTTTTTGCCGAGCTTTTTTCAAACGTGGGCAATCTGCTTGTCGATACGAGGGACGTGCGCGAAGGCGACATCGTAACGACAATCGAGCCTGAAGTCCAAACGCGGCTTGAAAATGACATCAGGAAGGTGAATGAGCGCTATACAAGCCGCGAGTCGGGCGCCATCATCATGGACCCCGCCACTGGAGCGATTCTGGCGCTTGCGACGTATCCGACGTACGACGGGAATGAACTGCAAAGCGTTGACCCGACCCTGCTCGGAAACCCGCTTGCGGAACACATTTACGAATTCGGCTCCATCATGAAGCCCTTGACCATGACCTCTGCGCTCGATGCCGGCGCTATTACGCCGGAGACGACGTATAACGATACCGGATGCGTCACGGTGAACACGGCGCGCATCTGCAACTGGGACTCAAAAGCTCGGGGCGTCATACCGGTACAGCAGATTATCGTCCAGTCGCTCAATGTCGGCGCGGCATGGCTCGCCGCCCAACTGGGGCAGGAAAAATTCCGCGCCTATTTTACGAAGCTTTTTGGAGAGAAAACGGGCATCGATTTGTCAAACGAGACCGGCGCGCTGCTTGGGAACCTTTCAAAGCCCCAGCAGGTCGGCTACAGCACGGCGGCCTTCGGGCAGGGTATCGCCGTAACGCCGCTCCAAATGGTTCGCGCCCTCGGGGCGCTCGCAAACGGCGGCACGATGATGGAGCCGCATCTCGTAAGCGCCGTGCGCCTTAACTCCGGCATCGTTCGGACGCTCGATTGGGGCCAAGGGACGCTCGTTTTCTCCGCGGCCGCCGTGCGCGAAACGGCGAGCATGATGACCGCAGTTGTTGACCAAAAACTTCAGGACGGCAAGGCGAAAATTCCCACCATGTCAGTCGCCGCGAAAACCGGCACCGCGCAACTCACCAAGCCCGGCGGGGGTTACTATAGCGACCGTTTCTTCCATTCATTTGTCGGATTTTTCCCATCATACAATCCGCGGTTCATCATCCTGCTCTACACGAATGACCCAAAGGGAGTTGCATATGCGTCGGAAACGCTCAATACGACCTTCCTTGACCTCGTGCATTTTCTCATCAATTATTACGCAGTGCCGCCCGACCGAGGCTTTCCGGCCGAAGGCGAACCCGCCTCCGGCGGGCGCACGACCGCAACACCCCCATGAAAAACATATTGAAACCCGTTGTTGTTTCCCTGCTTGCGTTTTTCGCGCGGCTCGTTGTGCGGCGGTACAACCCGCGCATCGTGATGATAACCGGTTCGGTCGGGAAGACTTCGACGAAGGACGCGGTGGCGGCGGCGCTTCAAGCGCGTTTCTTCGTCCGCAAGAGCGAAAAAAGCTTCAACAGCGAATTCGGCGTTCCGTTCACTATTCTCGGCGTAGAGAATCCTTGGGATAATCCTTTTGCATGGTTTTCGCTTTTAAAGAGAACATTCGCGCTTCTCCTGTTGCCGAACCATTATCCGAACATGCTTGTGCTTGAGGTGGGGGCGGACAAGCCGGGCGACCTCGCGGGGATACTGCGTATCACAACGCCGGACGCAGTCGTGGTGACGCGCTTGCCCGAGATACCGGTGCATGTCGAAGCATACGCCTCGCCCGAAGCGGTGCGGGAAGAAGAATTCTCTCCCGCGTATGCACTTCCCGCCGCCGCGCCACTTATCGTTCCCGCCGATGACGCCTACGCGCTTGATAGCGCGAGGCGCACGGCGGCGCGCACACTCTCCTATGGCGTTGCAGAAGGTGCCACAGTGCGCCTAAGCGGTATTGGCTTCTATGAACATGAAGGAAAGGTGGCGGGAATGCGCGCGAATGTGCTTGTAAACGGCGAGAGCAGGGAACTTATCGTGCGAGGTTCGGCGGGCGCAACGCAACTTTTTCCCAGCGCGGCCGCGCTCGCGGCCGCGCTTGCTTTTGACATACCGATTCCCAAAGCGCTCGCCGCCCTCGATGCGTATGAGCCGCCGCCCGGCCGCGGGCGGCTTTTTGCTGGGAAAGAAGGCTCTGTTATTATTGATGATTCATACAACTCGTCGCCCGTGGCGGTTGAGGAGGCGCTTGCGACCTTGAAAACATTTTCCCGGCCTGCCGGCAGGCAGGGCATGCATCCGCCAGCTGGCGGAAGGCGTATTGCGATTCTCGGTGACATGCTGGAGCTCGGGCGCTATTCGGTGACGGAGCATAGACGCATCGCATCGCTTGCAGGAGAATCGGCCGACGTTATCGTTACCATCGGCATTCGCGCTCGCGCATTTGCCACGATGCCGGGGAATGCCAAAGTTTTGTTATTTGACAACTCCCAAAAGGCTGCCGCCGCGCTTCCAGACCTTGTGCGTGAGGGAGATGTCGTACTCGTGAAAGGCTCGCAGTCAATTCGCACCGAACGCATCGTCGAGGCGCTCCTTGCCGACCCCGCCGACGCCTCCAAACTCGTCCGCCAAGAGAAAAAGTGGAAGCAGAAGGTATAAGCCGGTCGTCTCCGTAAAAGTTTGACAGAAAATATGGGCAGAGTAAGGTAAACATTGGAAGTTACGTCTTGCCCGGGATTGGCTCGGAGAGACGACAAATTGCGGAGGAAGTCATGAGAATCCCCAACCAGGTAGTTCAAGAAATCACCGATCTCCAGGAGCAAGCCGCCGGTCTCAAGGGACAAGCCGATGGATTGAGCGCGGAGGCGTACAGAAAAATGCAAGGACTCTGCGATCGCATCAAAGGCGGTGAATCGACCGGAGACCGTATCAAGGACTTCGTCATTGCACGCTACAGATGCATCAACAAAGGAATCGAATTGGCGTTTAGGACCCTCGAGGGAAAGGTCACCAGGTAACGTTGGCGAGTTCGTACTTATGGCGGTGAAACAAGAGCAGTTTTATGGGCGTAGAGGTAATTCCTATGGTCCTAACCCAAGCCCTTTTGATTACCACGTCGATGAACATCTGTATCTCGGCACCCTTAACGGCACCCTCATCCTTGGTCCAGTCGAGGGGAATTGCGAACTTCCCACAGGACGGCATGTCGTTTGTTGGAATCCGTCGTCCGAGGAGGTCAGTCTTCGCGAAGGGAACATTCATGATTCTTCGCACCTCTCCGATTTCGGCATCCATCTCGACAAGCCGCTTGCGCAAAAAGGCTCAGGTTCGCGCTGGCATACAAGGCTCTCGGAAGAGGAACCGGAACTTGCGCTTGAAGTGAAAGTTGGTGACGAGGAGGTTCAGTCCTGGTTCAATGCACAGCCGGGCAATCACCACCTCATCATCTTCCGGAAAATGGCAAAACTTCTTAACCTACCAATTCCCGAGTCTCCAGAATTAGCCGCTGAGCTCGCCAGAAGGCGCGAAGAAATCACGAAACGTCTCAGTGGGCTTGAGCAAGAAGCCGCTGAGCTCCAGCTGGAAATCGATTGCATTTATGGGGCAAGGGAGCGCGGGGTTTACTCGCCCGATGACGACGCCTTCTGGATTTCTCTAGGGTCGCGCGACAACCTCAAGAAGATCATAGGCCAAATCAAATGGTCGCTCGCGATTGCCCTCGAGCTCGACATGGGCAACGATGTACTCGTACAGAGAATCTCAAAAAAGTATGAGGTCGTTGGTGCCTAGTGGAAACAAGCGCCGATGTTCCCAAACGCCGCCCTGCGGCGTTCTTGTTTTTCGCCAAGAGAAGAAATGGAAGCAGAAATTGTGACCTCATCGGGATTTGAACCCGAGTTCCATCCTTGAGAAGGATGTGTCCTGGACCAGGCTAGACGATGAGGCCGTGGGTGTTTTATAGCAAAAAAAGAGAGGGGAGGGAAGCAGAGGTGGTTAAACAAAAAGCCACCAGCAATGCAGCTGCTGGCGGCTCACTTCCGGCGCTTCCGATACTTAGCCCACTCGCGCTCGAATTCTTTACAGAGCGCAAAGGTCTTGTGGTCGGCCGCCGTTCGTCTTTCGACGTGTCGGTAATAATGCAGGAACTCGGCGATACGCCCGCTTACTTTTTCTGGCCAATCCATCTGCATGTGGAGGTAGCTTCCGATGATTCCGTGGAGCCGGCGCCTTTTCTTTTTGGGGAATACGATAGCGGCTTTCGCGGATTCCGACCTTGGCGCGACGAGGTTCTGGTCTCGTAGCCCGACCTTGGTGACAAATACGGTCCCCATATCCCGACAAAGTACCTTCGACTTGCGATGGTTCACTTGGAAGCCAGCACTTTCGATACGACGCCGCAGTTCACGGCGAATATCGGAGGTGATTGGCTTATCCCTCGAGAACACATTGTCATCGGCATAGCGGGTGAATGTGATCCCATACCTTTCGCATACCTTCCGCAAGCCAGCGTCGGCATACACTTCGCAATACAGATTGAAGAGGTAAGGCGAGCGCGGACCGCCAACCGCCAGACCTCTTCCGTATTGGCCGGAACAGTACGACTCGAGGAAGGCGAGGATGGAAAGAAACAGCGGATCTTCCTGAAGCTCTCGCACGAGCACCCGGTTTTGTCCAAGCATCCGGAGTGACATCTCGAGCCCGTAGACATTGTGTCTTTTGATGTACACGATGAGTACTGCGAGCCGGACGAGGTCAACGCTTGGATACGCGTTAGCGAAGTCGGTGATATAGAAGAACCTCCCCTTCTGGTGTTTCTGCGCATTTTTGAGTGGGTTCGTTCCTCTCACAAACGCGGTGGAGGAGGGGAATTTGATAAGCTCATAGTTCTCCTTCCCCATCTTCGAAATAGCCTCCTCAAGGTACTGTCCGAAAAGCCTGTGAAGCCGTCGTAACGGCTTGTTCGGATTACCTATAAGTCGCCGTTTGCCGTTCGTGTCCTGCTTCCAGTGAAAATCGATTCGCGGACATCCACCCACCATCGTCACGAAGCGAAGAGGGTCATCTTCGGCATCAGTTCGCGATCCTCGAAGGACCGCGTGATTCTGTTGAATCATCACAATCCTCCTCATCTTTGGTTAAAAGGAACAACGCCTAACAGTGCCGGGAAGGCATGCACTCGCAAGGTGATACTGCAACTACACCATCAGGACGTCCGGGGCGTTCCGCCGCGTCACTCTGGAGGCCGCCGTTGCGGGGGCGGCTCGAGAGAGTCACGACGCAGACCGCGAGGGTCCCCCGGCTTCTGCGCACGAAGTTCGCGCTAGGGGGAGCCACATTGCTCCCTATCTGCCACAATCCCGCGTTTCCGTGGGCTTCCTATGACAGACTTTAGACTACCTTACTGCTGCTATCTCTACTGCACTTCCAAATGGATCGAACGAGTGATACAACCCACTCACTTCCCGGCTACCTTGATCCACCAGAGAGTCTATCAAAAGCTTGCCTTAAAAGAAAGTTTTAGATTTTCCAAAAAAAAGCCGGTGTCGCCACCGGCCGCGCCTCTTGTCAAAAATACTATTCAGTCGAGCTTACCGTCCTTCCGGGCGTTCACTGCGGCTTCGTGCCGCATTCGTCCCGTAATCTTGACTGGTGCCGCGGAGGATTTCACGTTCTTGGCGAGAATGCGGTCTATCTTCGCGTTTGCTTCCACAGTGGCCCTTGCGCGCGCCTCTACCTCTGCGAGGTCTCCTGTTGTGGGCGGTTTCATCGGATGCTCCATCGAGTTGGACATACAACAATGGTAACACAAAAAAGCAAATCGGCACCGCGGGGGTGCCGATTCAAGGCGGTCGTCTTATGCGGCGAGCACTGCAAGGACATCCTTCTGTCCTCGAAGCGGTCGCTGGATGAACCTCGCTCCCGTGATCGCAGACACGATCCGAGCCAAGGTCTTCCCGGCAATCTGCACCTGCCGAAGACTCTCGATGGATACGAACCACCAGATTCCAATAGCCCCAGACCTGTTGTAGGTCACGACGATTTTGCCGCGAACATGGTCATTGAGCCCCATGATCTCGACAAAATCCTTGTACAGCATGTCATGGCGCATCCACAGACCAACGACAACCGTCCCGACCAGCTTTGGGTCGTAAGAATACACCGCGACCCCTGTAATTTCTTCTTTCATGGGAGACCTTTCTGTTGGGCCTCCTCGCTCCTGGTTCTCCGCGTAAAGTCTACTACGAAGGCAAACTTAGTCAAGAAGCGAATCCACAACTGCTTTCACATCGGTGCCATCGGCTTTACCTTTCAATTCTTTCATGAGGGTGCCAGTAAACTTCCCTGCGTCGGCCCTACTTGAAACGCCTGCCTGCGCAGGCAGGCCGAGCTCGGCCATTTTTGCTCGCGCGACCTTCTCAATTTCTTCGCGCGACATCATCTGAGGGAGATACGATTCAATAATAGCGAGTTCTGCCTTCTCCGGTTCGGCAAGGTCGTTCCGAGATGCTTTTTCAAATTGCTCGATGGAGTCCTTACGCTGGCTGGCCGCCCTCTTTAACACGATGACGGCTTCTTCATCGGTGAGCGATTCGTCCGGTTTCCGTTTCTTGGCGACAACTTCGTTGGTCATCGCAGTAACAAGCGAGCGAAACGTCCGAAGCCTTACAGCGTCTCGCGCCCGAAGCGCGTCCGGAATAGATTTTTTCAATGTTTCGTGGATAGCCATAGACTGGAGTATACTACGAGTATGGATATCGTTTCTATCGTCCTCGTTATCGCCGTTGTCGTCCTCGTCTTCCTTTTATTGCGTCCACGCGAAAACTCGCAAGAAGGGAGCGGGATGGTGCTTCTCCAGCAACAAGTAGAGAGCCTGAGACAAGCTGTGGATTCAAGACTTGGCGAAGGAAATAAACAGGTAGTCGAATCTCTAAAGGCACAATTTGCTCAATCTCAGCAACTAGTAAAGAATATTGAAGAGAGGGTATCCTCCCAACTGCTTGAAGTGGCTAAAGGTATGGCAAAGAATGAAGAAAGTACCAAGCAAGTTTTTACAATTGCCGAACAACTCCATAATCTTGAAAGTATTCTAAAAAACCAGAAACAAAGAGGAAATCTTGGTGAAGCATCCCTAGAACTAATTCTCTCTAATGTCTTACCGGGGCAATACAAAACTCAATATAAATTTAAGAATGGGGATATGGTGGATTTTGTTGTAGAAACCAAAGAAGGTCTGATTCCGATTGATGCCAAATTCCCCCTTGAAAACTATATACGCCTTTCTAATGAAGGAGACGAACAGCGCCGTGAACAATATGAGAGAGAATTTAAGAATGATGTGAAGAAACAAGTCGATCAGACTGCGAAGTATATTCGTCCTGAAGAAGGGACATTACCTTTTGCTTTTATGTATATCCCTGCGGAAGGAATATTTTCCGACCTCATGAATAACGAAGTTGGAACAGGGGTCAATGCTCAAGATCTGATGGAGTATGCTCGCTACAAAAGAAATGTGCATGTAACCTCGCCAGCGACATTCTTAGCCTTCCTACAAACAGTTTTATTTGGAAATCAAAGGATGAAGATTCAAGATGCCGCGAAAGATATCATTAAAAATGTTTCTGAATTGGGTCGGCACCTAAAATCTTATGAGGCCGCTCACAATGGGCTCGGTAAGTCCCTCAGCGCAGCTGTTGGTCATTACGAGACTTCAAACAGGGCGTTTCGGGCAATACCTAAGGATGTGTTGAAGATCACAGAAGAATCCTTAGAGTTAAAGACCAAGGATATAGATCGTCCCTTACTCCCAGAAGCGTAAAGCTTGTCTTTTGTGCAGGGAGCGGTAGATTTATGGAGGACTCTGCGATAGGCGGGGTTGTGGAAGGATCTGCAATCCTTGGACCACGACTTTGAACATCGTCCTTATGGCTCGACTGTAAGGGAATGACAACCGCGCCGGGAGGGACACACCTGGCCAGAGTGCATGCAGTAAAGGGGAACGGAAGCAGCCGTTCCCTTGCCTTTTATGAACTACATAGGACTGTCCTATGTAATACGCGGGCTACAAAGAGCTCGGCAAGATAGATAAAGACGTCTACCGCATCGCCGGCGCGAAGCTCGACATTAAGCCCGAGCTACTTGACAGACCATCTCAAGATGAGTTAATATAGTCGCAGATTCACATTGAGGAGAATTACAGATGGAAAAGAAAATGTGGAAGATGTGGGATGAGTTCCTCGTCGATGCATGGGAGAAAAATGGAGGCATGTTCATCGCCACATGGCAGTTCCTTACGCCACATGGGATTAGCAAGGAGATGCTGGGGGTAATGGAACCGAGAGGTTTCTTTGCCAAGATTGGTGTTACGGCACGCGCGCCGAAAGTCCGGAACCATCTCTTCTTTCCAGTGAAAGCATTCTTTTATCAATTCTTTCCGGCGGCGAATGAATTGCTCTGGGAGGGGAAGAAGCTTGAAGCTCTGCAAGCGATGCGCCGATACCATGTCGAGGAAGAGCGGGTGCGTCAGAATCGGGAAATGAGGAACTTGAAAAAGGACATCAGCAGGAAAAAAATCCACTTTGGCTCCCCCATCTTAATTCCCGGCACGGGTGCAGTGCACATCCACAATGCACGAAGGTCGATTTCCGACTGGAAGACGGTGAAGCCCTCTCGTCATCGGCAGAGAATCAAACGTTTGTAGCCGTCCCGGCACCCGAGACCGCGTCGGATTCCTCCAACGCGGTCTTGTTTTTTATGCAGAGAAATACTAGATTCCGACCACATGGAAGTGGCCGTAATTAAGTCGGGCGGGCAATAACGACTATGTAAGACGGTCCTATGTATCCACAGGAGCTCTTGCATTCTGTACACATACGTGTACAATTTGGATATGAATACAACTTTTACCAAAGTGCCCAAAACGCTTGGGGTGAGCGACTTTCGTGCTGGACTTGCAGGCCATCTCGCGAAGGCCAAGAAGTCGCCCCTTATTGTCTCTGACCGAAAGGGCGGTGAGAGTTATGTTGTGCTTGGTGCTGATGCGTATAACGAGCTTATGGAACTTTGGGAAGATGAGCAGGCGGGTCGTACACTCGCACGGCTTATAAAGGAGAATAAAGGTAAAAAGTTAATACCTTGGGAAAAAGTGCGCGGATACTAACCCTCTTCACATGGCTCGCATTATCCTCACTCCTGCGGCCGAGCGAGAATACAAGCGTCTACCTGGAGATGTGCAAATAAGAGTAAGAAAATTATTTGATGGGAGCTTTCAAGCAGATCCATTTAACGCTCGATTTAATACAAGAAAGGTCCAAGAGCCCTTTACTGGATACCGGCTCCGTTTGGGAGATTACAGAGTTCTTTTTGGGTTTGGAGACGGAGTGATTCTTGTGTATAGAATCAGACATCGCAAGGACGCTTACAAATAACAGTGTGGGCTACAAAGAGCTCGGGAAGATGGATAAAGACGTCTACCGCATCGCCGGCACCAGGCTTGACATCGAGCCGGAATTGCTTGACAAGCCATTGCATGATGATGTATAGTACCTTTGGCAGTTTCCACGCACCTCAACCCCTCAATAGGAGGCAAACATGAATTATCTTCTTCCCGTGATCAACGAGGCCCGACGGGGCGGGCTATGCAAAAAAACCTTCCCTCCAGGTATTCCGATAAGGTTCGTCGGGCAGGTGCACAACAGGATCGGGCTATCTGGTAATTGGTGCGGTCAGCAAGCCGGATATTGCCCGTGGGTCGTTGTCGAGGTGACCGGGGAAGAGAGAGTCATTTCTTCCTTCTACCTCAGGCAATGACAGCACGCCGACGCCGAGGAGGGCGACTTATAGGCGGACTCCGGTCCGCCTTGTCTTTGATATAGAAGAGGACTACATAGGACTGCCCTATGTATAAGCTTCATAAGCACTTGACTCCTACCCCAATAGGCTTACCATATGAGCATGCCCGGAACCAAAACAAAAGAGAGCCTCGTGGGGAAGGTCACTCACCTATATCGGAAGATAGGCGTGGTTATCGCCAAGCTCTCGGGAAGCGTTGCTGTAGGCGACACGCTTCATTTCAAAGGGAACAAGCGCGATTTTGAAGAAACAGTTTCTTCCCTGCAGATTGACCACAAGGATGTCTCTTCGGCTGCAAAAGGCGACGAAGTCGGGATAAAAATTTCTGGCCACGCCTGCGAAGGCGACAAGGTCTACAAGAAATAATCGTACTTGGAAATCCGCTTCGGCGGGTTTTGTTTTTTTGCTATACTATAGTTTGGCTCTTTTTATAGAGGAGGGCGAGATGCCCGCAAAAGTGCTACCGAGCGAGGAGGAATTCGCTCGCTGTTGCAGATGGTTCAAGAACCGAGAGTTTCGCCAAATGTCCCGGCAAGAGTTCAGTAAGGACTTCAGGCGACTCGGGCTTACAGCTCCTTCACCGCGTGAAGGGAGGGAAGCAGGTTTTGTCTTCCACGCCAATGGCCTCGAGGTCGTGGCTTGGACGACATTCCTTACCCGCGAGGGCTATGCGCGCGAGCGGGACGCCGGCTGGGTCCTCATCAAGGACGGGGACGAGGTCAAGTACTTCACCCACCCCCTGCATCGAACGGAGAACTTTCTTTTCCGGCTCCGCATGTATGCGCGCATCGCGCAATTCCGAGTGCAGAATCGTCCGCTCTGTCCGGACTGCGGCGCGTTGATGAAGATCGCGCGAGGAAAAGGATTCAAGGCGCGGTACTGGCGTTGTTCGCGGCTGGCATACCACAGGAGCGCCATCACGCTTTCGTGGGACCATGAACTACCGCCAGAGGCGCTTGATTTCTTGCGGACTGAGCGGGAAAAGCGTATTCGCTACGCGAGAATGTTGAGGGCAAAAGGGAAGGAGCCCGGCGCCGCGCTTCGCCGGCGCCGGGGCTGGCGGATAACTCGGCCCGATAATCTCGTTCCCGCGCGCTGACAATGTGCCCACCAAGGCGGACTCCGGTCCGTCTTGTTTTTTATAAAGAAGCGTGTTACATTGGAAGAACTATGGAAGTGGCCGTAATCAAGTCGGGCGGGAAGCAATATGTCGTCCAGAAGGGCGACAGTATCGTTATAGAGAGGCTCCCCTTCGACAAAGCTCAGGGTAAACCGGGCTGGAAAGTCGGCGACCCGATTGTCTTTAGCGAGGTGCTCCTCGTCGACAACGGCTCGGACACGACCATCGGCGCGCCCTCCATCAAGGGCGCAGAGGTCAAGGGCACCGTCGTCGAGGCCGGCCTCGGGAAGAAGGTTGAGGTGGTGAAGTATAAGCCCAAAAGCCGCTACTACAAGCGCCGGGGGCACCGCCAGCCGTTCCTCAAAGTGAAGATAGACAGTATTAGTTAAATATACCTATATATATGCAAATAGGGCGTTGGAATCATCAGTCCGCCGGTCATGCTGGCGGGAATAAGTCTTTTAGAGCGCGCACCACGCGGGACGGAAAGCGCTTTCCTAGCTCCTTCGGGCCGCATAGGAATGCGTCAGCCAGTCGCGTCGGAAATCGCTTTCCGTCCCGCGGGGGCTATGGCCGCCCTCAACGCAGCTTTGGCGGCCGCGGGAAGCGCGGAGGCTTCGGCTCGTTCGGCGAGACGGAGGCCGAAATCGCAAAGTTCACAAACAAGACGGTCGTTACGACTTCGGAGCCGGTCTTTGTCGCCGAGCACACCTTCTCCGACTTTGATATCAATCCACATTTAAAGAAGAACGTCCTTGCGCGCAGATACGAATCGCCGACGCCCATCCAGGATAAGGCCATCCCGCACGCGCTCCTTGGTCAGGATGTCGTCGGTCTCGCCGAAACGGGGACGGGCAAAACGGCGGCCTTCCTCATCCCGCTCATAGACAAAGTAATGAAACAGAAAGGGGAGCGCGTCCTTATCATGGCGCCGACCCGCGAGCTCGCGGTGCAGATAGAGAAGGAGCTCGCGGGATTCGCGCGCGGGCTCGGCTTTCGCGGCATGGTCGCAGTGGGCGGCGCCAGCATCGGCCCTCAAATTTCCCAATTAAAATACAATCCGGCATTCGTTATCGGCACGCCCGGGCGCCTTAAAGACCTGATGGAGCGCAAGGCGCTTGACCTCTCCGGCTTCGGCACCGTCGTCCTTGA
>CAZPXA010000006.1:0-6376 GCA_964590695.1 uncultured Candidatus Saccharibacteria bacterium
GAGGCGGTCAGTTCCGTTCAAAAAATGTTCGAGCAGAGTTGTATAATTCCACCAAATTTGCTTTCATGCTAATGTGTCGGCGGAAGAAAATGATTTTCCGTTGAAACCGAACGAAAATATTGAGGCACCAGATGTTCACATGGTTGAATGAACTCATCCTATCGTCTATAATTGGCATTATGATACACAAACGCAAGACCAAGAAACCGGTCATCGTGGCCCTTATCGGGCTTGTCGGCTCTGGTAGGAGCTCGGTCGCGCGAGAGCTCGCTAAACGCATTGGAGCAACAGTCGTTGAAGGCGATGCCATCCGCGTTGAATTACGCAAGCAGGGAGAACGGTACGAACGGGCGCGCGCTATCGCCGAAAACGTCGCCATTGAAGTTGTGAAGCAGGGTGGCAATGTCATTCTCGATTCTGACTTCGTGGACGAGAAGAAGCGAGCCAGTGTTCGCGAGAAAGCACGGAAGGCGGGCGTGCGCCTCGTCTTCATTCGCACTCACTGCGACCTTGATGTCATGGTGGGCCGCGTCCTCACCGCAACCTATCACAATCGTGTGGACGACTTCTTCGGCGGTGCGAGGTCCAAGTGGCAAGGAAGCGAGCAGTCGAAAGGCGCGGCAGTGAAAGTTCGCGAGATGTGGCGGCGCACACCTCACCACTATCGCTGGGTCAACAAAGGTGGCGGCCAATGGATTATCAAGGACCCGCCCTGCGCCGTACTCGCCGACATCGATACCACGAACCCTGCCTCGTGGAAGGGAGAGGTTGGGAAGTGTGCCAACAAACTTCTCTCGCGATAACGGCATTTATAGGGGCGGCTCCGGCGAACAGCTGGAGCCGCTCTTCCATTTTTGATGGTAGAATACTTGGTACATGGACCCTGAAGCAAAACGACTGCTTGAAGAGACGCGCGCGTTCGCGAAAGATAATCATGACATGCTACGCGCCATTCGGCGCCATCAGTGGTACAGCTTTTTCTGGACAGTTATCGTGTGGGTGGTCGTACTCGCCCTGCCGTTCTATCTCTACCAGCAATACCTAGGGCCATTGGTAGAGAAATTCTCTACAGTGTCTGGGGCGACCACATCCGATAATTCCACCATCACTGAAATACAAAAGCTACTGAACTCATTTCAAAGAAAATAACCCTACTATCCACAGTAGCTAATTGGTGGTTCGTACCAGTGAGACTACAATGTATATATGAATGTAGTACAAGTTCGCGCGATGCAATTGCGCTTGGCTGGTAGGAGTTATAACGAGATACGAAATACGCTTGGAGTGCCGAAATCAACGCTATCCGGATGGTTTAAACATGTTGTGTTGTCTGATACCGCACGAACTCGTCTCGCTTCACGAACTCGCCTTGGTAGTGCCGCACTGATAAAGCGCAATAAAATGCAGACGCACAGGGCCGAACAGCGAGCGCGCAAAATACGCACGCTCGCAAAAGAAAAAATCCCAGTTCTAACTAAGCGCGATTTCCTGATAATTGGCGCGACTCTTTATTGGGCTGAAGGATATAAACGTTTACATGTTCGAGATGGAAAAGAACGAATGAGTCATTCAATCAGTTTTGTGAATTCAGACCCCATCATGATCAAAGCTTTTCTGCATTTTACGCAGGAAACATTAGACGTACTTCGTGATGACATACATCTCACGATGCGTTTATATCCACACATTAATGAAAAAAATGCCTGTAAATTTTGGATGAAAGTTACGGGACTACCTTATTCATGTTTCAAACGGACGACAACTATGATCAGTTCAGCGAGTAAAGGGAAGCGTCCTTATAATCGTCTGCCATACGGTACACTTCAAGTAGCTGTGTACGACACAATGAAATTCCATTATCTTCTTGGACTTATTGAGGGAGTGCAGGCAAAGATATAAATGTGATATATTCTTAGGTATTGCTTGGGTAGCTCAGTTAGTTAGAGCGCTTCGCTGAAGACGAAGAGGTCCCCGGCGCACTTCCGGGCCCAAGCACTACTTCGCCCAACACACTCAGAAGTATGACGGGCTACGAAGTGCGCGGCACAAAGTTAACCCACCTTCACGCGCAGTTTTGTTTGCCTCGCCTTATCGAGCTTGGGGAGAATGATAGTGACGAGGCCGTCCTTTGCGCTCGCAGAAGCGGCTTCAACGTCAACTTCTTGGGGGAGCATAATCGTGCGAGAAAACGAGCCCCAAAAGAGCTCACGCGTGAAATAGTCGGGGCTGGCGACCTGTTCGCGCTCCATTCTCGACCCCTCTATCTCGACCATGTCGCGGCTTATGGAAATATTAAGCTCGTCGGGGCGCACGCCGGCGACGAAAGCGCGGATGATGATATCGCTTCCGGTCTGGTGTACATCAACAGGGAGCTGCCCCTCGCTTGCGGGAGAGTCGTCGTCAAGCGGCCCGGGGCGGCTGGCGGCGTTGCCCGTTCGCCCGTGAACATCTTTGCGCAACGGCGCTGGCGCAATCGGAAGCTCCTCGTCAAAAGAATCCAACGTATTATTGGCCGAAGTGTTGCCGGAAAGGCGGTCGAAGAACGATGGCTTCATGTTCATACGGTTAGTGCGTGATGTTACGGGGGTTACGGTACTGGAAATATTTTAGGACTTCGAATGTCGCGAAGAAGATAACGGCGACCATCCAGACGAGGAAGAATGCGGTGAACATCGTCGAAGCGCCTTGGCTAATAATAAGCGCGTTGAAGGCAGTATGCAACGCTATGGCGAGGATAAGTCCGAGGGCTGCCGCCGCCACGCGCAGAGGAGGCCTCTTAGCAGTGGAGAATGCGAGCGCGAAGCCGATTGATGCGGAGGCGACAACGTGGAGCAGTGTAGAACCGAGAAAACGGATATTGCCGGTAACGAAGCTTGTTGCCGCGTGCCCGTCTAGAATCGGCGCGAGAAGGAAGAGCATATTCTCCGCTGCGGCGAAGCCAAGCGCCACGGTTATCATGTAAATGACATAATCGGGTGCCTCATCCACGGCGCCTCTCCAAAGGATGAATATCGCCGCCATGACGTATTTCAAGACCTCTTCGATGAGCGCCCACGCGGTGAGGAGCGAGGTATCGTCGATAAAGACCGCTCTCGTGTATTGTTCTAGCGGCAATGCGAGCGGCACCGCCAACATGCCGGCAATGAAGGCGAGCGCAATAAGCTTTTTCGGCTCCGGATGCTGTGCATCTTCTTTGAGCAAGAAGTAGAGCCAGATGAAAGAGGGCAGGAGCCCCCCGAAAAACGCGTAGCCAAGCGTAGTGAGGGTCACGTAGGTATTGTAACAGGCCTTCGCGACCATAAGATACTTTGCGTCTTTTTGGGGAAGCGATTGCCAGATTTCCTCCGTAACGAAGGGCATGAAGGGGTGCAGGAGTTTAAGGCTGTCGATAAGTATCAAATATAGAAGTTTCTTTCTTGACGCAATAAATTCGGGCCCGTTTTCGTCAGGACTTTCGCCTGCAAAAATTGACTTGCTGTGCTCGATTATCATCGCTGCAAATTCGTCCCATAAATAATGGTAAATAACATCAGTAGCCAAATCCAGGCGAAAAGAATTAATATTTTTCGTTACTTCTTTTGCGACTAACTGGTCGAATCTCCGTCGAATAATTATGTCCTGTTTGGAGTAGGCAGCTTCGGTATCTAGGTCTTGGCAATTTTCGAGAACAAAGCGCGTGATGTTCCAGAGTTTGTTCGCGAAATGTTTGTAGCCGCGCACGCGGTCTTCGGAGAGCTTGATATCGTTGCCGGGTGCCGCGCCGACGATGAGGCTAAGCCTTGCCGCGTCGGCGCCGTACTTTTCCACCATCGTGAGGGGGTCGATGATGTTGCCCAAGCTCTTGCTCATCTTGCGCCCCTTCGCGTCGCGTACGAGGCCGTGGAGGTAGACATGGCGGAAGGGCACCTCGCCCATGAGAAAGCCGCTCATCAAGACCATGCGGGCGACCCAGAAAAAGAGGATGTCATACCCGGTTTCAAGCACACTCGTCGGGTGATACATCTTCAGGTCTGTCGTTTCTTCGGGCCAGCCAAGGGTCGAAAAGGTCCAGAGACCCGAGGAGAACCACGTATCCAACGTGTCGGGGTCTTGGAGATATTTTGCATTGCAGAACTGGCACGCAGGTTCGGTAAGAGAGACAACCATCTCAATGCACTTTTCAACATCAGCCTCGCGCCCTGGTTTCGGGATGCACTTTGGCTCGTGGTACCACACGGGAATGCGGTGGCCGAACCATATTTGCCGGCTGATGCACCAATCGCGCAGATTATCAATCCAGTGGTAATACACTTTCTTGAACCGCTCGGGCATAATTTGTATCTCGCCGGATACGACGACACTTTTCATCCGTTCTTTAAGCGTCTCCGTTTTCCCGTCCGGAAATATAACTTTCTTGTTAACCGCGACAAACCACTGCCGCTTAATCTGCGGCTCAATAATCCCACCCCCGCGGCTGTTCGTCGCCACATTATGCGCGTACTTCTCGTCAACTTTTACGACCAGTCCCTTTTGCTTCAATTTTTCCACAATAAGAGGGCGCGCCTTTCTAATATGCTGACCGGCAAACTCTCCCGCAATAGGGAGGAGGATTCCCCTGTCATCAATAACGCGTTCAATATCAAGCCCGTGCCGCTCTGCAATCTCGAAGTCTACTGTCGAGTGTGCGGGCGTAATCGTCATCGCGCCCGAGCCGAACTCCATGTCCGCCGCTTCGTCCTTTATTATTGTGGCGGTAATGGGGCCGTTTATCCATTCAAGCCCTATCTTTTGTCCGTGCTCGTACTGCTTGTATCTTTCGTCATTCGGATGTATGACCACATATTTATCGCCGAATTTCGTTTCAGGACGCACCGTGCCGATTTCAAACGAGCCATACTTGAAGTGATAAAACGGGTCCACCTGTTCGACATACTCAATTTCGTCGTCGGAGACGGTCGTTTGCAACTTCGGGTCCCAATTAACGATGCGGTCGCCGCGATAAATGAGGCCGGCATCGTACATGCGCACAAACGCCTCCATAACTGCCGCATAGCGCTTCTCGTCCATCGTGTAAGCGTAGCGGCTCCAATCAAGCGACGAACCCATCTTCTTCGTCTGGTTGACGATGGTTGTTTTACTCTCTTCGGTGAATTCAGCGATGCGCCGCAAGAGTTCTTCGCGGCCGAGGTCGTGCCGCGTTTTTTTCTCGGCTTTGTAGATGTCGCCTTCAACTTTGGCTTGGGTGGCGATTGCGGCGCTGTCGGTGCCGGGGAGCCAAAGCGTCCTCGCGCCCTTCATGCGGTGATAACGGATAAGTATATCCTCTACTGCAAGCATCGCGGCGTGTCCCATGTGAAGCGTGCCGGTGACGTTTGGCGGCGGAAGAACGATGGAATAAACAGGTGCATCTGCCTTCGCGACACCTTGCTTCACGCACTCGTCAGGATTAAAAAGTCCGCTTTTCTCCCACGCTGCATAGATGCGGTCCTCGTTCGCGGCGGGGTCGTAAGGTTTAAGGAATTTCTCGGGCATCGTCTATAGAATATAGCAAATAGGCGAGATTACGCGAGCGAGAGATTGCCGCGGGCGATTATGTCGGTTTGCGATCCGCCGGCTGGCGGACTTTTGCGCCGGGCGCGATAGAAGCCAGCGAGCGCTATCATGACGGCATTATCGGTTGTTAAGTTGGAAGCTGGAATTTTGAGGCTGGAGTCTGGAAACTTTGAAGCCATGTTCTCTTGGAACACGCGGCGGATGTGGATATTCGCCGAGACGCCGCCGCCAATCACGAGGGTGTGTGCGCCCGTTTGCTCGAGCGCTTGTGAGGTCTTCTTCCAGAGCACATCGGCGACGGCATTCTCAAATTCATGCGCGATATGCCGCTTCTCGCGTTCGCTCACATCCGGTTTCGTTTTTAAGAGATAGAGTACTGCCGTTTTTAATCCTGCAAATGAAAAATCGCATGTGCTCGAATCTATCATCGGCCGCGGCAAATTAAATTCCAAAGTTCGACCTTGGGAATCGGATGTAAGGTCGAACCTTGATAATTCGGCGAGCTTCGAGATCTCGGGCCCGCCCGGGTAAGGGAGTTCAAGCATGCGCGCGACCTTATCAAACGCTTCGCCAACCGCGTCGTCGCGCGTTTGGCCAATGAGCTCATATTCGAGCCATTTTTTCATCAAGACGAGTTCGGTGTGCCCGCCGGAGATAAGAAGCGCAAGCACGGGCGTTTTAATATCTTTGATTTCTAAACCTGCCTCCTGCTCCTGCTTTCTGCTTGCTAATGCCGCAAGCACATGCCCTTCCATATGATTAACCGCAATAAGCGGTTTTCCCCACATGAGAGAAAGCGCTTTTGCGAAGTTGATGCCGACCCAAAGCGCAGGCTCTAGCCCGG
>CAZPXA010000006.1:6386-23025 GCA_964590695.1 uncultured Candidatus Saccharibacteria bacterium
GATTGCGTCAATCTCCGGTGGCTCGCATTCAGAAACAAATTCAAGAAACGCCTCCGTAAGGCCCGGTTCGCGCGCCAAAATCTCGGAGATTTTGGCGCGCGTCTCATCAGGAATTACCTGTGCGCCCTCGTGCAAGAGTTCTGCCTCTTCGAGCGCCGCTTCGAGGAGTGGCATAAGATTTTTTGCGTGCTCGCGCTTCGCGAGAGAAGGGAAGACCCCGCCGTATTCCTTATGTATCTCAACCTGCGAGAGAAGCGCGTTTCCGAGCACGCAGAATCGCGCGCTTTGTTCATCGCCTTCGCAATCGAGTATCGCTATCGCCGTCTCATCACAAGAAGTTTCAATCGCTAGAATTCTCATTTTTATGTTCTTCGGCGGAAGTGAAAGGCATCGAGGTTTGCCAGGGGATTCTGAAGCCGGCGGAGTTCGGGTGGCCGTTGCCGCCGTACTTTCGCGCTATGGCCGACACATCGATGCTCCCGTCTCCTCGTATAGAGACGCCAAGGCCGTTTGGATGCACGGACATCACGAGCCCGAACGGCGGCATCTTTTTCGCGAGCGCATTGCCGACGGCGGACTTCAACGTTTTCATCGGCGACGTATTCGCGAGCAGCACCTGATGACCCTCAAACAAGACCGGATGTGCATTAGTAATCGAAAGTTCGATCAAATGATTAAAATAATCAACATAAGTACGCGCCGTATCGAGCACTTTCTGCCGCTTTTCTGAATTCTCAAGGTCTGTTGCGACCCGATCCCACAACGAGAAAGAAAAATCGTTGGCCGAGAGAAACACGCCGAGCGCACGCGTATCTGGCATGTTGAACCGATACAAATCTTCGTCCTCAATATGCTGGAGCAGTTCGGGAATCGGCACACCCGGATGGAAATAACTCCACGCGATGGTCGCACCGGAGCGATTCGCGTCATACACATGTACAGGCACGCTCTCGACAACCTCCTTGAGGCCCTCATGGTGGTCAAGTACGACGAGAGATGCGGCACTTTTCACAACCTCGTCCATTACTTCTTTTGGATAGCAGAAATCAATAAAGAATGTCTGCTTATTCGCCGCTTCCGCAACCACCGGCTCGTGCCCGTATTTTGTCGGTATATATTCAGCGGAATCGCCGAATTTCTTCCACGCCGCATACGCGCTCCCGAACCCGTCAAGGCAGTCGGCATGATAAAAAACAACGATGTTCTTCTTATGGCTCATACCTTCAGTCTACTCCCTATCGTGCAAAGCGCACATAGATGCCGGCGGGAATGATGCGACCAGAGGATTCCTGAATGTGGAGCTCACCCGATTCTCCATTTGAGTTAGGGAATATATCTTCCACCGCCTGCGCGAACGAGCGAGAGGCATAGCCGGCGGCATAGCCATTGAGGAGGAAGAAAGAGCCGGCTTTTTCAGAAAAAATAGTTTTGAGCGATTCAAGGAGAGTAGGGAAATCCTCCTCAATCCTCCACACCTCGCCCTTGGCGCCGCGGCCAAACGCCGGCGGGTCGAGGATAATACCGTCATACCTCGCTCCTCGCCGCGCTTCGCGTTTCGCGAAGCTAAGCGCGTCGTCGAGTATCCAGCGGATAGCATCTTCAGCAACACCAGAGAGCCGCGCGTTCTCGTGCGCCCAATCAAGAGACTGCTTTGATGCGTCCACATGCGTCACAAACGCGCCTGCTTGTACTGCTACAAGCGAAGCGATGCCGGTATAACCAAATAGGTTCAGCACCTGCGGCATGTATGACCTCGGAGGTCCTACATCAGATGTAGGACCTCCGAGGTCCATCACATGAGCGGCCAGCCACTCCCAGTTTGGCGCCTGCTCGGGGAAGACGCCGGTATGCTTAAACCCCGTGAGGCGCGCGAGGAATCTCGCCTCATTCCACGAGAGTTGCCACGACTCTGGCACAGGCTTTTTTGTGTCCCATGCTCCCTGCCTACCGGCAGGCAGGCCTTTTTTGTCGCCTGCCTGCGCAGGCAGGCGAAATGCAAAGATTGCATGTGCAGACTCCCACAGTTTAGGTTTGTTCTTTTTCCATAATGCTTGCGTCTCCGGCCGCGCGACGACTATCCCGCCGAAGCGTTCAAGCTTCATATGCTCGCCCGAATCAAGGAGCTCGTAATCGCTCCATGGGAGGGAGAGAAGGTGACCATCGTATTTCATAGTGCCTCGGGGTGTTTATGCGACCATTCGTAGAAGACGATGGCGGCGGAAACGGCGGCATTTAAGGATTCCGTCCGCGCGTGCATCGGGATGGAGAGCGTGATGTCACAGGCCCCCAGTGTCTTCTCGCGGATACCGCTCCCCTCGTTCCCGACGACAAACGCGCTCGGGGCACTGAAGGTCTCCGCGCCGAGTGCGGTTTTTCCGCTCATAGAAAGACCGTAAATCCAGAACCCCTTTCCCTTCAGCACTTTGAGCGCATAGTTCACATTGCCTATGGAGACGAGCGGAATGCGAAATACCATGCCAGCCGAGGCCTTCACGACCGCGCCGGTAATGCCCGCCTGATTGTGTTCGGGGATAAGTACACCGCTTAAACCGAAGGCGGCTGCCGAACGGATAATAGCCCCCACATTGTGCGGGTCCTGCACTTCGGCCAAAACCACTACCGAAGGATTCCTGTTCGTATCAAGCGTTTTAAGGAAATCGTCGAGCGACACAAGCAAAGAGGACGGGTTCATGGTAAATATGACACCCTGATGCATCGTGTCCCTCCCCACCAGGTCTTTGCCTCTGCCGGGCGCAAGCGGAGCGGTCGGGATATTGTGCTTCTCGAGGAGTGCGCGCATCTCGGTATCGCCTGCCTGCCGGTAGGCATGGCGTATCTCCGAAGCGAGGAAAACCTTTCGGATGACACTCGGCGCATTCCGGAGCGCCTCCATGAGCGCGTGCCTGCCGTAAATGTATACCTTTCCTGTGTCCGCGCGTCTTGAGTGCCGTTTTAATTTCATTGGTGCGCGCTGAGGAATTCGAATCCCCGGCCTACCGCACGTCAAGCGGTCGCTCTAACCAACTGAGCTAAGCGCGCGTGAGGGGACTATACCATACTCCATTTATTAAGACATGAGCCAAATAATCGTTATTTGCTAATGCCGGAAAGTGTAGCAGACAACCTGAAGCCATGATCTAATTCTACACTCTGCGCGAACCCACTTCGCACGCTCCGCGTGCGTGGTGGCTTGAAACCCGTCAAGTACGCCCCGACCACGTGACAATGCCCCGAATCCCGCCCCACGCGCGGAGTACCGCGCGTCCCGCCCTCTCGCCTTGCCGCTCCTCATTCTTATTTTTTGCGGGGGGGTTTTGAAAAGGAATGGGCGGCAAAGGCGAGGGGCGGCTTCCTTTTAGGAAAAGGAAGTGGCGGGATTCAAATACAAAGCGGTGCCTCGCCATACAAAATTCTTTAAGGAATGGCGAGGCTCAAAGATGTATGTGTTTGCCCCACCCACCCGTGCGCACACATCATCCCCGCCGTTTTGGGAGAAATTATAAAACGGCGGGGATGGCTCCCTTGCTTCCGAACGGAGACAAAAATATTTTGTAATTCGGATTTTCCTTAGCGCAAACGGGACACCAACGTCCGCGCTTTATACTGTTCGGAATTGCTGACCATTCATGTTCTTGGCGGCATTGCCATTCGAGTTTAACTTTTCCGCCCTCGTACTGCTTCGACAAGCACCGGCCTCCTCTATGCATTGCTATTTCTTGCATCTCCTCAATCGTTAATTTTTTCTTGCCAGCGCATGCTCCACACCAATGACCTGCTTTCACGCTGTAAGGTTGTGCCCACCAAGTATGACCGTACTTACAAACCCATTGTAGCTTCTCGTGATTCCCAAGATACTTTTCGGACAGACAATTTCCCCCATGCGCAACGGCAATGGCTCTCATCTCGTCGATTTTTTCGGTCGGGAGATACAGTCTTAGATCGAGCAAGGAGTATTTCTTATGCACGGGTATTGATATTTTTTTCCGCTCACATTCTTGGATGATAAATTCGTATATCTGTTCATGTTTGACGGTATAGGGAATTTCGATAAGAAATACTCCTTGTTTTTCGCACAATTTCTTTTTTAGATTATCATCTTCTTTTCTCATCTCGAATTCTTCTTTGTTGCGATGAAAGTGCGTCGGCAAATAATGCTGGTGCCCCTGATACTCAAAAGCCAATTTTAACTCTTCGCAATATCCGTCTAATTGCAAGAGATGACCTCTTGAATTTCTAATCCATTTTGGTTTGAGGTTCGGGAATTTTCTATCGAAAATTGATTCAAAATAGGCGCGACAAATTTTCTCTCCAAATCCGCGACAACACTCGCCACACCAATGGCCGCGCTTGATGTCTCCCGACTTTGCCCACCAAGTGTGTCCTTTCGCACACTGCCATTCCAATTTTATTTCTTTGTTTTTATATTCACCGGACAAACATTTACCGCCCCTTGTCTCGGCTATCTGTCGTATTTCTTCTATTGTTCCTTTTTCATAACCATTGCACTTGAGACACCATTGGTTCTGATTTTTAACATTCCCCGGAGCCATCCAAAATCTATGTCCCTTTTCACACTGCCACTCCAGTTTCGTCTTTTGGTTGACATAACAGTCAGATAAACACACGCCGCCCATTTTAATCGCCAACTCTTTCATCAATCTAATCGTTAGTTTTTTCGTACCCGCACATTCTGGACACCAGGATTGACTATGTTTGATATGAGTAGGCGTCGCCTCCCAAACATGATTCTTTGCGCACTGCCATTTTAGTTTCGTAAACGTACTTGTGTATTTATCAGAAATACATTTGCCACCTCTTTTTTGTGCGACCTCTCTCATTTGTTCGATTGTCCCAATTGGTCTTCCCATATTTCTGTATTTATACTTGGTCGCTCATGGTATGCACATGGAAACTACAGGAGCGGCAGATGCCGTTTACGTTCCCATTCATATTTACATTAAACTCGAAACGAGTTTTTTCACATATCGGGCAAAGCACAGCTCCGTGTCTTTCTTTTGTTTCGGTAATGCGCTTCAGTATGGTCTGAACATTTTTGATATACCTATCTACCTCCTCTCTTTTTCCCAAATATCCCGCCACCCAGAGATCGGTAGTAATTCGTCCCGCCGATGTTTCTTTGTATAAAATCTTACCTTCGTTCAAGAGCTTCTCCCAGTATTGTCGCGTCTTACCGTATTCATCCGCTATATCGCGGGAAGACATGAGTCGAGCATGAGACGGAATATAACCCTGTTCCTGCATAGATTTCACGGCTTGTTTGAGACTACTGGCGATTGCTCGCGTTTTCTCGCTTGCATTTTTTGCCTCTTTCACATTCACGTCCAAACTCAACGTCCCGCCGTTGGAGGTTGCGGCGTGCCAGAAAAATCTTCTCGGCAATTTTTTGTCCATATCGAAGATATTAACATGGTCTGGTTTCCAAAGGAAACCAGTATGTTGTATTCTAGGGGAAGCCGCCCCTCGCCTTTGCCGCCCATTCCTTTTCAAAACCCCCCCGCAAAAAATAAGAATGAGGAGCGGCAAGGCGAGAGGGCGGGACGCGCGGTACTCCGCGCGTGGGGCGGGATTCGGGGCATTGTCACGTGGTCGGGGCGTACTTGACGGGTTTCAAGCCACCACGCACGCGGAGCGTGCGAAGTGGGTTCGCGCAGAGTGTAGAATTAGATCACATTCAGAAACTTCCGCCGCAGTGAGGGCGAATGAGCCGCGCGCCTGCGGCGCGCGGCGGAGCGGGCGGGCGAAATGCATGAGGCGGGTGCGGGCGAATTCGGAGGGCGGGCAAAATGAGACCGAAATAGTCTTGTCAAAGTGAATCCAAAATCTATCTATATGTCCAAACCAAAATATTTTCTATACGCGCGAAAGTCCACCGAGGACGACGACAAGCAGGTAATGAGTATCGAAGCGCAGCTATTCGAGCTTCGTGAGTTCGCGCGTAAAGAAAATCTTGAAATTCTTGAGGAATTTCAAGAGTCGAAAAGCGCAAAGAGTCCGGGACGTGAAGTCTTCGGCGATATGATGATGCGCATCGAGAAAATGGCGGGTGTCGGCATCCTCGCGTGGCATCCCGACAGATTGGCGCGCAATAGCATAGATGGCGGGCGCATCATATATGCCGTAGACACTATCAAAATCGTCTCTTTGCGCTTTCCGACATTTTGGTTTGAACCAACACCGCAGGGGCTATTTATGCTCCAAGTGGCATTCGGCCAGTCCAAATATTATTCCGACAATCTCAAGCAAAATGTCGAGCGTGGTATGCGCCAAAAACTGCGCCGAGGCGAGTGGCTAACTCGCGCGCCATTCGGGTATGTGAATAATCCGCGCACGCGGAATATCGAACCCGACGCGGTGAAATCGCGAATTATAGTGCGCGCGTACGAGGAGTATGGCAAAGGTTTGCATACGCTGGTATCTCTGGCGCAGTTTTTGGCCGAACATGGCGTGACCACTCTGGCCGGAAAGCCACTTGGCAAAGCTTCCGTTGCGAGATTGCTTTCCAATCGCGCGTATTTGGGATTTACAAAACATAGAGGCGAATTTTTCCCCGGAAGCTTTGTGCCAATTCTTTCTCCGACCCTGTTTGAAGCTGTGCAGAAAAGATTGAAAGAGCGAGCGCGTCCGAGGCATAGCCGTGTGTCGCATGGGTTTCCGTTCACCGGTCTTTTTCGTTGCGGCGAGTGTCAAAGTATGATTACCGCGCAGTGGGCTACGGGGCGTTGGGGTGGTAAATATCGCTATTATCGCTGTACGAAAAAGAACGGTGTCTGTTTGCAAAAATATCTGCAAGAGGACGCGCTCGCCTTTCAAATCAAAGGACAGCTTCAATCAGTGTCGCTTCCCGACGACTGGGCAGATTACATGCTCGGTAAAGTGGAGGAATGGGACAGGGTGGACAAACAGTCGTCGGGAAACCGCACCGAACGGATGAAATCCAATCGAAAGGAGATCGAACGAAAGCTTGACGCGCTGGTTGATTTACATTTGAACGGCGATATTGAGCGCGAGACATACCTAGCGAAAAAAGACGTGCTGATGCGTCAAAAGCTTTCGCTCGATATCGATTTATCATCCGTCCGGCGCGGGAGAAAGAATTGGGTCGAACCCCTGCGGAAGTGGATTTTGGATTCACAGCACGCGGGGTTTCTGGCGAGCAGTACAAACTACGCGGAAATCCGCGAGTTTGTCCGTTCCTTCGGAACGAACCCCGCGATGCGAGACAAGACTATTTCGGTCTCATTTTGCCCGCCCTCCGAATTCGCCCGCACCCGCCTCATGCATTTCGCCCGCCCGCTCCGCCGCGCGCCGCAGGCGCGCGGCTCATTCGCCCTCACTGCGGCGGAAGTTTCTGAATGTGACCCTACCGGGAGTCGAACCCGGGTTTAGAGCTTGAAAAGCTCTCGTCCTAACCGTTAGACGATAGGGCCGTCTAAAAACCTTATCATTTCCGGCCCGAAATGCTAGGATGACGAGCAAAGGAGGGGTCGCATAGTTGGTCTAGTGCGCTGGTTTCGAAAACCAGTAGGGGTGAAAGCCTCTCGGGAGTTCGAATCTCCCCCCCTCCGCCAGTAGTTTTGAAAAGTAGCAGTAAAAATCCCCTTATTTTGCGCTACATTTCAAAACCGAAAAGTGATAAAATGTAAGAACCCTGAAGGGATTCGAACTATGAAAGTATTTATAGAAAACGAGGCAGGTACTGATCAGAAGAATTTATATAACGAGAAAACTCTCGAGTATAAAAAGACTGTTACTGTGTCTAGAGGATATCCTTTTCCTTACGGATTTATTTTAGGAACTACCAGTGGAGACGGCGACAATCTTGATTGTTTTATAATTACTGAAAAGAAATTCAAAACAGGCGAAATTGTTGAATGCGAGCCAATTGGGATTATGGAACAGATCGAAGATAATAAAGAAGACCACAACATATTGGCGAAGCTAGTCAGCGAAGAAGCTTCAGTTAGTGAGAAAGTCAAAGAAGACCTAACAGAGTTTGTGTCGCATGTTTTTGATCATCGCGTTGGAAAGGTGGTTAAGGTTGGTCGATTCCTAAATAAAGAAGCGGCAGAGGAATATATTAACAAGTGCTTAGATTGAATTTATGGCTATTCACCATGAATTACAGCTACATAAATATATAGTGGATTGTAACGGATTATAGCGGTAAATTTAGTAAACTTTTTGAGCGAAGTCGGGAACATCGAATAAGTTAGGATTTTCTTTGTAGATTCGCCTCAAATCCCGTACAATTTTATCAACGCGACTGAAATGAAGCGACCTAATCGGTTCTAACATCGGGACACCACCACCGCCAGTTAGGAAATGAAGCAATGTGGTAAAATAATTTCATGAACAATCAAAAAATTATCGAATGGGTTCTACGAGTCGCAGTCGCTGGCGAGTTTATTGGACACGGCGTCTTCGCGTTGGGAGGCAAACCGGCTTGGATTGCGTGGTTTCCGGTATTCGGCATTTCGGCACCGGAACCGGCGACAACGCTCCTATTTCTCGTTGGAGTCATGGATGTTGCTCTCGGGCTTCTCGTATTAATAGAACCAGTCCGCGGAGCGATTTTATGGATGGCAATATGGGGGTTTTGGACCGCGCTTGTACGCCCGATTGTCGGCGAGTCGATTTGGGATTTTGTAGAAAGAGGGGCGAACTGGGGCGCGCCACTTGCTTTGCTCTTGCTTCTTGGCTGGCCAAAAAAATGGAGAGAATGGTTCAGTAGCAAGAATTAAAGTTGGCGCGCCGCACGTTAAGATTATTTATCTCCGCGATTCTTGTTCAGCTAACTGGTGTTGTGCAGTGGCAATGTCCTCTCCCAGCTTATCTATGAGTCTTTGAGTCTCATCCAGACTCGCTTGATTCTCAAAACCGCTTGTCCTTGTGAAAGCGTCCGCGGCATCAATCCACTGAGAGTGGGCCTTCAAAAGAGCATTTCTTATATCATTGACGTTTCCACTCGTGCTGATTAGCTTTCTTGCCATTTCAAGAGACTTTCTACCGTTTTCCAGATGTCCGCGTGCCGCGAGATACCACGCCTCCGGTGTCTGTGGGGCTCCTTTTGCCCGCTCCTTATCCACCCGCTTGACCTCTTCGGGGATAGGTCGTTCGGACTTTTGCATGCTCAACTCGCCCTCAAACTCGGCAAACTCGCCGCCAAGTAGCGTCGTCTTGGTGGGGTTGAAAACAAAGGTCCCCTCTACTTTCGGTTTCCCCGACTCCTTCTTCGGCTCGTCTGGCTTTCCCGGCTTCTTCTCTTGTCCCATACCGGCATTATAACCCAACTCACAACTGTATCTTCCGATAGGGAGGGAGGATGACGCAGGTGATGCAGGCGGTGTTCGCGAGGCCGGCTCCCTGCACTGCCGACTGCGTGAACCAGTCGGTAAGCGCCTTCGTATCGGCGGCGGAATCGTCTGACGCAATGACGATGACCGCCGCGCGCCGCTCCACGCCGTTAATCGGGACCGAGACGACGGAGACGGCCGCGCCTTTCGGCGCGGCCGTGTTCTCCACGCGATACACGCTCCCGCTGTCAGCGATGAGCTCTCTAGCCGGCGTGCGGATGATGTCAAGAATGAATGATTTCTCGCGCGCGAGATACGCCGCGAGGCGAACAAGATCGTCGGGCGTTGATACATTCTCGGTTGAGGTGCCGACCGCGTCGGCAAAATGGGTAGACTGCATGCCGAGCGTCTTCGCACTCGCATTCATCCAGCCGACGAAGCTTGGAGTGTCGTGTATCTGTGCGACATTGTTTTTTGCATCAATGGGGAACATTTCATTTTCGACAAGCACAGTCATGAGTGTTGTCGCCGAAGTAATCGGGACAGCGTCTCCCGCATTCTGCTCTAGGAATACATCTCCGGTCTCTATATCGGCGACCACATACGATGTAGCCGAAACAAGGGGAACAGGGATAGCGTCGAGCACAAGCGCCGCGCGCGCCGCGCGCGGCGGCTCATACACGAAGATACCAACGCCCTCTTCGGCGAAGTCATACACCTTCTCCGCATCCTCGGTACGCAAGCGGATATCGCCGCCCGCGTATGCGGCATTGACCGGAGAGCCGTTGTCGCGGTAATACGGCCATCCGTGGATGAAATAGTTGCCATAAAATCGCACGCTCCACGGCAAGTTAATCTCCTCTCCGCCGCTTGGGCGATCCGGCTCTTTTACCAGCACCGAATAGAAGCCCGCCGGAGTTTCATAAGGCGAACCGGGTTTCCCTTTAGCAAGTATCGGGTATTTGGCGGTCGCCACCCCTTCTTGGTAGAGCGTGAGCACCATAGAGGAGAGGTCAACGGCGATAAATTTCCCTGCGGGCGGTACGGCATCGTTTACCGTAAGGGTGCGGATGATGTGCCGCGACGTCGTCGTGGAGAGGGAGAGCGATAGCGATTTCGGCGGAGCGGGCCGCGTCTCTTGTATAAGCACGAGCGAAGAAGGGCCGGCGAGGCGCGATTGGGCCGCATAGAGAAGGGTATAGCGGCCAAGCGTTCCGGCGATAAAGAGGAGCACCAATACCTTCGCCGCGAACTTGAATCCGTGCCAGTCAAAGAAATGGTCCCGCCGCATGTCTCTTTGATTATATAACAACGTAGTATACTGGGCGGAAACGATGCCAGCCGACTTCACCACGCAGATTATCCTGGAGTACCGCTACTGGATACTCATCCCGCTTTCGCTTATTGAAGGCCCCATTGTCGCCTTTGTCGCCGGCACACTCGCGTCCGTCGGTTATTTCAACCTGTATTTCCTCGCGGCCTTATTCTTTGTCCGCGATGTCGGCCTTGACGGCATGTATTACGCCATCGGGTACTTCGGCTCCAAAACCGCCTTTGCAGGGCGCATGTTGAAAAAAATCGGCGTTACCGCAGACCACCTTGAACGAGTGCGCACGCTCTGGGGAAAACGCCCCGGCTGGACCATGTTTGTCGGCAAAATTTCCTACGGCATCGCCCAGGCCTTCATCGTCGTTGCCGGAGTAGTACGGATGCCGCTCCGGCTCTTTTTTAAATGGGGAAGCATCATTGCCATCGCCCAGTACGGTACGCTCCTTCTCACTGGATACTTCCTCGGCGCTTCCTTCGGCGGTACGGCCGAGAAGGTCATCAAGAACGTGCAGTACATCGTCGCCGCCGCGACCATCGCCCTTAGCGCCTACTACATCATGAGCTGGCGCGCGCGCCAGAAATTCCTTAAGGAAGGGCAAAGGATGACATCAGTAAACGATTAGCCCATTACGCCGCACCGTTTTCTTTAAAGCGGGCGTGGACGGCTTGCCTGGTGAAGGGCCTGCTGAAAAAGATGACCCAAAAATAATTAAGAACGTAACGGCCCACGGTCTTCACAACGCCTTCGACTCGAAAACGCCTTCCGGAAGTGTGTGCCATGAGCCGAAAGGTGAATTTCACGATGCCGACCTTTACCAAGCGTTTCGCGAGGTCTGGATCATCTCCGTAGAAGGTCATGTCTGTGTTATATCCGCCGATCGCCTGGAGGGCACTGCGCCGCGCGATGAAATTCCCGCCCAATATTACCGAACTTGTACCGAATAAACGGTGGCCGACCGCGTATACTGCGTACAGGACGCAGTAGTAAATCCATGCCGCGAAATCAAACTGCGGTGAGAGGTCATATTTACACGGCCCGCTTAACGCTACGAGATTACTTTTTCGCTTAAATTCCCCAAGCGCCGTTTCAATCCACCCCGGCATAATGCAAGTGTCCGCATCAATGTTCGCCACCAGCTCTCCCTCGGAAGCAAGGAAACCGGCCATGCGCGCAAAACACGTGCCTTTACGATTTTCCACCACAAGCCGTACGTTCGGATATTCTTTGACGACCCCCTCGGTATTGTCCGTACTCGCGTTGTTGACGACTATAACCTCTGCGTTGTAATGTTCCCTTCCTATCTCTTTCAGGATGCTTTCCAGCGAACGCGCGAGGTACTGCTCCTCATTATGGGCGGGAATAATGAAGCTGATTTTCGTCCGTTTTTTGTCATTGCTCCGTTGCATACCGGCGATTTTACCGAATCGGCTTCCATTCCTTGTGGACGGACCTGTTAAAAAGAATCAGGGACACGTTATTAACGAACCACATAAAAAGCAGTTTTGGCCAGCCGATATTGTGGGCTCGCCGTCCGCTGTGGAGAATCGTAAGGCGAGGATAGGTCATGAGGCGGCCAATCTTCTTGAGGCGGCGGAACAAGTCATAGTCCTCGGCAACAGGCAAATCTTCCCTGAAGCCGTTTATTTTTCTGAACGCTTCCGTTTTTACAAAGAGGAATTCGCCTGGCCCGCCGCCGAAGCGGAACACATTATTTATTACCAGAGTAAAGTAGTTCATAAAACCGAAAATGAGGCGGTCGGCAACCGTTGCATCTTCGGGTCGGACCTTTACAAACACCGTAAGTCCCACGAGCTCCGGATTGCGCTCAAATTCGGCAAGGACGCCTTTGAGCGCGCGCGAGGGATTCGGGATACAGACATCGGCATCAATAAAGAGAAGGTATTCGCCCGTTGCTTGTTCTGCACCCAGATTTCTGCCGGCGGCGATGGTTTGTCGTTTCTCTCCTCCGTAGACAATCACGCGGGAGGCATACCTGCGGGCGACCTCCACCGTCTTATCCGTACTCTTCCCATCAGACACAATAATCTCAATCTCGCCTTGCTCGAGGGGTTCCTTGAGATTCTCTAGCGTGCGGCCGAGCTCGCGCTCTTCATTTAAGGTCGGGATGACGATGGAGATCATAGTTGCTCTTTTACTGCCTGTTCATGTCTTTCAACATCGCCGCCATGCCGGAATTCTCGAGTTCGGAGAGCGTCGTTATGGTTACCTGCTTTTGCGGCCGTTCCGCTTTCAGCACTCTCGCGAATCCGATGCTGTTCATGAATGGCCAGGTATGGGTTCCTTCTTCGACGACGTGTATCTCGATAGGGCTCGCCCCCGGATTCTGCTGCTCGCGCAATTCTTGCGCCTTCCCGAATGCCTGCTCCGTTCGCTTCGAATCCGTTATCGAGCTCTTCGTCCCGACCCACACCTCGTATCTGCCTTTCTGCGTTGCAGCCGCCAATTGTCCAGCATCGAAATAGGTGTTCGCCAAGATTCTCCCGTCATCGAGGAGGGATATCGGCGCGCTCGTATTTTCTCGACCGCCTTGCGACAGAGTTTTTAACCGAGCCTCGGAGTAAGGGAGCGTTTTCAGCATTCCTTCTTCGAGGACGAAATCTTTAAACAGTTCCGTCACGCTCTTGCGCTCCAGCCCCGACGGCTCTATGACGACCAGGTCCTGTATCTCCTGCATATCGTTGTCCTGGGCGAGCTCGAGCGCCACCGCTGCCCCCATTGAGCATCCCATGAGGTTGACTTTCTCGAGCTTCAGCGACTTCAATATCTGCTTGGCGTATTCCTTGTGCAATGACAGGTCCTGCTGCTCTTTGAGCATCTCTTCGAAATTGGCGGGGCGGCCGACCATCGTTTGTTCCGGCCATGCCGGAGACAACACCCGCTCGCCCTCGAGCGCGAGGCCAAGCGAGAGCGCGGCCGTCTGATGATAATTCGTCGCGACGGTCCCCAAGAAGAAATAAGGCGTCCGCTCGTCTTTTTCACCCGTAGCCGTTTCTCCTTTCTTCAGATCCAGTTCGACGACGGGAACGGAAAATTTCCCGTAGGGAGTCTCTATCTCGATGTTCTTCACATTTTCGTAATACTGGCGGTTCAGGTCATCGAGATCCTTCTCGAAGACTTTCGCTCGGCCGCGGATCTCCTTCAAGAGCTCCTTCTTTCCGGCCACATCTTCTCCCCGCTTCTTTGCGTCGCGTATCTGCTGCCGCAATATCTCATACGCTTTCAGTATCTGTCCGCGCTCGTAACGGAAGATCTCTCCCCGCATCTGCTTCGGATATCCGCGTATCGGCGCCTCCCGCGTCTGATACTCGGCAATCACTTTTTCCAGCGAGGATTTCCTTTTGAATGCTCCTTCTAATTTTCCTGCCTCAAGAGACATAGGTGATTGAGAAAGCTACCGGCGTTTGACCCAGAGATAAATGTCCTCCAGGGCTTTGACGCCGTCGCCGGCGGCGATGTTGTTCTGGTGATAGAGCTCGTCGGTACAGTCGCCGGCGGCCCACACTCCTTCAACGCTCGTGCGTTGATTCTTTGGGTTGGTTTTGATGCGTTTGATGGAATCGAACTCGACGAGGTTTTCAACAAAGTCCGTGTTGGGCATCACGCCAATCTCGGCGAAGACGCCGGAGACAGCGAGCTCCTTTATTTCGCCAGAATTTCCGTCTTTATATTTCAGGCCGGTTACGAATCCGCCAGCTGGCGGACCCACGATTTCAGTCGGCTCTGCGGGGGCGATGATGCGCATGTTCGCGTGTTGGCGCGCCCTCTCGACCGTTATGGGGTCGGCTTTGAAGTCTTTGCGCCGGTGGATAAGCGTCACCGACTTCGTGTAGGCGAGGAGCTGGAGCGCGGTCTCAAAGCCGGCATTGCCGCCGCCGACCACAGCAACATCCATGCCCGCGAAGAGTGGACCGTCGCAGGAAGCGCAATACGTGACACCCTTGTTCTCAAACGTATCCGCACCGAGGATACCGAGCTTGCGCCTGCCGGCGCCCGAAGCGACAAGCACCGCCTTTGCAGAAAATTCTTTCCCAGTTTTTGTTTTTGCCGCAAAGGTTCCGTTTGGGCTCTTTGTAAGCGACATGACTCGCTCATGCAATGCGAGCTCCACCACATTGCCCCTGACCGCATCAAGATGCGTGCGGAAGAGTTTCGCCAATTCTTGGCCGTGAATCTTCGGCGAACCAATCCAATTTTCAATGCCCTCGGAAACAATAGATTGACCGCCGATGTCTTCCGCAATAAGAACCGTCTTCAACTGCTTGCGTGCCGCATACACGCCCGCTGCCACTCCGGCAGGCCCGCCACCGATAATTATTAAATCCAGCATAAATTAGACACTAGGCACTAGGCGCTAGTAATACCAGTATAACTTACTCTAAAGCCTAGCGCCTAACTAGCTACTTCTTGTGTCTTCGCAAAAATGCCGGAATCGCGCCCCATGATTCGTCGTCTTCCGGAGCTACGGGCGGGCTTTCGCGTTTGTGGGGCATCGCGGTCACGATTGGCTCCTCTTTTCCGCCGCCGGCGGATTCCTTTTTTACTTCGCGCTTGTCTATGGCTTTTTCATCCGCTTGTTTCTCATCGCGCTTCAGGATTTCGTGGTAGATGCGGCCGCGCTCCTCCTCGCGCTTCTCGGTGGGTATGGAAAAAAGGGAACGTTCAAAACCGGTTGCCGACGCATGCGCCGCGCTCTCGGGGAAGCCGGTCGCGATAACAATGATGCGAATTTGGCCTTTCTTGAGCTTTTCATCCTTCATGATGCCGAAAATAACCTTGGCGCTCTTGTCTACGGACTCGCCGATGACTTTTGCTGCCTCTTGCACCTCTATGATGCCGAGGTCGTCGGAACCGGCAACGACGAAAAGAATGCCTTTTGCGCCGCCAATAGAAACGTCAAGAAGCGGAGAATTGACCGCCTGGCGAGCGGCCTCCTTCGCGCGCTCATCGCCCTCTGCAACGCCGATGCCCATTAATGCGGGACCCGCACCCTCCATAATCGCCTTGATGTCGTTGAAATCGGTATTTATATCGCCCGGCGTCGTGATGATGTCAGAGACTCCCTCGACTGCTTGGCGCAAAATCTCGTCGCACATGGCAAACGCGTTCTTTGCCGACGTATTCTTGTCAACGATGGAAAGCAGCTTATCGTTCGGGATGACAATAAACGCATCAACCTCTTTTTTCAGCTCGGTTAGCCCTCGCTCGGCGATGTCCTTGCGCTGCGCCCCTTCAAAAGAAAATGGCTTCGTGACGACGGCGATAACGAGCGCGCCAACTTCTTTGCCTATCTTCGCGATGATAGGTGCGGCTCCGGTGCCGGTGCCGCCGCCCATGCCGCAGGTAATGAATATCATGTCGCTCCCAGAGAGCGCTTCCTGGATCTCTTGCCGCGTCTCCTCGGCGGCGCGCTTGCCGAGCTCGGGATTCATCCCGGTACCGAGTCCGCGCGTAAGGTTCTTGCCGATGTGGAGCTTGCGCTTAGAAAGCGAACGGTGGAGGTCCTGCGCATCGGCGTTCACGGCGATAAACTCAACGCCGCGGACCTTCGATGCAATCATGTGATTAATCGCGTTCTTGCCCGAACCGCCGACCCCGATAACGCGGATACGCGCGAACGTCTCGACTTCTGGTTCAACGCGTTTGGACATACTGGTGCCGCTATACTAGCAGACTCGCGCAATATGCAAATATTGACAATATGAAAGTATGAGTTTCAGTTATGGCAGGAATTGCCGGAAAAATTTCCCTAAGACCGCTCCCAAGGGTTTCTTCGGCGCATTCGTGTCTCCGGTGAGCCCCCAGAGCGCGAGGCCGTAGGCGACCGCCCACGTCGCGTCGCGAATCTTGGTATCGGCAGAAATGCGTAGCTCCGCGAGGCGCGCGGGCAATTTCAGAGAGCCTTTTGCGATGTCGCTCACAGAGCCGATGCCCGCGCCGCCGCCCGAAATGATGATGCCGGCGGGCAGGGGCCCGC
>CAZPXA010000007.1:0-22858 GCA_964590695.1 uncultured Candidatus Saccharibacteria bacterium
ATGCGCAAGCGCTAAAGACGCTCTTTACGCAGGAAATGTTGGGGAGAGGATTCCTCGCTTCAACTGAATTTAATCCGTCGTGCGCACACACGAGCGCACACATCAAACGCTACGCTCGCGCTCTTGATGGCGTGTTCGCCGAAATTCGTGAAGCGCTGGATACCAACTCTGTCCGTAAGCGCCTCAAAGGCCCCATCGCGCATTCCCACTTCGCGCGCCTCAACTAGCTGCTACACTGAAACGATGTTTGGCATACTTCTCGCTTCTCTAAGCAGCGCTTTTTCCGAGCTCTCCGACTCCATAGGTAAGAAAGAAACAACTAAACGCGCCTACAGCCACTACACGTTCGGTTTTCTTAGCGTCCTTGGCGGTGCCCTCTTTCTGATTATGACGGGGTTCGTGCACAATGACTTCGTATTTTCACTCGCTTCTCTGCCGACCTTCCTTCCGCGCCTTGTGCTTGAGGTGTTACAGGCGCACGTCACCATAGAGGCCATCGTGCGTACAGACCGGAGCGACTTTGGTCCCATTCGTACGCTTACCATCCCGCTCCTGCTCGCCGCTGACCTCATGCTTGGGTACGGAGTTGGCGTACCGCAGATGTTCGGTATGGGAATCATTTTTGGCACGATATTTGTCCTGCTCTCCTACGAACATTTCAAGACCAAAGGGCTCTCCCTGCTGCTCTTCACCGCAGTGAATGCCGCAATAACTATTTCACTGTTTAAGTACGACATCACACACTTCAATTCTGTTGCATCCGAGCAGTCAATCGTTTCCATCGTGCTGGTGCTCTACTTCTTCATTCTTGCAGTTGTGCGAGCGCACGAAAATCCTCTGCGTTTGCTGTTCAAGCGGACATTCTTCGTGCAAGCGGTGTCGGGAGGCCTTGGCTCCGTTTTCAATTCTTATGCGTATTTGTTTGCTCCCGCCTCCATCATCACGACAGCGTCGCGCGCGTTCTCCGTCCTCTTTGCGATACTATCCGGGAAGGTATATTTCAAAGAACGCGGGTTCGTCATTAAACTCCTGCTCTTCTGCGCCATGGCGGGAGGTCTTGTGTTGTTGGTGTAAACATTGACACGTCTTAAAATTGGTGTAATATTGATTTTGGATAGGACATCCGTCCTTTTCGCAACATTTCTCAACTCGAAAGGAGATTTGCCATGGACGACAAGTCCTACGCCGTCGCACAGCAAAAAAGCTACGCAGGGCAAAGAACTACGTTCACCTTTCCGAAGAGGAGGGGAATCGTCGAGGTGCCGCTTGGCTTCCAACCGCTCGGCATCAGCACCTTGGGCTCGACCGTGGGCTCGACCGTGGCTATCGCGGACTACTTCGGTCCGTCGGTCATGCTTGCCGAGCTATCGTTCCAGCAAGGGGCGATGCAGTTCAGCAATATCCGCTGGATTCGCGGCACTGTCTCGTACGGGAAAGGAGTTCGGATGTTCCCGAATGTCTACGAGCCGGGCGGTGCGAACCGCATGCAGGCCGTACTGATATACGCGCCAACGCGACTGGGCCTCGTCCGGAATGGAAACAGGCAGATATTCCCAATTGTGCTTCGTGCCGACGGGAAATGGGTACATGATCTTGTTTCTCCGTTCCCCGCAGGCGGCCTCGACATGGTCCACTCCGCCACTTTCACCTACAGAGGACTCGTGACGATAGAGTCCGACGAGAAGGCGGGTCGGTGGGCGGTGTGTGATTACCGCGACAAAGAGGTCAAGGTACGGGAAACCGTCCCGTATCGCTATGGCATCGATATACGCAGTGACGGCGCGGTTGTCACGGTGTCCGACTACCGCGCGAAGGAACACGGGCTGTACATCGGCGACAAACTGCAGATTCCCGGTCTCGTCGGAAATGGCGTTGCGCTCCTTGCCGGCGGAAAGAGCGGGGCCCTCATAACACGCTACGGACATGGGCATCCGGGACCGTTCAATGGCGTACCCGGCAACCTCATCTACATTCCTCCTCGGTTTCTCGAGTAGGGAACAAGGTATTTCTTTCGACCTTTAACGAAAGATTAGCCGGACGCGCAAGCGCCCGGCTCTTTATTTCCTTATGCTACGATTCGGGACATGAAGACGGTAGCCATCATTCAGGCGCGGATGGGCTCAACGCGGTTGCCGGGGAAGATACTGAAGCCTATTTTGGGCGAGCCGATGCTCGCGCGGATGATTGAACGCGTGAAGCTTACGAAGAAACTTGATGCGGTTGTAGTCGCAACAACCGACAAGCCGGAAGATGATGCGACCGCAGAACTCATACAGAGAAAAAGAGTAGAAGTGTTCCGCGGAAACGAAGCAGATGTGTTGGATCGGTTTTACAAAGCCGCTCGGGAAGCCAGCGCGGACGTTATCGTGCGGCTCACCGGCGATTGCCCACTCCATGACCCGGCTGTCATTGATGAAGTTATTGAACACTTTCTTGCCAACCAACTTGACTACACGCACACGCCGACAAATTATCCTGAAGGATTAGATACCGAAGTATGTATGTTCGCGGCTCTCGAGCGCGCGTGGAAGGATGCGAAGTTGCCGTCCGAGCGCGAACATGTAACACTCTATATAAGAAATCATCCGGAGTTGTTTCGTGTTGACAAAGAATGGACGAGCGGCAACGGCGATTATTCTGCGATGCACTGGTCAGTGGATACGCAGGAAGACTTTGACTTTGTCACCAAGATATACGAGCAACTTTACCCTAAAAATCCAAGTTTCAATAAAGACGATGTACTTGCCCTACTTGCAGAGCATCCGGAATTTCTAGAAGTAAATAAGGGAGGCACGGGCTACGAGGGGCTCGCGAAGTCTCTCAAAGAGGACGAGGAATTCAAAAAATGTGCATGAAAACAAAACTTATACTCGGCACGGTTCAGCTCGGGATGAACTACGGCGTGAACAACACAACGGGGCAACCCGACAAGGACGAAGCGTTCTCGATTCTTGACGCGGCACTGGCAGGAGGGATAGACACCTTTGATACGGCGTATGGATATGGCACTGCCGAAGACATCCTCGGAGAGTGGATGGAGAGCCGCTCGCTTGCGGGCAGAGTCCGCATCATTTCAAAAATAGGAAAGCTTGACGAAATGGAGAAGTCACTCAAACGCCTCAAGGTAGGAACTATCGACGGATATCTTCTCCACTCGCCACAAGACATGGGGCGTAGTGACGTGATGGACGGGTTACGAAAGGTGAAACGTGTCGGTCTCGTGAAGCACGTCGGCGTGTCTGTCTATGACGAAGCCGAGGCAGTTCAGGCAGTCGAGCTCGGCGTGGACTATGTGCAAGTGCCCTACAATGTATTTGACCAGCGGTTAGACAGGACAGACTTCTTCGCACTGGCGAGAAAGAACAGTGTAACCGTATTTGCTCGCAGTCCACTCCTGCAGGGGCTCCTCCTTATGGAGCCCGAAAGAATCCCGCCGCATCTATCGCACGCCCGGCCACTCGTCGAGCAGTTCGCCAACATCGCGAAGCGATACGAGCTCTCGCGCCTTGAGGCCACACTCCTCTTCGCCTACCAGTCCAAAGCCGACCATGTTGTGTTCGGCGTCGATACACTCGCGCAATTGGAGAAAATTCTAGGAATGAGCGAGCGTTTTACTACTGCCAATCCTGGCTACATCAAAGAAATCAGAGAAGCGTTTCAAAATGTAGACCGCTCCATCGTCAACCCAAGCCTCTGGAGCAAAATAAAACTAGGCCGCAGCGCTTGACGAAATAAGTGGATAGTACATAATAAAACACGGGTAAAAATGTAACCAAATCAGAACCAATAGGGAAAGGAGAAGAGAAATGTTCAAGAGTCTCTGTGTGTGGGGGTATCGTGGTGCCCTCGCTACGCTGGCTTTCTACGCCGTGTATTGCTACGCGACTGGCGGTTGGAACGCAGTACTCCACGGTTCCGCCTACTACATTCCGATCGCAGCGATGTTCCTCATGTTCTCGGGCCAGGCCGACTTGCTTGAAGCAATCCGAAAGGGCGGGGATATCAGCATCAAGGCGCGAGCGATCGACTTCATCCACTGGTTCCTTCTGACTTTCATGGTCGTTGGCCGTTGGATGATGGGAGGAATCACCATATGGGCCTTCATCCTCAACACTGTGTTGCTCGCCATCATTGGCTGGCAAGTCGGCGCGGGGGTCGTTGGGAGAAAGTGGTATCCGAGTGTTGGGGAGAAACGAGGAGGCATCGCGATGCTCGTCATTGCTGCCGTAGTCGGCCTTATGGCCGGAGCGGTGCGGTACTCCGACCCGTCGACTTTCGGCTGGGGCTGGATGCTCGAGACCATCACCGCAGTCGTCTCTACCATGATTGTCATGTGGTGGATCTCAACGGACATTAAGATGATGTCCAAAAAAGCTTCTGACTATCCGCGTAGTTTCTTCCTCAAAGGCGTATTTAACAATGCGCTTGCGATTTGGGTGCTCATTCACCTGATACTCTCGTATCCGGGTGAAGGGGTGGCTGAAGCATTCGCCTCGAACGCAGGCTTCGCTTTCAACGCGATTGTCGGTAACATGATTTACTTCGTGTACTACCTCGTGTGGGAGTACCATCATGCGCGGCAATCGGTGCGACAGGCCTAGTCCCAAACATTTGGAGGCAACAAGGGCTCGGGGGAAACCTCGAGCCCGTTTCTTTTGTATACTCTTAACATGACTCCCGACGTGATTATCGTCTTTTCAGCAGGAACCATTCCCTATGAAGAAAACGGACAGACCCGTTGGCGTACGACGACGTATGACAATACTGACGCTTTCGGCACGATGGGCGGCCGCGACCGCGTGGAAGCCGCCGCTCTGCTCGCCAAGAAATATCCTCACGCGTACGTTGTCGCGACATCCAGGAGAATGACCGGAGAGTCTACGACGCTTGCAGAAGTGTACGCCGCCGAGATAGTAAGTCTGGGTGTCGCGCGTAGGCGGATTATAGAAGAAAGGGAATCAACGACTGCCGGGACCCAGGTGCAAGAGGCGGTGCGGCTCGCCACGGAGAAGGGGTGGAATAAACTTCTCTTTCTCTCAAGCGAATTTCAGCTCTCGCGCATCAGGGCGTTCTACGAGCAAACAAAAAGCGACATCGCGGTGGAGTTCGTTTCTTCTGAATCGGTTCTTACGGCAGCTGACCCGGCATTTGCTGAGCGATTTGCTGAAATACAAAAAACACCGGCGTATCAAAAACGGCTCGCTTCTGAGGCACGTGGATTGGTTGCGATTAAGACAGGTGCCTATAAGAGCGCTCCTCCAGAGGACAAGTACGAGCGCTAGCAGTATCATGACGCTATGAGCAAAAAAACCATCATTATCACCGGAGTATCATCTGGCCTTGGGAAGGCGCTTTTTGACGCGCTCCGCACCTTGGACGCACGTCTCATTTGTATCTCCCGTACATTTCTTGATTATCAAAAAGCGCTCTCAAGCGATAGCGTAACGTTGCTCCCATGCGATTTGAGCAAGCTGGAAGAAGTGTCTGCTCTCACGCACAAGCTTGGCGAGATGCTATTGGGCGCAAGCGATATAGTTTTTATCAACAACGCCGCGACGATTGCGCCGGTCGGGTCGGTGGGCGAGCTAGACGAAGTCTCGATGATAGCAGCAACGCATACGAATTTCGTGAGCCCGATGCTCATCACCAATATGCTATGCAAGCTTAAGAAGGACAGGCTCACTGTGGTGCACCTCTCCACGGGTGCCGCACACACGCCCATCGTCGGCTGGCCGCTCTATTGCTCCACCAAGGCCGCGTGCAATATGTTCTTCGCGGTATTGCAAGAGCAGTGCAAAGGCAATACGAGAGTTGCCATCCATCAATTCGACCCTGGCGTGATGGATACCTCCATGCAGGAGCAGATACGACAGTCCTCGAACAAAGATTTTCCGCGCATTGCAGAGTTCAAGGACTATAAAAAAGACCACAGGCTCTCCGACCCAAGGGCAGTTGCAGAGCGGCTTATTCGCGAGTATATAAGGGTATGAAGATAGCCGTCATATCAGACATTCATGGAAACAATATAGCCTTCGAGGCGGTACTGGAAGAAGTATCGCAGGCGGGCATTGAACATCTGTTTGTCCTCGGCGATTTTGTCGGGTACTACTACAATCCGGAGAAAGTGCTCGCGCAGTTAGCGCATTTTAAAACGACGATGGTACGCGGAAATCACGAGACGATGATGGAAGCGGCGCAACATGATGAATCATCGGCGAAAAAGATTCAAGCGAGATACGGGAGCGGCGTGTCGCTCGCACTCAAGAAGCTCTCTGCGGAACAAATCAAGCAGCTACTCGCGCTCCCAGAAACCGCTCGGGTCACGATGGACGGAGTGGCCTTCCTCCTGTGCCACGGTTCCCCTTGGGACAACAATGAATATATCTATCCAGATGCGAGCGAAGACGTACTGCGCAGGTGTGCATCGCAAGGAGCTGATTTCGTACTCATGGGACATACGCACCGCCCGTTTGTGTACACTCACGGAGGCACGGTGGTGCTTAACTCGGGGTCAGTCGGACAGCCGAGAGATATCGGGAATCTCGCAAGCTGGGCGATTATTGATACAGCGAACAGAAGCGTCATACACCGGCGGACCTTATTTGACACCGCGCCAATCGTGGAGGAAGCCAAACGCATAGACCCCGACGTACCGTATCTGGCAGAGGTGCTTACTCGTAAAAAATTATGAAAAAATACAATGCAATACTCGTTACCGGTTGCGGAGGTGATATCCCTACCGGTATCGGCCGCATCTTAAAGGAAAGTGGCGCCGCACAGACACTCATCGGCACGGACATACGGCCCGATAATGCAGGAACATTTGTGTTTGATACATGCGACATCTTACCTCGGGCTGATGACCCGCGTTATTTTGGAGAGGTAGAACGGCTTATTAAGAAATATTCAATTGACCTCGTTATTCCAATGTCCGAAGCGGAAATACGCGTCTGGCATCGCAGTGGATATACCGAGATGTTCGCCAAGACACCGGTAGTAATGCCGAACAAAGAAGTGTTCAATGTTGCTATCGACAAGCGTGCGACCTCCGAGTTTCTGAAATCACTCAACCTGCCGTACCCGTGGACCAGCTTGGTGTCTGACGGCCCTCCGCGGGAATTTCCTTGCATCGTTAAGAGCCGCGGTGTGGGGGACAAAGGGGGTGTTGAAATTGTTGATGAATCTTCGGTTCCATATTTCAGCGCCAAGCGCCCCGGCAATATCTGGCAGGAATATCTTGAAGGCGACGAATATACTTCCGGCGTCTACGGCTGTACTAACGGAGACATACGAACTATCGTCATGAAACGAAAGCTTTCTGGCGGCATGACTGGGTACACCATGGGAGGAGAGGTTGTTGATGAGCCGGACATAACACGCGTACTCACCACGCTTGCAAAGGGGCTCTCGCTCAAAGGCAGTATCAATGTGCAACTGCGATTGACTAAAAGGGGGCCGGTCGTGTTTGAAATCAATCCGCGTTTCTCGAGTACCGTCGTGTTCCGGCATAAACTCGGATTCAAGGATGCAGTGTGGTCTCTTGAAGAGAAGTCGGGCGAACGCGCTTCCTCGTATCTGCCGCCCAAGACGGGCACGAAGTTTTATAAGGGCTATACGGAATATATTGGAGGACAACCATGACCCTTGCCAAAAAAAACACAATCAAGGTAGAAAAACACTTCATCGGGCCCGGGTCTCCGGTCTTTATGATTGCGGAGATGTCAGGGAACCACAACCGCGACCTAAAGCGCGCACACGCCATCATTGATGCTGCGGGAGATGCGGGCGCTGACGCGCTGAAGCTCCAGACCTATACCGCCGACACCATCACGCTCAATTCCAACCGTCCAGAATTTACGCTCTCATGGCAAGGGAAGACTCGTACGTTGTATGAGCTTTATCAGGAAGGTTCAACGCCGTGGGAATGGCACGAGGAACTGTTCGCTCACATACGCGAGCGCGGCATGGTTCCGTTCTCATCACCCTTTGACACGACGGCCGTTGACTTTCTTGAAGGGCTCGGCGCAGAACTGTATAAAGTCGCTTCGTTTGAAGTTGTTGATATCCCGCTTTTGGAAGCAATAGGAAAGACCGGCAAGCCGGTTATCATGTCTCGGGGAATGTCTACGTTTGAAGAGCTCGACCTCGCAATCAAGACTTTGCGGGAATTTGGGACCAAGGACATTGTAGTTCTCCAGTGCGTGAGCGCATATCCCGCAAGCCCAAAGGATATGAATCTCACGATGATTCCCTATCTCGCGGAGCGCTTCGGGGTGATGGCTGGGCTCTCGGACCACACGCTCACCAACGACAGCGCTATCGCGGCAGTCGCCCTTGGCGCTCGCGCCATTGAAAAGCACATGACGGATGCGCGCGCCGAAGGCGGCGTGGACTCCGAATTCTCGCTCGAGCCGCAAGAATTCGCGGCGCTCGTGAAGTCGGTGCGCATTGTGGAAAGCGCGCTTGGGAAGCCGACCGATGTCCGGGGAACGAAAGAGTCGGGGGAAGCACGATTTCGCAAGTCGCTATTTGCGGCGGCCGACATCAAGAAAGGCGAGGTCTTTACCGAAAAAAATGTTCGCTCGGTGCGCCCGGGCGCCGGCCTACCGCCTAAGTACTACCGCCAGATACTCGGCAAGCGCGCAACGCAAGACATTTCGTTCGCAACGCCGCTTGCGTGGGCTCTGGTTGAAGGCGGACAACCAATGGATAAAAAGCGGGCAAAATTAAGCAAAGCGTGATACTATAGTTTCCGGAACACATCGTAACGCCGCTTGTCGGCAAACCACAGGAGAGAATCATGAAAGATGAGCGCAAAGCCGCAATCTTGCGGCTGGTTGACCTTTATCACCGTGGCGGCAAGAAAAGGAAGAAGAGGAAGAAGGAAAAGGCCCCAAAAAGGACCCGCCTATCTCCCTTCATCGCACGCTACCACGGAAGACTCCATAAAGTGGCGAAAAAAATTAGGGTCCCGGTCAAAGAACTCGATGAGGTTCTGACCATCATGGACAAGCCGGGTAACTTGCCATACGATCATCTCATGGGGTAGTCTCACCCCGCACGTCGTGAAGTAAAAACCGCCGCCCTGGCTCCTCCTCGCGGGGAGCCGGTTTCTTTTTGCAATATGCGCGGGTTATAGTGGGGACAACAAGGCAATATGAAAGACACAATACAGACGCTCTGGAGCGCGTTCGGGAAGTATCGCTGGCATGTGGCGGCGCTTCTCTTGTTCGGCATATTGAGCCCGCTTCTTGAAGGCATCGGCATCAATGCGGTCATTCCGCTCGTGTCGTTCTTCATCGGCGGCGGAGGAGCCGCGACTGATTTTATTACGAGGACCATACAAGGGCTTTTCGCTTTTCTCCACGTACCGTTCAGCTTTCGGTATCTGCTCATTTTCATATTCTGCCTTTTCATCGCACGGGTTATTTCTGTCATCGCGTTCGGTTACATCAAAGGATGGATTGGTGCTGACTTTCTTAGCAAGGAGAGCGAGGATGTATTACGTCGAACACTTTTATCCTCCTGGTCGTTTTCGCTGAAGCAGAAAATAGGTACCATGCACAACACGCTGGTGCGCGACGTCCAACAAACGGGCGGTCTCCTAGGTTCCGTGACTCAAACCATGCAGTCCTTCAGCGGCTTTTTCATGTACCTCCTTGTGGCAGTCAATATTTCTCCCCTGATGACGTTTTACACCGTAGGCGGGGGGGCCGTCCTGCTGTTTATCCTGCGGCCCCTCGTGCGGCGTGCTCGGCGCATCGGGCAACAAACGGTTGGAGTCGAAAAGCAATTCGCGCAATTCTTGAGCGAACACATCATCGGGATGAAATCTATCAAGGCTGCCGGAGCGGAACGTGTCGCTATTGCTAGCGGGAATGCGCACATTCGCCTCCTCCGCCACCTCTCAATACGGCAATCACTCGTGAGCACTATGGGTTCAAGCTTTTTTCAGCCGTTTGCGATCGTACTGGTCATATTGCTTTTCTTGCTGGTATATCATGAGCCGAGCTTCAACATCATTTCTTTTGCCGCTTCCCTGTATTTAATACAGAAAATATTCACCTATCTTGAGTCCGGGCAAAATAGCATGCAATCAATAGGTGCGCTCCTACCCTATGTCAAAAATATCGCAGCGTTCAAGCACAACCTTGACCTGCATCGCGAATCATCTGAAGGTACTGCACCTTTCGTCTTTGACCGGGAACTTGCCTTTAAGGAAGTCTCCTTCGCGTATGGCGAAGGTAAGCCTGTCCTCACTGGCGTTGATTTCTCGATACAAGCCGGAGAAACGGTAGGGCTCATTGGGCCATCGGGAGCGGGAAAGACTTCAATCGCCGACCTCCTTCTGCGTCTTTTTAAGCCGAACTCAGGGGCAATCTTGCTTGACAAGGTCCCGAGCGGCTCAATCGCTCTTGAAGAGTGGCGAAAGAGCATAGGCTACGTGTCGCAGGATGTTTTCCTTCTGAATGACACGATTGAAGAGAACATTCGATTTTATAATGAAGAGCTGACCAAAGACGACATTGAGAATTCCGCAAAGCAAGCGAATATTTATGATTTTATAATGGGATTGCCAGACCGTTTCAGGACGACCACAGGGGATAGGGGAGTTATGCTCTCCGGCGGACAGCGTCAGCGCATTGCGCTTGCGCGAGCGCTTGCAAGCCGTCCCGCACTCCTCATACTCGACGAAGCAACAAGTGCGCTTGATTATGAATCGGAGAGGCTCATTCATGAATCCATTCGCGCGCTTCACGGTAAGGTGACAGTACTCATCATTGCACATCGCCCGTCGACGGTCGCCGAAGCCGACACTATTCTCGTATTGAATCACGGTCGAATAGTGGAGCAAGGCACGCCAAAGGAGCTATTACAAAACCACAGTTCCTATTATTACAAGATGCAACGGACGTGATAGTATAGGTAACATCCCCCGGAGAGGAACAGGGCAACTATCCCATAACTAACCAATATGAAAAAATATTTTTACGCGCTTGGAGCTTCCTCGCTTGCGCTTAGTGTGGGCGGGCTACCAGCAATGCCAGAAGTGCCAGCAATGCCGACGCAAGCCTATACTACCGGCGTTGAAGGACTAGATAGCGCAGATATACAAGTCGGCAACGTACGGATACAAACGGATGAGCAAGGCGGTAGGAACGTACAAGTAGGGAACGTACAAGTAAAGACGGACGAGCAGGGCCGCGCGAACGTGCGCGTCGGGGATTTAGAAGTTGGCGCGGATGAGGAGGGTAATGTCGTTACGGTAGGGGACATTCGATTCACGCTTGAAGATACCGTGAAAACGGTCTTTTCGCCCGAGGGATTGAAGCGCTCAATAGAACAGCGCAAACAAGAGCTTGAGCAAGAGGTAGCGAGTACGACGTCCCAAGTTCAGGACGTTCTAGAAAATGTAAGTTTGATGCGCCTCGCGGTACATGCGCTTCTCGCATCGAAAGATTTGCTTGGCGGCATCGGGCGGCAAGTATCGCAGATTGCACAACAAATGAACGATTCAGTCGCGACAACGACGAGTGCTGAGGCGAAGATACAATCGCGCGGCTTCCTGACCAGGCTTCTTTTCGGTGGCGACAGTGTAGCGGCCGATGCGATTTCCCAAGCAGTTACAAAAAATCAGGAGAATGTTCAAAAAGTTGCCGAGCTTCTCGACCAAGCCGATATCTCAGCGGATATCCAAACGACGCTGTTAGCGCAAATGGCCGCGCTTAAAGCAGAGCAGGAACGTCTCCAAGGACTTGCTAAAAAGGAAAAAAGCCGATGGGGCATCTTTAGTTGGCGTTTCTTCTAAAGCCCCCAATATCGGGCGTGATATAGTTTCCACCATGCACAACGGCGGCGCAGTCAAGCAGATAGCGAGATGGACGGCGCTCATCGCACTCTTTCTCATCCCGCTTACGCCGCTCATCGTCGGCAACTCGTTCTTTTTCCCCTTCATCACCGGCAAGGCGTTTTTCTTCCGCATAGTAGTCGAATTCGCGGTAGCGGCATGGGCGGTACTCGCGTTGCTTGACCGGGAATATCGTCCGCGTTTTTCTTGGATCGGGGCGGCTGTACTCGCTTTCGTTCTTTGGATGTTCATCGCAGACGCTTTCGCGCTCAATGCGGCGAAAGCGTTTTGGAGCAACTTCGAGCGCATGGAGGGCTGGGTGCTCCTCGCACACCTCCTCGGCTTCTTCTTTGCCGCGAGCGCAGTCCTGCGGGCGGAGAAGAAATGGCGGGCATGGTTTCTCGCCTCGCTCCTCGTCTCGGCCATCATTTCGGGGTACGCGCTCTTGCAATTAGCGGGCTCGTTGCCAATCCATCAAGGTTCCGTCCGCATCGATGCGTCGCTCGGCAATTCTGCTTATTTTGCGATTTATCTGCTTTTCAACGTGTTTATCGCGCTCTGGCTTTCTTTGACTTCAAAATCCTCTTGGCTTACGTGGTCCCTGATAGCGCTTGCCGTTTTGGAAGCAATACTCATCTTTTTCACCGAGACGCGCGGTACGATACTCGGTCTTACGGGAGCGCTCGCGCTCGCGGCGCTCCTTACGGTGCTCACAGCAGGGAAGCACGCACGGCGGCTTGCCACGGTTGCGCTTGTACTGATTGTGATTCTAACCGGAGGTTTTTATGCTTTTCGTGACTCCTCATTTATACAAGATAACCATACATTACAGCGCATTGCTTCCATATCGCTCAATGATGGCGCAACGCGTTTTACCATCTGGCGCATGGCATTTAAGGGCGTCCTCGAACGCCCACTGACCGGCTGGGGACAGGAGGGTTTTAATTACATTTTCAATAAGTATTACGACCCATTGCTCCACAATCAGGAGCCGTGGTTCGACCGCGCGCACAACGCGTTTATTGATTGGCTTACCGCCGGAGGAGTGCCGGCATTCCTGCTGTATCTTTCGCTTTTTGGTTCTGCCCTTATGCTCCTATGGAAGAGTTCCGAGCTTTCACATCCCGAACGCATTGCGCTCACGGCTGCGTTTTTCGGGTATGGGGTTCACAATCTTTTTGTTTTTGACAATCTATATTCTTATGTGTATTTCTTTGCAATCCTTGCGCTTATCCATTCCCAAGTTGCGCGGCCGCTTGAACGGTTTGAACGGGCGCCCGAGCTCGATGCTACGGACGGCGTGACCTCCGCTCTTCCGGTCGCTATTGTTGCCGTTTTCGCGCTCGTCTGGTACGTCAACGTTCCCGGGATACGGGCGGCAACCACACTTATCACGGCAATCTCTCCCTCAGGTCCCGATGTCAGCGTGAATATCGCCGCATTTGAAGAGCTTACAGCGCACCCGGCCTTTGCCGCCCAGGAAATTCGCGAACAACTCATCTCGTTTGCCGCTTCGGCTGTGCAGAGCCCACAGGTGACGAATGAACAAAAACAACAAGTGGTCTCGCTCGCGGCGAGCGAGATGCAGAAACAAATTGCTGCGTATCCGCTCGATGCGCGCGAGCAACTTCAGCTCTCTTACCTCTATCGCGCCATTGGAGATGGTGCCGCCGCACTCAAGCAGATTCAGATCGCACGGATGCTCTCGCCGAAAAAAGAGGGAATTTTGGTTGAGGCAGGAGCAATCGAATGGGATATGGGCGACATCAAAGCGGCACAAGCGGATTTTAATGCCGCGTATGCGCTGGGGCCGCAATTCCCCGACCTTGCCGAATATGCCGCCGCAGGGAATATTGCGGCCGGCGACACAGCGGCCGCCGACAAGATATTGCAAGACGCTTTTGGCACGACAAGCGTCGACAGCAACACTCTCGCGGTTGCGTATTACCGCGCCAAGAGTTGGGCGCGCCTCATTGACCTGTGGAGGCTACGGACGAACAAATCCAACGCGACCGCCCAAACATGGTTCTCGCTCGCAGCCGCTTACTACGCGGCGGGCGATAGGGAAAGCGCCATCAAGACGATTAACGCCGCGATTGCACTGTTTCCGGATGCAGCCCCTACGGGTGCTGCGGCTATCGCGCAGATAAAAGGAGAAACGACAGGACAATGAAAATAAAGGAACACGTTCCTCTCGCGCCTTTTACAACACTCGGCGTGGGAGGGACGGCACGATTTTTCATAGAAGTGCACCACGAGGGAGATATATATGAAGCAATAACGCTTGCGCGGGAACACAATCTCCCGATGTTTATCTTAGGAGGAGGGAGTAACGTACTCGTGCCTGATGCTGGTGTCGAAGGCGTCGTATTGAAAATGGAAATACAAGACATTGATATCAAAGATGACTATGGAAGCGTGACCATTGTTGCCGGGGCGGGCATATGTTGGGATGACGTTGTTGACGCGGCTGGCGAGCGCGGCGTGTTCGGCATCGAAAATCTCGCGGGCATTCCCGGGTCCCTGGGTGGCGCAGCGGTACAGAACATCGGCGCGTACGGCGCAGAACTCTCTTCGGTGTTTGAATATGCTGATACAATACAAATCGTTACCGGAGAGCGTATGCGCGTCTCTCGCGCTGATGCCGCGTTTGCCTATCGCACTAGTTTTTTCAAAAAACATCCAGAGATGCTTATTACCCGAGTCGCCCTCCGGCTCTCAAAGAACGCACGGCCAAATCTCAATTATCCGGATGTGGCGCGAGTACACGCCGCCGGCGTCCCGTTCTCTACTCCGACCGAAATCGCGCGCGCCGTCCGCGCCATCCGCGCTAAAAAATTCCCCCATGCCCGAGGGGAAGGGACAGCGGGTTCTTTTTTTAAAAACCCCATCGTTTCGCAAGAGCTCGCTACGTCGCTTGGGAAGCGGTTCCCGGGCCTCCCGGTCTTCCCGCAGGAGGATGGTACGGTAAAAATACCGCTTGCGTGGCTCCTCGACCACGTTCTCCATTTGAAAGGCTACGCGATAGGCCCGGTGCGCCTCTACGAAGAACAGCCGCTGGTTATCGTCGCGCGCGCGAGCGCGACCGCGCGCGATGTTGATGTTCTCGCGCGCGATGTCGCGGAGAATGTTCTTAGAACAACCGGCATTAGTATCAAGCGGGAGGTGGAAACGTTCGGCACGCGCACATAATTCATGTGAAAGGTCTCCTATAAAATTTTTGCGTGAGTTATCCACACGTTGTATTTTTTCGTCACACAAAAAGTTTTTTACGCGCGATAATGTCATATAGAAACGTTTGAGCGCAGAAGTCAGACTTCTAAGAATCTGAATTGAAGTTTGACTTCTGCGCACAGACGGGTCGACATATCAGCCATCACTTATAATTTGTAACCACCATGGCAAAGAAGCGTAAGGCCGCAAAGAAGCGCCGCCGCTAGTTTCGTAGAAAGGGGAAGCCCGTCCCGCTAACAGCGGCGACGGGCTTTTCTTTCTAATCCATAGGAACACATGGTATAGTATTCCGCAATGCTTGGGCTCTCCCGTTTCTTCTCAAAGAACCAGTCTGCCGCCTTCCTCCGGGCCGCAGCGCCCCTTGTCGCGGCCGTAAACGGGCTTTCAGAGGAGATTGCCGGGCTTTCTGACGATTCTATACGTGCCCGTCTCGCCGAGGCGCGCGGGCGTGCCCGCGAGTCTGGAGCGGCCCCCGAGAGCGATATCCCACTCATATTTGCACTTGTGCGTGAGGCGGCATATCGCACTCGCCGCGAGCGCCATTTTGATGTTCAGCTTATAGGCGGTCTCGCCCTCCTTCGCGGCAAGATTGCCGAAATGCGCACTGGTGAAGGGAAAACGCTTGTTGCGACGCTTCCCGCTGTCTTTCACGCGCTTTCCGACAAGGGCGTACAAATTGTCACAGTCAACGATTATCTTGCGCGTCGCGACACCACGTGGATGGGACAAGTGTATGACTATCTCGGCCTCACGGTTGGCGTCGTGACGAGTACCGGTGCTTATCGCTATGACGCGTCGCATGTTGAAAAAGAAGAAGATGTGCAGCGCGACAGAGAAGGCTCGTTCAAAGTATTCTACGACTATCTGCGTCCCGTAGAGAAGCGCGAAGCATACGCCTGCGACATCACCTACGTCACCAACAATGAACTCGGTTTTGATTACTTGCGCGACAACACCGCATATGACGCTTTACAAATAGTGCAACGCGGCCATCATTTTGCGATTATTGACGAAGTCGACTCCATTTTAATCGATGAAGCGCGTACGCCGCTCATCATCTCGGGGCCCGCGGGCGATTCACAAAATCTGTATGAACGTTTTGCGCACATTGTCCGCGATATGAAAGAAAGCGAGGATTATACGGTTGATGAAAAGCAGAAAGCTATCCAGGTTACCGAAGAAGGGATGCGGAAGGCCGAGGCGGCGCTCGGCCTTGAGAATCTGTATACGGAAGGCGGCGTGAAATATGCGCACCACCTTGAAACCGCCGTGCGGGCAAAAGCGCTTTTCCGCGAGGACAAGGAATATGTCGTGCGCAATAACGAGATTATTATCGTTGATGAATTCACTGGAAGGCTTCAGCCCGGGCGCCGGTGGTCGGAGGGCCTCCATCAAGCTATAGAAGCCAAGGAAGGGGTCAAGGTACAAGAAGAGACCCGGACCTACGCCACAGTGACGTTCCAAAACTTGTTCCGCATGTATGAGGGGCTCGCCGGCATGACTGGCACGGCCCTGTCTTCTGAAGAGGAGTTTTATACCGTGTACGGGCTTGAGGTCGTCGTGGTGCCGACCAATAAGCCCAATCAACGCAAAGACCATAACGACCTCATCTTTCAGACGAGCGCGGGGAAGTATCGCGCAGTCGCGCGCGCGGTTAAGGAACGACATGAGAAAGGGCAGCCGGTCCTCGTGGGTACCGTCTCTATTGAGGATAATGAGACGGTAAGCGAATATCTTCGCGGCGCGAACGTGCCGCATGAGGTATTAAATGCGAAGAATCACGAACGAGAAGGCGAAATCATCGCCGAGGCGGGGAAAGAGGGGCGCGTGACAGTCGCGACCAACCTTGCCGGGCGCGGCGTCGATATAAAGCTGGGCGGTGCGCGCGCCACTGACGAGACGCGCGCGCGTGTTCTCGCAAAGGGGGGCCTCATGGTTATCGGTACCGAGCGGCACGATGCGCGCCGCATCGATAACCAATTGCGCGGCCGCTCCGGCCGCCAAGGAGACCCCGGCGAAACGCGCTTTTACGTTTCGCTCGGAGATAAGCTGATGCGCGTGTTTGCCGCAGAGACCTTGAAGAAAGTAATGGGCCGTTTCGGTATTCCGGAAGACGAGCCCATTGAAAGTGCGATGATTACTCGTTCGCTCGAGACCGCGCAAGGCCGCATCGAAGGATTCAATTTTGATTCGCGCAAACAGGTTCTCGCCTATGACGATGTAATGAACACGCAACGCCTCGCCATGTATGCGCGCCGCCGAGCGGCGCTTCGGGGAAGTGATGTGGAAGTCGAGGCGCTTATACGAGGATTAGTCGGTGGCGGAGAAATGGCGGCTGTATTTGAAGACAAAAAGACCGAATTTGGCGCCGCGTTTATCCCGCATCTGCGCCGACTGCTTTTGCAGGTCACTGACACTTTCTGGCTCGAGCACCTCGAGACTATGGATTATTTGCGTCGTTCCGTGTCGCTTCGGGCCTATGGCCAGCGAGACCCCCTCATCGAATACCGGCGAGAGGGGCTCATCCGCTTTCGACAACTCGAGGAGAACATCAAAGCGACGATTATTAACGCTGTGCCGCGCCTCCAGAACGCGAACGACACACGCATTCGTGCTGAAGAAGAAAAGACGCGCGCGGCGCTTGTCGCCGCGGGGAAGGAAGGGGGAAGTACTCCCGCCCCTTTTGTAAAAGGGGCGGGATACGGCGCAACGACATCGTCACTATCAAAAAGGGCGACGAAATGAAAACAATGAAATATAAAAAGGTCGAGCCGCTTCTTGCCCTCGGTTGGGAAGTTGTCCGTAAAGGGTGATATGGCATTTGTCGATGAAGTGAAAATATATGCGGAGTCAGGAAAAGGCGGCGACGGCGTCATTCGCTGGTTACGCACCAAAGAGTCCGCGCGCGGCGGACCCTCAGGCGGCGACGGCGGCAGGGGCGGCGACGTTATCGTAGTCGGCGTGCGCGATTTGGCAGCACTCGCCCATTATCGCTATGAGAAGAAATTTCACGCGGAAAATGGCGAAGCAGGAAAAAGCGAATTGAAACATGGTGCGAATGGTGAGCCGGTTCTGCTCAAAGTGCCAGTCGGTACGCTTGTGCGCGTCGTAGAGACAGACGACGAATATGAGATTACGAAAGAGGAAGAGCGCATTGTCCTATTCCGGGGAGGTAAAGGCGGTTTCGGCAATGCCCGCTTCAAAAGCTCAACAAATCAGAACCCATTTCAGCAAAGCTTGGGCAAGGAAGGGAGGGGTGGGGATATCGAATTAACCCTAAAGATAATTGCCGACGCAGGACTTATTGGTTTGCCAAATGCGGGGAAATCATCGCTCCTCAACGCGCTCACGCGGGCGAAGTCCAAGGTTGGCTCTTACCCGTTCACAACGCTCGAGCCAAACCTAGGCGAATTCTATGGGTACATACTTGCTGATGTCCCGGGACTTATTGAGGGAGCCTCGTTGGGGCGAGGTCTCGGCATTAAATTTCTCAAACATATCGAGAGGACATACATTTTACTGCATCTCGTCTCGGCTACTCAAGATGACCCACTCGCGGCTTATAGGGAAGTGCGTAAGGAAATGGGATTATTTGGGCGCGAACTCAATAAAAAGCGTGAGATTATCATCCTGTCAAAAATAGACCTTGTTTCTCCTAGAATATGCGAGACAAAAATACAGCTATTGGCTCTCGGGACCAGTAGGGAAGTACTTTCCGTGTCGGTAAAGGACCCCCAATCGCTCAAAAAATTCTCGAGTCAACTTTCAAATATCTTCAATAAGCAGTAAACTCTAGGCATTATGTATCGCCCTACCATTGGTCTTGAGGTCCATGCAGAACTTGCTACAAAGACTAAAATGTTTTGCGATTCCGCGAACGACCCAAATGAGACGCGGCCGAATATAAATACCTGTCCAATCTGTCTTGCCCATCCCGGCACATTGCCAGTCATCAACCGCGAAGCGGTCCGGCATATCTTGCGTATTGGCACCGCGGTCAATGGTGCGCTTGCCGACTTTAGCGAATTCGACCGCAAGAGTTATTTTTATCCCGATATTCCGAAAGGCTATCAGATCAGCCAATACAAACATCCGCTCGTTACCGCCGGCATGCTCGCGGGTGTCATGATTACGCGCGTGCACCTTGAAGAGGACACCGCGCGCTCGATTCACCTGTCTGCCGGCAAGGCAGGCGCCGGAGGCCTGCCTGCCGCGCCCGGACACGCGGCGCAGGCAGGGAAGAGCATTGTTGATTTTAATCGCGCGGGCATTCCGCTCATGGAGCTTGTTACCGAGCCGGTTATTCCTGATGTGGAGACTGCGGGACGTTTCGCGCGCGAATTACAGCTTCTTTTGCGCACGCTTCACGCAAGCGAAGCTAACCTTGAGAAAGGGGAGATGCGCGTAGAAGCAAACGTGTCTGTTTCAGACAGGGAAGGAGAATTTGGCACGAAAGTGGAGATAAAGAACCTCAACTCGTTCCGCTCCGTCGAGCGTGCTATTGCATTCGAGATAAAGCGCCAAACTGCGCTTATTGAGAATGGGGAAAAGGTGGCGCAGGAGACGCGCGGATGGGATGAAGCGAAGCAGAAGACCTCCCACCAACGGCTTAAAGAAGGTAGCGCCGACTACCGCTATTTCCCCGAGCCCGACCTTCCTAAGCTGTTTCTTTCCGAGATTTCTGAACTTTCTCAAGAAGCGATTCGCGCATCATTACCGGAATTGCCATGGATAAAACGCGAACGTCTGCGCAGAGAGTATAAGTTGAAAGAAGAAGTAATAGAACTTTTTATACAAAACATAAAACTCGGAATGTTTTTTGAAAAAGTTGTGTCAGGTAAGACCCCCGATTTTATAAGACTGGCCGTGAATTATATTACCTCCGATCTTATATCGCTCATGAAAAGTAAAATGTCCGGCGCGATACCAAGCGCTAAAAGTTTCCGTACGCTTATTGAAATGGTTATGTCCAATAAACTTTCTTCGCACGGCGCCAAGAGTACGCTCGCAATACTGTATAGCCGTAGCGAGGGCGATAGTCCTGTAGAAATCGCACGAAAACACAATCTCATTCAAGTTCATGATTCCCGGATGCTTGGGACCGTAGTGGACACTGTGCTTGCCCAAGAGGGGAAGGCGGTTCTTGAGTACAAGAGCGGCAAACAGGCTGCACTCCAACACCTCGTTGGAAAGGCCATGAGAGAAAGCCGAGGAGCGGGAAATCCTTTAGAGTTACAGAAGCTCATAATTCGGAAGATCGGATAAGAGTTGTGCACACTCCGCCTCTTCTCTCCAAGCCGAGATATGGCTATACCCAGCACTAACTTGTCTTGAAAGTTAGTGCTGGGTATACTGTCTTGGATGGATGAGATACTCATAGGGGAGAAGAAATATGTATCGTCGAAACAAGCTGCAAAAGTAACTGGTTATGCAAAAGATTATATAGGGCAACTCTGCCGCGAGGGGAGGGTACCGGCAAGACTTATCGGCCGCAGCTGGTATGTATTGGAATCAGCCATCCACGACCACCGTTTCGGTAAGGAAGAAATTGAGCCGGAAAACATACTGCGCTCCGCACCGCAACCTTTAAAAAATTCTATCTCATTGAACTGGGAATCCCCCCGTTACGAAGCGTTTTCGGCTGAAAAACTTCCCTCAGTAAATCGTTTACGGGACGTAGATTCATCTTCCTCGGAAAATGTTGGAAACGTTCAAAACGAAGCATCACAACACTTGCAGGATTCGTGGAAAGCGTGGTTTGATCGCGTGGTTGATTCTAGGGTCGTTGCCAATACCCCAAGCGAAATAGTCCAGGAAGCGGAAGAAACAGAAGAAGTACACATACCCATCCACACGGTGTACGAATTGCCTCCCGAGGAACTTTTGCCTCGCCGCCGTCCGGAGACTTCATTACAGTATGGTATGCAGAAGGAGCAGAAACAACCGGTGAAAAGTGGGGTAATAGCAGGATTCGCTCAAGTAACAGGGGCATTACTTGCAGTGATAATGGCAGTTCTTGCCCTTATTGGAACAGGATATTTTGATAAACACATAATATCGATTAGCCAAGCAAACGTAATTTCAGGAATAATTTTGTATATTAAATAACATTTCTACTAGTTTTCTCGTCTCGGATAGGCAAGTTACATGTTGGTGGAATAGAAACGCAAAAACAGTCAAGTACGGTGACTATAAAGCAAAGTTAACGCCACCCGCAGCGTTTCAGAGTATTTTAGTGACTTCACTTTCGCACAATGTTCTTAATATTGTGCGAAAGTAAAACAAAATCCAGATTTCTCGTCTTTAGTGCAGGATTACATTCTTAAATACCGTATATCCGATATAACTAGCGTATACAATGTGTATGAATAGTTTGTTACCTGTGCCATGCCTGCATCCTTGTTTGGCCAATGGCTTAAAAGCCCCCAAAGGTCGCTATTGAGATTAGGTTTATATTATTTACACATAACACTCCCGTACTATTTCTCTAACATTGATTATTGAGGGTTCTTTTTTACTTTTTTGTGCTGATTAGTGAAGATTTTGTGGGCCAAAGGGCAAAAACTTGAGAATTTGCCGATATTTCTCAATTTTGACGGTAGAAATTCTAAAATCTTATCCACATAAGATTTGTAGGGAATACCAGAAACATTAGCTATTATTTAGTTAATTCGGATATCCGACATGGATCCTTTACTCAAAGAAAATTTAATAACGACAAAAGATGCAAGAAAACTTTCCGGGTATACTTCGGATTACCTTGCCCGTCTCGCCCGTTCGGGAAAAATTATCGGCCGAAGAGTTGGGCACAGCTGGCTTGTCGATAAGGAATCGCTTGCGCACTTCCTAGATCAACGCGGCGACCACAAGATTGACCACGCACGCACGCTCGCACGTACACGCGCGGAAGAATATCGCGCGCATCACTCATTTTTGCATCGTGCTACGAAGAAGTTGACGGCACCGTTTTCTACACCACAAGGCTTCAGTATCGCGGGAAGTTCTCTTGGCTCCCATGCGCTCGCTCTCTCAGTCGCATTCCTAATAGTCACCTCTGGCGCGCTGGCCGCGCGCGCCGAAATAGTGCCGAGGCTCGGGGCAAATGCGGTAGTAGTTGTCCTTGATGTCCTTTACGGATTTAACGAGACGTTTGGCGATATTCCGTCGCGCATCATATCGAGAATCGCTACGACAGAAGACGTAATGTCCTTGACGCACTCGCGAATCGCATCTCGCCCCGCACATGCGCCTCCAAACATAGCGCCATCGATTTTCACCTCACTTGACATATTAGCCGAACGCCGGTCAGAACCCGCAGGCTCACATTTCGTTTCAGTTCCTTCGCTTATTTCCCAGCAAAGAGAATCAGTGGTTACGGCCGATGAGGTACAAGCAATTATGCGAAACATATACACACTGCTTACCTCGCCAGCACACGCAACGAACTCGTTTGCGGATGCGTATGTTACAACCGGTATTCACGCATACGAATCTATCATAGCGGCTTTTTCTACTTATCGTTCGCTTATCAAACATTCGGGAATTCAAACGCTCGCGCTCGCCGCTATGACGCGCGATGTACTTGCAGCGACCCCGCAACTCGTTGGCCGTATGAATCTCGTGCTCGGCGCTTCAGTCATCAAGGCGGCGCACGCCGCGATAGAAACTGATGTGGCAATATCGTACGGCCTGGCAAGAGCAGCACCAAAGAGCGCTCGCGTCGCAGTGACATTTTTCGGTAACACCGGTGACGCGCTTGCTCGCATTACCGCTCAA
>CAZPXA010000008.1:0-11760 GCA_964590695.1 uncultured Candidatus Saccharibacteria bacterium
GGGTCCTCGCCGATGGGGGATTCTATAAATACGAACTTTGGCAATTGTTCTTTTATTTTTTCGCACAATTCGAATTTGCTCAGGTTGGCATCTGAAAGCCCAACGTTGTAAATTTGGTTCTTCATACGCTTAAAATTTTCCATGGCGTGCATAAAAGCCCGCGCGATGTCACGCACATGTATGTAGTTACGTTTGAAATGCGGCTCAAACAATATAACCGCCCGATCGGCAATAGCCCGGTGCACAAAATCATTCACCAGCAAGTCAATTCTCATTCGCGGACTAACTCCGCAAACAGTCGCCAGCCGGAATATGATGGTGTTGCCAGCTTCAAGAAGAGCCTTCTCTGTTTCAATTTTTAACCGACCATACAGCGACACCGGCTCGAGAGGACTGTTTTCATCACAATATGCCACCCCCTCTTTCATACGGCCGTATCCGCTATTAGTATTCGGGAATAGTATCTTTTGTTCGGGTCTGCGAAGCTTCAAGAGCATCAGCACCGCATCACGGTTTGTGGTCGTAGCGCCGATAGGATCTTGTTCACAAAGAGGGGCGCCTACCAAACAGGCGAGTGGAATTATGAAATCCTTGCCGATGATATGCTTCTTAAGAAGAGTTTCATTTCGCGCATCCCCGCGAACGATAGTGAGTGTTTTATAGTGACACACATCCAGAAGAGACGATTGGTCATACAAGAAATTGTCTATGACCGTAACCATATGCCCGGCCTTTAGGAGCTCCGGCACCAGCACCGAGCCGATATATCCTGCACCGCCTGTTACGAGTATTTTTTTCATGGATATCTAATATATATTATAGTTCGTTTGGATATACTATTGATGTACCGAGGTTTTCAAACTTACACTCAAGAATGTCTTCTTTAAATTTCCGGATAATCTTTTTTTTGGCAGCCGGATTGCATACTGCCATCAAGAATCCGCAACCCCCACTCCCGAGGAGCTTTACGCCATACGCGCCCATGCCCATAACCATATCCACCATATCATCTATCTTTTTTGTTGATATGAGAGGCGATATATTGCGCTTTTCGTTCCATGCTTCAAGGAGCAATTCTCCAATTTCTTGTATGTCTTCTCTCAAGAATGCTTTATATGCTTTCCGTGCAAGCTCGAGTATTCTTTTCTTCCGCTTGTTCTCATGAGATCGCGCTATTTCTTCCTGGTCTCTCTGTTCATTGGTATAAATCAAAACAATAGAATTTTCTAACGCATGCTTGAAACTGTCTGACACGGGGACCGGCCGTACGGTGAAATCCCCATTCTTTTCTATCGTAATAGTATTCAGGCCGCCATAGGCGGCCCATATCTGGTCCTGTATACCGCCGCTATCCTTTAAAATGTTTCGTTCTATATGAATGGCAGTTTTTACCATCTCTTTTTTATTACAAGGCTCGCCCTTAAGCTTTTTCAAGAGGCGTATCATACCAACGCAGAATGATGACGACCCGCCCAATCCCGTCCGCGAGGGAACGTCTGCCGAAGAATTGAAATCTATGTGGTCGCGTATATCGTGATACCGCATGACCTCCCTAATGAGGGGGTTCTGGATGTCGTCAATGGAGGAAACCCTTTCAAACGTAGAATAGCCGATAAAATGTTCCCTCGGCAGAATCTTCGGCCGGTACCTCGCGGAAAGCCAGACGTACTTATCGATGGTGGTACCGATGATAAAAGAGCCGTGCTCTCTATAAAAAGATTCGTAGTCGGTAGAGCCGCCAAAGAAAGATATCCGCAAAGGGGACTTCACAATAATCATAAGGCGTTCAGTATCTTACAGAGGCGAGGAATGTCGTCTGTATCGAGGTCAGGATAATTGCCAATATACCACCCGAAATGGTGCACATGATTCGCATTCGGATAGTTTTGGTGTTCATTGCCGAACAGCCGTCTCAAATAGGGCTGCATGAGCTGGTTCCCGCCGCCGGACATTCCTCTCCTGAATTCAATGGCATGTTCCCGCAGCGCCTTTTCCACCGCATCTCGCATATCAAAGTCCTTGTTTTTTAGGAGAAGGGTAAAGGCATAATTTGAGTTTCCAGCCTGATTAAAATCAGTGAAATACTTCTTTCCATCAAGATTTCTTAAGAAGATTTTCAAGTTCCGGATTCTGGCCTTATTATTCTTATCCAATTTTTTCAGCTGGTTCAGCGCTATGACCGCATTAATTTCGGTGCTACGCATGTTATATGCGGGAGCGGAGAATATGAAATCGGGATTCAAATCACTATATTTTTTCTTGTATTCATTCTTTAAGTTATCGTCAGTTGATTCCCGTACCATGCCGTGAGACCGGAATTTCCGAGCGCGCTGATATATCGCGTGGTCGTTTGTGGATATCACGCCTCCCTCTATAGAGGTCATATGATGGGCATAGTAGAAAGAAAAATTGGAGATAAAGCCGAACGAGCCGCATTTTTTCCCCTTAAAGGTTGCACCGTGTGATTCGCATACATCTTCTATAAGCAGGATGCGTTTCTTCTTGCACAGGTCCAAGAGTTCTTGCGTGAGCCCGTTGTACCCAAGAATATGGGTGAGAAAAACGGCGCGCGTCTGTTTCGTTATTTTTTTCTTTATCTCTTTTGTGTCGAGCGCAAGGGTGGAAAGGTTAATATCGCAGAATATCGGCTTAAAACCATTTTGCAAAACCGCCGCGATATCCGACACCCACGTTAAAGGGGGTACTATTATTTCACCGGTCCCGTACAGTTCCCGGAGCGCCAGCATCGTAAGCTGATTGGCAGAACTCCCCGAATTCACGAAGACGCTGTATTTGACCCCGAGCCACTTCGACCATTTTTCTTCAAACTCCTTGACTTTTTTTGACTGCGTCAAAATGGGAATTTCCTTTTGCGACAAAAACGAAATAACCTCGTCCACATCGTCTCGGGAAATGTTACTTGACATGAGCGGCCAGCTCTTGTTTTTTTTCGTTTTCATATCTATAATCTGCTAATCTAACATACACGCATGGGACGTACTATAGGCTCTGAAACAAAGAAAAAGGCAAGAAAGTTACAGCGGGTACTCATTACTGGCATTGCCGGTTCCGGCGGTAGCTATCTGGCCGAATACATAGTGCAGAACCATCCGAACGTTGAGCTCCATGGAGCGGGACGCTGGCACAGCACCACCGTGACCGACAACCTCGCGGCTGTTCGAGACAAAATAGTCATGCATGAATGCGACCTGATGGATTTTAGCTCGATTCTCCGCGCGCTCGAGAAAAGCAGGCCCGACGCTGTCTTTCATCTTGCGGCGCACGCCAATGTGCGCGCGTCATTTGAAACTCCTCTTTCGGTCATGCAGAACAACGTTATGGGCACTGCGAACCTCTTTGAAGCGATTCGCGTCGCGAAACTCAATCCGCTCATCCAGCTGTGCAGTACTTCGGAGGTGTACGGCATCGTTGACCCGAAGTATATCCCAATAAACGAAGACACTCCCATGCACCCGTCAAGCCCGTATGCGGTGTCGAAGGTGGCGCAGGACATGCTCGGCTACAGCTACTTCAAGGCGTATAAAATGCCGATTATACGAACGCGCATGTTTACCTATCTCAATCCGCGCAGAACGGACCTTTTCGCGACTTCGTTTGCACGCCAGGTAGTTCGCATAGAAATGGGACTCCAGAAGGAGCTAGTGCACGGAAATCTGGACTCCGTACGCACCATCATTGATGTGCGGGACGCGATGCGGGCGTACTGGGACGCGCTTATGTACTGCGAGCCGGGCGAAGCGTACAACATCGGCGGCACGACGACGATGTCGGTCGGCGACTTTCTGAAAACGCTCGTGTCTCTCGCGAAAAAGCCCATCCCGACACGAGTAGACCCGGCGTTACTTCGCCCCTCGGACGTTACCCTTCAAATTCCCGATACCAAGAAGTTCCGTGAAGCGACCGGATGGGAACCGGAATACTCTTTTGAAGAGAGCATGAAGCATCTCATTGACCACTGGCGCAAAGAGATTGCAAAAGAAGTTTTCAAGTAGCCAGGAAACAAATCACTGGCGCAAAACGTTGAAGCAATGTACAATCTCGCTTGGCACAAACCACACGGGAGTACGAAATGAGCAAACCAGTATGGGGTATCGTCGAAACGGAGTTCGAACACCACTTGGGGATTCGGCTGCAAGCCCTGGGAAAGGAAATCATGGTGCCGAGCGACTCGGTCGAAACGGTGGGTGGTGAGCTTTGCCTGCGGCCCGACGCGAAGATCGAAAGAGTGTTCAATATTGCACCAGCAAGGGAGAGCCAAAAGATTCTTGTGCCGGACGAAGTGCTCGCCCAGCTCAGGACGTGAGGCTCGCGAAGCGGGAACCAGGGGGACGCGGGAGCGTCCCCTTTTTATTAATTTAGATTGATTTAATCTTCTGAATTATTTTTGTCGTTGAAACTTCGTCAAATTCTGGCGGCGCTGTGCGGTTAAGGATAACAAGCAAGACACTATGCTTTTTTGAAAAATTTTCTCTATAAGGAATATCGTATGCATCTGTATTAATCACATACACATCCGGCTTAAGTTTTCCAAACACCACATCGATAAAGTACAGAGAATAAGGATCTCCCGGAAGCGCTCTATCAAGAAACGTATAATCTACTGGCTTAAGAGAATCAGTCATTTTTATCCGTAGGTGCTCATTCATTATGGGACGTTTCGTACCTTTATCGCGTCTTATAACCTCGTCAGAACCAACCATGACCACTAAAATGTCGCCATGCTTCTTGCAATCTTCGAGAAAGAGCATATGCCCAGCGTGAATCAGATCAAAGCAACCAGAGCTAAAGACGATTTTCTGGTCCCTATGTCTTTCCCGCACATCTTCCAATTCCTCAAGCTTTATGCGCGCCATTGATTGACTTTCATAATAACAATTTGCGGTAGCAGATAACATATTGACATATAGATTTAATATGCTACCCTAGAATCGGAAGTACCCACTCACCCGCAACACAACTTCAGAGAGGTGAATCATGATTATTAGGAAGATACCGGTGTTTAACGGAGAAACGGTCATTAGCGAGGAATATGCACGATTCGGAAAGAAGGTAGTGGTCCGTAGCTTCGAAACTTCAGACGGCAAGGTGCTGGGGTTTCTCTGCACCGTCAACCCTCACGCCGACCCAGCCATCATCTTCGCGGTAACCGACCACGGGACCGTCTTTCTGGTAGACCAGTTTCGCCACGCAACCAGGGCGTTTGAGATGGAATTGCCCGGGGGCTGCTTGAAGCCAGGGCAAACCTGGGAGGACGCCTGGGAAAAGACCGCGAGGGCCGAGCTTCGCGAGGAGGTCGGCGTCGAAGCGACAGAGATGAGGGTCATCGGCGGACGGATGCCGTTCAACCCCGCTCTCGAAGATAACTACTTCAGGGCGGTTCTCGCGACGGGGTGCAGGGTTGTGCAGGAACAAAAGCTGGACGACACTGAGGTGATGACTATCAGGGAGGTTTCGCTCAGCGAGTTCCGGAATATGCTCCGCGCAGGCCAGATTACCGACGCCAAGACAATTGCCGTCGGCCACCTGGCGCTCGACCATCTCGGACTGCTCGGGGGTGGGGGGTAGTTCCTCCCACAAGCTCAAAGTCGCAGGCGCATGCCTGCGACTTCTTTATTACATAAATCGTGATAGTATCCTTTTATCTATGTCAGGAAAGGGGAAAAAAGTCTGGACTCCCGGAGAACTCATCGCCTTCGAGGAAGAGATTGCCGCATTGTTCAATGCGGCGAAAATCAAGGCACCCATACATCTCTATTATGGCAATGAAGAGAAAATCATTGAGGTGTTCCGCGAAGTACAAGAAGACGATTGGGTCATATGTTCATGGAGAAGCCACTATCAATGTCTTTTGAAAGGCGTACCGCCGGAGAAATTAAAAGAGGAGATAGTCGCCGGCCGCTCTATATCACTCTGTTTTCCCGAGCAACGCATCGTCTCTTCTGCAATTGTCGGGGGTGTACTCCCCATAGCCGTCGGGGTCGCTATGGGCATCAAGCGAAGCGGCGGGAAGAGCCGCGTACACTGCTTCATGGGAGATATGACGTCGGAGACGGGCATTGCGCATGAATGCATCAAATACGCGACGAACTACGAACTTCCTATCCGTTTCATCATAGAGGATAATGGGAAGTCAGTGATGACCAACACGCGAGAGACCTGGCGGCAGCAGACGCTTACCTACGAGGATGGGAAGCATCCCCTCGTTGTGTATTACAAATACGAGACCAAGTATCCCCACGCGGGGGCGGGGGTACGAGTCCAATTTTAACGCTTATGAAATACGCCGAAGAACTCTCCCGCGCGATGGACATGCTTGCCGAAGACAAGCGCACCTATTTTATCGGACAGGCGGTCGCTGTCCCTGGTACTGCGATGACGGGAACGATAAAAAATGTGCCGAAGGAGAAGCTCCTTGAGCTTCCCGTTGCTGAAGAAATGCAAATGGGCATGTCTATTGGCCTTGCGCTTACCGGCCACATTCCCGTGAGTTTCTATCCAAGATGGAATTTTCTTTTGCTCGCCGTGAATCAACTCGTGAATCATTTGGATAAGATGTCGATTATATCTAATGGTGGATTCCAGCCCAAGGTCATCATCCGCACGGGCATCGGTTCCGTAAGGCCGCTACATCCCCAATTTCAACATATTGGCGATTATACCGAGGCTTTCAGGTTGATGTGCACTAACATCGAAATCATCCGCCTTGAAGAGACGGGGGACATTTTTCCCGCGTATAAAAAGGCCCTAGAGCGCGGGGACGGCAAAAGTACCATTTTGGTTGAATACGGCGATTATTATAATGAAAAATAGTCACAAAGAAAAATGAAACCGAAGACCGTACTTGTAACCACTACATTCAGTAAATCCGTCGAGGAACTTCGGTCGCAGTTGGCACTCAACACCGTGCGCGCTACGCGCGAGGCCGGGCATGACATCATCGTTGTCGACGGCAGTCTTGACCAGAAGTTCAAAGATGCCTTGTCGGGAGCCGGAGCCATCGTCCATGAGCAAAAAGAAAAAGGAATGGGTTCATCGCGGCGCCAGTGTATCCAGGCGGGGTTGGATGCCGGGGCCGAGTGCATCATCTGGCTCGAGCCGGAAAAATATCCGTTTGTCCCATTTGTTCCCGACCTTGTGAAGAAACTTAGGACAAGCGTGCCTCATCTGATTGTGCCGCGCCGTAGGAATCTTGACGGATATCCTCCGTATCAGCATTTTTCTGAACTTCGATTGAATCACGAGCTTGGTAATATTACCGGGCGGCCAGATTTAGACCTGTCTATCGGACCTCGTGTGTTCAATAGATTAGCTGCGAACTATTTTCTTGATTACAAGGGAGAAAGGGGAGACCAATGGGAATCAATCTTCATCCCGGTCCTCCGCGCCCTCTATGACGGCGTCCTTATAGAGTCATTTATTGTTGGTTATGTTCATCCTCCTGAACAAACCGCTGCCGAGCTCGAAGACGAAGAAATGAATCACAGACGTGACTTACAGCGCAAATCTCTCATACGAGCAATGAGTGAAGAAAAAGAATTTCTCGGCTTCAAAGTGATTCTTGAACTATAGGACTCGTGGTAGTATCCCCGGTATGAAAAATGTACCCACTGTTTCAATTATCGTTTCAAACTACAATTCCTCCGACCTCATCAACGAGGCGCTTGAGTCCATCATATCATACGCCGGGGATGTGTTATGGGATGCCATGGTTCTGGACGATGCATCTACCGACGGTGGCCTTGCGCTGGTAGACGACAAGTACAAAAAAGACCCGCGCTTCGTATTCGTGCAGAACGAAAAGAATGTCGGCTATTCTGCGTTGAATATTGCGCTCGATCGCATGCGTGGCACCTATCTCATGACCATGGATACCGACGCGACGCACCGGCCGGGGACGCTTCGCGCACTCATTAACTTTATGGACACCCACCCCGAGGCAGGCGCCGCGACGGGTAATCTCCATTATCCCGATGGCAGAATACAGAACTATTACCGCCGCCATATGACTCCACTGGTCGGCTTCTACACCACCGTGCTCGGCCGCTTCATTGACAAATACTTTCTCGGCTTGCGCCACTATAAGTCCTACCACTATGCTGACTTGGATACGACGCGCGTCTTTGAAATAGAAATGGCGCCAGTCGCAAGTTTGATTCTACGGCGTGACGCGCTTGGCTCACGAATTATGGACCCGGCCTTCCATTTATTTATTGACGTTGATTTCTGCAAATGCATCTACGATCGTGGGTACAAGATCTATTTGGTCCCGAATGCTTATGTCACGCACATAAAATCAGCGTCCTTTAAAAAGCAGTCCCGAGCATGGCAGGACCAGAAATACTATATAGGCCTCAATGCTTACTATAAGAAGCATTATCTTGCATACGCCCCTTTGATGCGCTTCCTCCTTTGGGTTGATCAGGTAATGCGTGCCGGGTTGATTCTCGCTGTCGGACGCGCGCCGATGCGCTAGAAACCCCAACCCCGCGCGGCGTGTTATTTCACATAAGTATCATTCATGCCGCACAAGCACAGCGAACGGAATATTTTCTTCCTCTATGAAGTCGCACAGGTAGATGCCTACGAACGATATCTCGATGCGCACCCTGATGTCGCACGCGAAGAGCATCTCGTCATCCCTTCAAGTCTTCAGATAGAATACGCGCTCACCAAAAAAGGCATCCCGTTCCGCTCTGGCCGCGCCTATCGCCCGAAGGATATCAGCCGCTTCGCCTTAGCCGAGGAGTGGAATGCTGCCGTCTTTGACAGTGATGAATGGAAATGGTTTCAGTATCGGCGGATTTCGCTTTCGCAGATTTTTTTCTTAAATGTCCAAGATTATATCCTACGACTTCTCTACTACGGGACCATACTCGAGAACATACTGGTGGGTCATCCAACGGTGCAACGTCTTATCGTCTTTCCGTCGTCGCACTCTCTTGCTCTTGAAAATGCAGCGCCAAGCGTTACCGCGACACGTGTGCAGCCGCTTTTGCGCAAACTGCTACGGGCGGTAGTCGCATGCGCGACCCTTATCGGGAGCGCGCGGGGAATCGAGGTCATGGTCTCCGAACCACCCGTTCGTGCCCCGCAAGCATGGCATCGCCGGCACATTGCCGCCTTTAAGCGGGTCATGATGGAGGGAGGGATTACTCTTTATAACATCGCGCTCACCTTAGCGAAGCCGCGCGGGACGCCGCGCATCCTCGCCTCTGATTATTGGCGGAATATGGCGCCAATCATGTCGCAACTCTCGCGCGGAGAGCTCATGCTCTTTGACCGTAGCGAGGTATTCAAAGCAGGATGGAAAAACGTGTGGCGCTCGCGCATTCGTCTTTTTAATTTCAGTTCCTTTTCGATTCGTGATAGAGCGAAAGCTCGTGCCGAAGCGCAACAGGCCTTCGATGAGCAGTGGCGTACGTTACGCGATCAACTCCCTTCCTATATCTACAGCAGTTTCTCACTCCGCCCACTTATGTTCGAGATGTTCGAAGAGCTTATTACCCACGTGGTGCCGCAAACTCTTTGCGATATCGACGGCGCGTATGCTCTCCTCACGCGAATCGCACCCGACATCGTATTCTTGCGTGCGAGCGTAAGCCTTCAGACTCACTTCGACATTCTGGCCCAAGTCGCGCGTGCTTGCGATATCCGCTCGCTTGAGCTTCAGCACGGGCTTGAGAATCTGGGTCCCGGCTCGTACAGCAAGCGGCACAGCGCCGAACATATTGCCGTCTACGGGCCAGCAATACAAGACGAGTTTGTCGCTCTCGGGTACCCGCGCGAGAAGATTCCTATCGTCGGCTCTCCTCGTTTTGACGATTATCATCGGACTGCCAACTCCACTGCCGCGAAGGCAACCGGGAAAGGTCTCATTATGTTATGTATCGGGACGCTCGTTGGCGTCGAGAGCGCTGAAGATGAATATCTTCTTGAGGATTATTATATGGCGATTGCAAGTGCGCTCGAGAAGATTCCGAACAGCTCAGTAGTCATCAAGCTGCGCCCTGGCTCTACCCACGAACAATTCTATCGTTCGACTATTGAGCGAATATTTGCTCGGGTTCCGCATACGATTGTGCAATATGAACCGTTTTCCGAATTGTTTGCGACTACCGATGCGGTTGTCTCCTACTACTCGACCACAGTACTCGAGGCACTCAAGTTTGGGAAGCCGACGGTCGTCTATAGTGGTGAACCGAGAGAAGAAGCAATGACGCGGTACCACTTCACCCGATATGCTAAAGCCGAGGCACTCCTCATCGCATATTCTCAGAAGGAACTCGATAAGGCATTCCGTCTGCTCGTCGAAGATGCCGCTCTTTTCACTCGAGTGAGCGAGCGCGCCGCTGCAGTACTCGAACAACTCCACGCGTTTGACGGAAAAGCTTCTGAACGAATTATCGCGCTCATCGAGCGGCTTGCGCGCGGACAGAGCCGACGTCCCTCGCTATGACCAAACGCGATGAAACCTTTATCATCTACGAGCCGTGGCAGGTTGAGTCTGCTCGTGCGCATGCGGCACGCGGCGTTACTATTGTCTGTTTTGATTTTTTGGTTGGACGAGAACTTACGAAAAAGCGCGTACCGTACATCCCACTGCGAAATGTTGTTGATGCAGAAACAGGAGAGGAAGAGTGGTGGTTGCTCGCTCAAGAAGTGGCGCGCGAGTGGTATCGCCTGCCCACGATGAAATTTTTTGAATATAACGGCATCCGGATTGCTGAAGTTCTAGAACCTATACTGGTAGAAGCATACCTGACTCGGTTGTTCTATTACGCGCGGATATATGTCGCCCTTAAAGAAATGTATCCAGATACACATTTCCTTATCCCGGCCCACATCGTTGAGGATGCACCAACTGACGATTGCCTCGTGTCTTTTGAGCGACAGGCCGTCGTAGATGCGGCGCGTATGGCGAATGTACTTCATACCGTTCTGGGCATACCGGTGGCGCCGGAAAAATCTCAGACCACTTTAGTTCCATGGAAGTCGCTACTCGTGCGGGCGTATAACCTGCTTATGGATCTTCTACCGCACCGTAGGGTAAAGATATATGCCAGCGAATATTGGTCGCATATTGGACCTGTCATAGAGCGCATGGATAGCGTCGAACTCATCTTTCTCGATGAGGGTGGGGAACTTACGCATATACCTTGGCAACAACTGCTGAAACATCGCATTCGCACTCGACATCCAAATGATGTGCTACGTCTCCTAGACAGACAGAAAGCACTACGCGCTTCAAAAGAATTTGTGGAACAGTGGGGAGCGGCCAAAAAAGAAGTTGCCGAATATCTTGCGAGCGCACGGAAGGAGCTTGACTGGAGCCCCGTGCTTGAGGCATGCGAGTATCTCATGAGCTACGCACAAAAAGTCATTACTGATATAGAGGCGCTGCGCCGAATTATGGTCGAAGAAAAACCCGATGTCGTACTTCAGCTCGCGTCGGTCGGCGGGCGACACCACTATTTTTTCATCATGACGCGCATTGCGGCGCAACTCGCGATATCCTCCATAGAGCTTCAGCATGCATCGGCGTATATCGACCCACGCGTCGTTTATTCCCGCATTGAGACCGACTACCTCGCAACGTACGGGGAGGCGCCCCGCTTATGGCACGAGCGTATCGGTCATGCGCACGACCGGCTTATTTCGGTCGGTTCACCGCGCTTTGACCAGTACCTCAAGGACCGTGCTGACGCGCGACAGAAGGGAAAGCTCCTGTTGAAACAACTT
>CAZPXA010000008.1:11770-20789 GCA_964590695.1 uncultured Candidatus Saccharibacteria bacterium
ACAACTTGGGTTGGATATCTCGCGGCAGGTGCTCTTTGCTGCCGCGCCGTATCCCTCAGAGAACCTTTTCCATTTTGACTCCTATCAAATGACTGATTTTTTTAGGACGTTTCGTGAAGTACAGGATAAAGTTCCGGGCTTACAGGTGCTTTTCAAATGCCGCAACAACCGGCTTGTCGATTCCGCCCGTGCCCACATGCGGGAATTGGGCATGGCTAATTGCGCGGCGACCGGCGATGAAGATATTTTTGCGCTTTTATGCGCGAGTGATGCGGTGGCGTGTGGCAGGTCTACGATTATTTATCAAGCGATACTGGCACAAAAACCCCTCGTCTTATACCCATGGAAAGTTTATGATACCTACAACGCGCAGGTATATGCGCCCGTAGCGCCACTCGCCCAAAGTCCGGAAGAAGCCATTCACGCCCTCTCACGCATTTTTTCAGATGCGTCGTACCGCAATGAGCTTTTAGCGCGCCAGAAGCATTTTCTTGAGAAGCATTCCTTTGATGGAGGAGCTTCAGAGCGTATGGTAAAACTTATTAAGCGGCTTGCGCGGAAACAACATGGACATACAAGCGATTGATATAGGGGATGTAGCCGAAGCGCCCAAGCTCTGGCAGGAGATAGTGGATGCTTCCGGTGACGGATGGATCTGGCACACGTGGCTCACGCATGAGTTTAATCTCTGCGCGGGAGAGAAGTTCAAGGCCGAAGGGCATTCTTTTTTCGTATATGAAAATGGGAAGGCGGTCGGCGTTGTCCCGCTCATTATTCAAGAAAAAAACGCTGGAAACGGCACCGAGCGCGAAGCGATATACTATTCCGGTTTTCTCCCGTGGCCGTGCCTCCGGCAGAATATGCAGCGGGAAAAAGAACTGGAGAACTTCGCGTTTGCAGAGTTGGAGCGGCGCGCACGCAAAGCGCGTGCGCGCCGTGTGCGGATTCGTTTAACGCCGCCGGAGGACAGCGGAAATGAAGAAACCCGGGTGAAGCGGATTGCGGCAAAATATGAATACGAGCCCAAACATTTTGATTCGCATGTTATAGCGATTACGAACGAGACGCTTGGCGCGGTTCGCGAGAGATATCGTCGCTACCATAAAAAATATTCATCGCTCTTTACTCTTAGCATCGTAGAGGGAGCGGCGGTAACACGAGAGCTTGAAGAGACTTATTTCCAGCTCCACGTGAAAGACGCTGGCAGGCAAGTCCGTTCTCGGGAGAGTTTTACCAAACAGGCGGATACTGCGCGCGAAGGAGAGGGATTCTATGTCGTAACGACGCATATCAAAAGCGGCACTACTGCCGGCATGCTCCTGGTCTCGCTGTATAAGAATATAGCGTATGACAACTCCGTCGCGGTAGACCCAGATTTCGCGGACCGATATGTTGGACATCTCTTGAAGTGGAGGGCAATAGAAGAACTGCAGAAGAGGAATGTCTCGACCTATGAGCTGGGACCGAAGTATGACAACGCATCGGCGACGGAAAAGGAGCTCGGTATCAACCACTTTAAAGAAGGATGGTCGCGGGGACGCACTCGAACGGTCTGGGAAATGGAGAAATTTCTCGATGCGAAGTAGAATAGGCAGGGTATGGATAATCTCATTTCCGAAAGAAATTACCAAAGAACTGGGTTTGGCTCCCAGCGGCGCTATCCAAATGAACAGGTGGTACAGTTTCTTGCTCTGCACTACTTTTCTGTGCCGCAATCAAAGCGCAAGGATATAAAAATGCTGGAACTCGGGTGCGGGAGCGGCGCCAATCTCTGGATGATAGCGAAAGAGGGGTTTGCTGCATACGGTGTAGATATCGCACCGACTTCAATTGGTTTATGCAAACAGATGCTCGCGCGGTATGGCGCCACGGCGAAACTGAGTGTCGGCAATATGAAGAAGCTTGATTTCGAGAATAATTTTTTTGACGCCGTTATTGATGTCATGACAATTGAACACACTGACTTACAAGGGCACGCGGAAACATATTCAGAAATCTTTCGTTGCCTCAAGAGAGGCGGGCGATTTTTCAGCTGGCATTTGGGAGCGCAAAGCACTTCTTTTATACATGGCGGCGGCACAAAGCTTGACCGCTATACGGTTGACAACATCAAGAATCCAGATGTGCCGTTCCCAGACACCGGTATCACGTGCTTCATCACTGCTCCGTTCGTTAGAAGCATGCTCGTGCAAGCCGGCTTCACCGACATTGCTATTGAGCGCGTCGTGCGTACCTACAGGCAGATGACACAAAAAACTGAATGTTTCGCCATAAGCGCGCGCAAACCAGAGTCTTCTACTTTGATGAAGCGTCCTTGAGTACAGTGCATAGCAGGTGCATCTGCGCTTCGGAGAGCCCTTGGTGGCAAGGCACGATGAGTGACGGGGCGTAGCGAGAATTGAACATATTCCGGTTCATATCGAAATGATACTGCTCACTCACTACACCGTGTTCAGCGAGGGCGCGCAGGAGATGGGGGATATGCTCGTAGTCCGCAAAGTAGGGTATGAAAAACGGCACGACATCGGCATCCTCTTCTACGCTAGTTGGATATGCGGGGGTGCCGGCAAAGTAGCTTCGAAAAATCGCTAAGTTTCTTTTTCGCCTGTCGATTTGGCGTTTAAACTCCTCGAGAGTTTTCGGAAAGAGGTGGCACACGCGCTTATTTGCACCGGGAAAATATTTAAATTGGCTATAGGCGACTAAGACAAGATGATTCGCGATGCGCCGCAACCACGGCCTCACCGTTGGTACGTCGAATACATGCGGAAGGAGAGCGAGTGTTGAAACGCATCGCCACACGAAGGTGTCCTGCTTCGTGAGGTATGCACGCGCAAAATCCAATACTTCCTTGTCTTCAGTGACGAGGCATCCGCCGAGAACGGTCTGGAACGCCTTGGGAAAGGTGAAGATGGCAACATCGCCAAAACTTCCTACCATTCTTTTGCAGTACGTTGACCCGAATGAGGCGGCCGAATCTTCTATGATGAGCAAATTATGTTTGCGCGCGAGCGCTATGACCTTTTCCATTTTCTGCGGGTAGCCGTATTGGTGGACGAGCAATATCGCCTTGGTAGAGGACGAAACATGGAGGGTCGGCACCGCACACTCCGCAATCGTATCCAGCATGCATTTGGGCATATAGGGCGGCACCAGCACTTCGTCGGTGCGCTTAAACTTTTTTGCCGCGAGAGTCAGATAAACGCCGGTGCGCGCCGCGTTGAGGAGGACAACCGGTTTGCCGAAGTACTCGCGGAGCAGTGATTCGACACGAGCAATATCTCCGCGGCTTGCTCCGAACAGTCTGTAGAGCTCACGCGGCGGCAGGAATTGGTAACGACTGATGAGAGGTTTCATTCTTTTATAGCGATAATGTCTTCACGTGTGAAGCCGAAGGCGAGCGTTTCAGGTTGCCGGACCCGCGTGGCACGCAACCCCGACTTCCTCAGCACCGACACTATCTTTTTCAGGAGAGTATCGTCTATGCCCACAAGCGACGCGGCCGGCATCGACTGATGTATCTGCGGGTTCTTTTTCCGTTCCCGCTTCATTTGTTTCTGCCACTCTTTCACAAACACCTTGCCGCGCTTAGAAGCGAGGAATCGGGCTTTGATGTCTTTATTAGGGATGTCTCCAATGAGCAGTATTCCTCCCGGACGCAAACGTGCTACTGCCTTTTTTATAAACGTCAGGACCTCCTTCTCATTACGAAGATAATGAATCACCGAATATATCAGGACCCGCGAATAGGTTCCCGGTACCTTGGCTTTAGGAAATTCGCCGGGGATAAGCGTCAGGGTGTCGTGGTCCTTCGGTACGCGGCTTTTCAGTTTGGCAAGGAGATTCGGGTGGTCAATGCCGGTCGCTGAGCGTACAAAGAAGGAAAGGGGGATGAGCAGATTGCCCGCTCCGCAACCAATCTCAAGCACATCATCATCCGGAGAAAGAGAAAGCTTTTCGAGCAAATACTGTAGGAGGTATTGCTCCGCCTGTCTCTGGAAGCTATACCTGCCGGCGATTTCAGCGAAATTATTCAACGTTAAGGCATTTTCTCCGTAATACTCAAATGGTGTTCCCGCCATAGGCAAGTAATGCTACCATGACGCTGTGAAAATAACCTTTGAAGACAGGAGGTACCCGCTCAAAGCTCTGCCCGAAAACCCGGGCAAGATTTTTGGGCCGCTCTCGCCGCACGTTGCCTATGCCTTTTCCGGCAAATCAGCTATTGCTCTCGTGCTTGACTACTACCGCTCGCGCCGTGTCCTTCTGAACAAAAGCAGCCAGGTATTAGTCCCGCACTGGCTTGGGACGTGGGTCTACATGGATATGCACCATTACTGTTTCCCCACGACCACAATGAATAACAGCGTGAAGGGCATCATGGTTTACCACCAGTGGGGATTTCCGCAAAAAATGGAAAGAATTATGGCATTTGCAAAGCAACACAATCTGTTTGTACTGGAAGATTGCGCGCATAGCTTTGACAGTTCCTACAACGGGAAGCGGGCAGGCACATTCGGCGATGAATCAATTTGGAGTTTCTCAAAATTTTTTCCCAGCGTTGTTGGCGGAGCAGTATATTCAAAAGATATCAAGTTGCTCAACTTTATTAAGAAGTCATATCACAAAAGTGACACCGCGCTTGAAAAAAAGGTTTTTACTCATCTCATCCGCACAAACAAGCGCCCGACCGCTGCCGCACTACGCGAGATTGCCCGCAATTATGCCATCTACCCAGAGCTTTTTTCGTGCCCTCCATACGCGACAAAAGCAGTTGCAAAGATGCTTGCATCTGGAGCGCTCGAGAAGCGACGTGAGAATTTCCACGCGCTGCGAAAAGTATTTTGGGGAAAAGCCGAAGAGCGCCTTCTTGAAAACAGCGAAGTATGCCCGTGGGTAGTACCGCTGTTTTTTGGGAGTAAAAATAAGCGGATTGCCACAACGCTACAGGAGTATGGCATCGAAAGCGGCGTGTACCACTTTGACATCAATCGCAACATGCTCAAGCCGCGCTTTGTCGAATGCGTCGCAGTACCCTGTCACCAAGGGATATCGAGCGCGGTTATAGGGAGCATGATAGACCGCATCAAAGCCACGTTATGAATCTTGAGCAACTCAAGGGCGCAACCGTGCTTATTACCGGCGGCACTGGCTCATTTGGCAAGAATTTTGCGAAACATATCCTTGCCAATTCAAAACTAAAGAAACTCATCATATTTTCGCGCGATGAATTAAAACAGTCGCTCATGGACGCAGAACTGAATGACGGGCGTGTGCGTTTTTTCATCGGCGACGTACGCGACCTCCCGCGGCTGCAGCGCGCATTCCATGGCGTTGACATCGTGGTGCATGCCGCAGCGCTCAAGCAAGTGCCCGCGCTTGAATACAACCCATTTGAGGCGGTCAAGACAAATATTTTAGGGAGCCAAAATGTCATTGAAGCCGCCATTGACCAAGGGGTGCAAAAAGTCGTGCTCGTTTCCACCGATAAGGCGGCGATGCCGGTGAATCTCTATGGGTCAACCAAGTTGTGCGCCGAGAAGCTCTTCATAGCGGGTAATGCTTACGGCACAGGAACAACGCATTTTAGCGTCGTCAGATACGGAAACGTCGTTGGCAGTCGCGGCAGCATCATTGAAAAATTGATACTGAACAAAGGCGCGCATACCGTGCACATCACCGATGAGCGCATGACGCGTTTCTGGATAGACCTAGAGCAGGCATTTGCTATCGTTCTCTTCGCGCTTGAGCATATGGAAGGAGGTGAGATATTCATACCTAAAGCGCCCGCAATGAAGCTTGCGGACCTTTTCAAAATCCTTGCGCCGAAGGCAAAACGCACCATCATCGGCATCCGACCGGGAGAAAAGGTGCACGAGGTCTTACTGACAAAGGAAGAGGCGCGCCATGCGGTCGGGCTCAAGGATTATTTTGTGGTACTGCCGGAAAATACAAGTTCATTAAAGCAACAGAAGGGACTTGAGAAATTCTTAGAGCGGGGCAGGCGATTAAAGTCAGATTTCCACTTCACAAGCGATACGACTGCCAAGCGTCTGTCGCAAAAAGCGCTTCTCCAAATCGTCGGCAAAATGGAGAAAGCATTGAGCGTTAAATGATTCCTTATTCCACACAAGACGTGAGTAAAGCTGATGTGAAGGCAGTTGCGGCAGTGTTGCGGTCGGGGTGGTTGACCCAAGGGCCGGCGCTGGAGCGATTTGAAAAAGCGCTCGCGAAAAGAGTCGGCGCGAAATTTGCCGTCGCTTTCAATTCGGGGACCGCCGCTCTCCATGCGGCGTATTTTGCTGCTGGCGTGGGTAGAGGAGACGAGGTCATCGTGCCAGCACTCACCTTCGCCGCAACCGCAAATGCCGCGCTCTATCTGGGTGCCTCGCCGGTGTTTGCAGATTCTGATAGAGAGTATGGAAATATGAGCGTCGCCGATGCGCAAAAGAAAATAACAAAAAAGACAAAAGCCATCGTACCGGTGGACTATGGCGGCAGGCCCGCCGACTTGAGCAAGTTTCGCGCGCTCGCGAAGAAACACGGGCTAGTTTTTATTGAAGATGCCGCACAGGCATTCGGTGCAGAATACTGCGGCAAGCCTGTCGGTACGCAGGCTGATATGACGATATTCAGCTTCCATCCCGTGAAATCTATTACCACCGGAGAAGGCGGCGTCATCGTGACCAATAATCCCAAATTCGATAAAGCATTACGGCTCTTTCGCAGTCATGGCATCAGCAAAGACGTAAAAACATTCGCGCGGAAAACGCACGGCGCGTGGTATCAGGAAATGCAGGACCTCGGCTTTAATTATCGTATGCCAGAAATGTCTGCGGCGCTCGGCGAAAGCCAGTTAAAGCGTCTTGATTTCTTCATTACAAAACGCCGTGCCGCAGCGAAGCGGTACCAGAAGTTACTGGCGCATGTGCCGAACCTCATACTCCCGTCAGCTGAACGCGCCCATGAAAAATCAGCATGGCACTTATATCCTGTGCGCTTCGCACCATCAATTGCACACAAGCGCGATGAGATATTCACCGCAATGCGTGGAGCAGGCATCGGCGTGCAAGTACACCACCTGCCGGTCCACTGGCACCTTTTCTATGAAAGATTGGGTTATAAAAAAGGCCTCTGTCCAGATACCGAGGCCTTTGTCGCGTCCGAGCTCTCCATTCCGCTCTTCCCGGCGATTACGCGCAAGCAACAGAAGTTTATTGTTGATACACTAAGGCAGATACTTATTTCAATATGACACAAGATGAGATTTTCTTAAAAAGCGAGGCGGATGCATGGTACAAGCGCAACGCGCACAAGCTCTCTCCCGGCGCGCATCGTGATAACATCGCAGCAAAGTTTCTGCGGCGTCACCGGCTTACATTTAAACGTGTGCTTGAGGTAGGCTCCACCAATGGCTGGCGGCTTGAGATGATGCGAAAACAGAAACCGCACGCTTCCTATGTCGGCGTGGAGCCCTCCCGCATGGCGATACGAGAGGGCAAAAAGTTTTTTCCAAAACTAACGCTGTTGCGCGGCATAGCTTCCGCATTGCCGGTAAAGGGCGTGTTCGACTTGGTGTTGATTATATTTGTCCTGCACTGGGTTTCGCGAGAGAATCTTCTCGCCTCGATTGCCGAGATAGACCGCGTTACCGCCGAAGGCGGCTATCTTCTCGTAAGCGACTTTTTGCCGCGCGTGCCGTCTAGGAATAGTTATGTGCATCTGAAGCATGGCGTCTCAACATGGAAGACGGACTACGGAGCGCTCTTTGAAGCGACTGGTAATTATCGCAAGGTTGAGCGGCAGATATTTGATTACGACACGCTCAAGCCAGCAAATGCTCGTACGCCGGACAAGGTGCGCGCGGTCATAACGCTGTACCAGAAAAAAACAGGCGTAGGATACGCCGCAACGCCATGAAAAAAGATTTTAAGAAGGGCACGGGGCAAAGGCTTTGGCAAAAGGCGAAAAAATTGATACCCGGAGGAAATCAACTACTCTCCAAACGCGCGGAGATGTTTTTGCCGGAGCAATGGCCGGCGTATTACGCAAAAGCAAAAGGGTGCGAGGTGTGGGACCTTGACGGCAACCGCTATTACGACATGGGCCGCATGGCGGTGGGGAGTTGTCTCCTTGGGTATGCCGACCCGGATGTGAACAGGGCCGTCAAAGACGCGGTGGACTGCGGCTCCATGTCCACACTGAACGTGCCAGAGGAAGTAGAGCTCGCAGAGCTCCTGTGCAAGATACACCCCTGGGCGCACATGGTCCGTTACGGACGGGGAGGAGGAGAAGCGATGGCTATCGCGGTGCGCATTGCGCGTGCCTACACCGACCGCGACATCATTGCCTTTTGCGGTTATCACGGCTGGGCTGACTGGTATCTCGCGACAAATCTCGGCACAAGCGATGGGCTCAAAGAGCACTTGCTCGCGGGGCTTGACGCGAAAGGCGTGCCAAGCGGGCTTCGCGGGAGCATCTTGCCGTTTCGTTACAACCATTTAGAAGAGTTAGAAGCAATAGTGAAGCACACCGGTAAACGACTTGCGGCAATCGTGATGGAGCCGCTCCATAGTGAAGAGCCGAAGGACGGGTTTCTTAAAAAAATCCGTGCAATCGCCAATAAAACTGGCGCGGTGCTCATTTTTGACGAAGTATCCATCGGTTGGAAGCTCACCTATGGAGGAGCGCATCTTATATATGGCGTCAATCCGGATATCGCGGTTTTTAGCAAAGCGATGAGCAACGGCTTCCCAATGGCGGCGATTATCGGGAAGCGCTTTGTGATGCAAGCGGCGCAGGATACCTTCATCTCAAGCACCTACTGGACCGACCGCACCGGCCCCGCGGCTGCGCTCGCCACCTTGAAAAAGATGAAGAATCTGAATGTACCGAAGCGTATTGCCGTCGCCGCCGCACACATGCGCGCGGTGTGGGCGAGCGCGGCAAAAAAACACAGGCTGAAAATCAATATAGGAGGGACAGTCCCCTACAATACGTTTTCTTTTCTTTATGATGA
>CAZPXA010000009.1:0-20537 GCA_964590695.1 uncultured Candidatus Saccharibacteria bacterium
TCGTTTTCATTCGGCGTTCAGGCGGGAGACGGAGGCCTGTTTCTCGAAAATAGCGCCTCTGTTCGCGGGAATGTCTTCTCCAACGGTCCCGTAACGGGGCAGAACAGCAATGTCATTCGCGGCACAGTCGTATCGGCTGGTTCCTCGGGACTCATCGATGGAGTACACGCGACAAGTTCCGGTTATGCGCACACCATTAAAAATTCAACGCTCGACGCCGACGCATATTTTCAAACGATTCTTAACACCACGGTCGCTGGCACTCAGTATCCCGGCAGTGCCGACCAATCGACCACGAGTCTCCCAATTTCTGACGAGCTCATCGAAGAGTGGAAGGCGGCGGCGCTGGCGGGCGGCGTGCACTCTACTCCCTGCCCGTATGAAATATCGACATCGGTCACCCTCGATCCGAAAAAAATAGATTGCAACCTCACTATCAAAGGGAACGGCAATATCGTGACGCTGAATGGCCCCGTGTGGGTGAAGGGGAATGTGAGTATTGAGAATTCTCCCGTCATCCAGGTGCCTGCCTCTCAGAGCGGAAGAAATATTCCCATCGTTGCCGACAACCCCTCCAATCGCCTCACCGGAAGCGTCGTGGAGCTCGAGAACTCGGCCATGTTTGAAGGGTCGGGCGATAACTCCCACATACTGCTCGTCTCGCAAAACAATTCGGCGGAAAACGGCGGTTCGAATGTGGCGATTGATGTTAAGAATACGGTGAGCGGAGACCTCCTTGTATACGCGGGACACGGGGAAATCGTCCTCCAAAATAATATCAACTTGCGCGAGGTGACCGCGTGGCGCATTCGGGCGAAGAATTCTGCAGAAATCGTGTATCAGACCGGGCTTGGCAACACCCTGTTCCCCGCCGGGCCGGGCGGCTCATGGGCCGTGGTGCCCGGCACCTACGCGATTACGCACTAAATCGCGGATGAGAGTTGGTAGATAGGCGCAATCATCGAGACGGCGAAGATACCGACGGCCGTTCCAATAAGGAGCATTAGGACCGGCTCGATGATGGTTGAAAGGTCTTTCGTCCTTTGGGCGACGTCTCCCTCGTAGAATTCCGCCACTTGCCGGAGCATCTCGGCGACCTTCCCCGTTTCTTCCCCCACCGCGAGCATATCGCTCATCAGAATCGGATAGAGATTCGTATAGTTGGCGAATGAAGCAGAAAGAGGTTCGCCTTTTTTAACATGCGCTTCGGCTTCCTCTATAACTTTCGCGAATGTATGCGTGCGCACGACCGCTTTGGTGATGGCGAGCGCCTCCAAGACCGGCACGCCGGCAGAGAGAAGCGACGAGAGGGTGCGCGAAGCCCGCGCCGTATAGGTCTCGCGCGTAATCTCGCCTATGCCCGGCAAGCGAAGCGCCAGAAGAAGCACCAGATTTCCCCCGGTCTTTGATCGGACAAATGCGATGCCTCCTAGGATAAGCACCGCAAGCGTTATGAGGACGAGCAGGGTGTGTGCGACCATAAAATCAGAAAGCGCGACGATAATCCGAGTGGCAAGCGGCACCTGCACCCCAAGCGAAGTGAAGGTGCTCGTCAGGGTCGGCACGACGTAGGTAAGCATCAAGATAGCGACGACGATAACAGCAAAGATGACGATGGCCGGATAAATCATCGCACCTTTTATCTTGCGGATGAGTTCTTCCGAACGTTCCATCTGGAGCGCGGCGATGGAGAGGGAGTCGGTCAAGGAGCCCGACTCCTCGCCCGCGCGCGCCATCGCAATAAATATCTCGGGGAATACGCGCGGATATGCGGCCAAAGCTTCGTGGAACGAAGAACCCTTTTTCACCGATTCAGAGAGCCCGCTTGCAATCGCCTTCAGGCGCTTATTGCTCGACTGCCGCTCAATAACCGAGAGCGCGCGCGAGAGGGAGAGGCCGGCGGCAAGCATCGCGGCGAGATTCTTGGCCGTATGGATTATCTCCACGCGCCGTATCCCCGTGCCGATAGATATGTTAAAGCGGGCAAGCATCGCGGGGCCAAACCCGTGCTGTTCTTCAATGGATGTTACGATGCCTCCGTCATTTTTAACCTGCGCGTATACCTCAAAGCGCGAGAGCGCCTCGACGGTGCGCACTTCCTCCGGCACACCTTCTTTCCGTATCGTAACGCGGAATTTCATTCAGAATAATCGTAGCACGCAAAAATGAAAAATCGCGCAGTTTCCTCTCAGAAACTGCGCGACCTGGGGTGCCGTCTTTAAGTACCACCGCACCACCGGCAGTCACACTCCGGGTGGTGATACCTGCCATTCCACATTTTACCTCCCGTGTCAGCCCACACGGATTGCCGGCCTTCCTCACTGTAAAGCCAGTCCAAACGGGCCTTAGACCTACTTTCCCTGCATTCCGTGCAGTTGCAATCAGCGTAATGTGACTCTTTCATGTCTCTTCCTCCTTTTCCTCCTTTGGCGAACAAACAAAAAAGATAATCCCCAACTTCACTTCTAGGATTACGCTACTTGCTAGCACCAAATTTATCAATTTTTAGAAGTAGCAGATTTTATGTCTTAAAATAAGGGTTTTGTCTTGTATCATTGACAAGATTATTGTCAGTGATATATTAGGACTTATGCTTACTTCGAAACAGGCAAGTCTACTTGGTATGCTTTCCCAAGAAAAGAAAATTCTGAATTTGCTTATAACGAGCAAAAATAATCTAACTGCCACTGCAATAAGCAAACACGTTTCAGAACCGCGAACAACGGTAAATTTCTACTTGGGAAAATTGCTCCATAAAGGTTGGACGAAGAAAGTAAAATCGCCAGAATCGCCCTACCCTTTATGGTGTCTGAATGACAAAAGTAACATTCGGGATACCATCTTAAGTTTTTTCACACTCGTCGGTGTTACTCCGGCCATGCTAACGACAGTAACGGCCAAAGAGGGGTATGAACAAATTAAAGCCGCTTACGAAAAGATACTCGAGGTCGGAAAAACGGAAAGAGTATTCGTTATCCAAGGGAGCCGCGCCCCTTCCGCTGTTCTAAAAAACCTACCAATAGAATTCATTGAAGAAATGCACGCTACTCAAAAACAAAAACCAATCATTCTTGAAGGTATTACTGGTGAGAAAGGGTTGTTAATTTTTAATAACATGACTCCGCGAGAACTTCGGTCACACTATGGACGCTTAACCGTAGTGTATCTGATACCGGATGAATATCTGGATTTTGATGCGGAAATTTTCGTGTTCAAGGAGAATATAATCGTAATCGAGCCGGAATCAGCCAAGTCTCTAATTATTAAAGACGAGAACCTCACTCATTCTTTACGCCTCCTCATTTCATTTATTGAACAACAAGGAGAAAAAGTTGATGTTAATGAGCACATTAAACAACTTATCGAACATAAGTCGTCACCCTCCCTTTCCGTATCGTAACGCGGAATTTCATTCAGAATAATCGTAGCACGACCCGCCGCCTTCTTTGTGCTACCATGGGCTTTATGACTACCCTTACTTCACAAAATAAGAATAATCCACTGGCTTTTGAAGAAGCTCGCGAGAGCGTAGCGCGCCTCTCTGCGTTAAAGCCCTTTCTCGCACCAGCAGACGAGGAGACCCTTTCCATCCTTATGGACAAAAAACTCCTCGGTGACTTGCGCCGAAGCATCTCCGACAAAAGAACGGGGAAAGTATCTTCTCTGCGCAGTATTCTCTCGCGCTAGTCATGTATCGGCGGCTCGTTTCTAATTCAGCAAAACGCTCAATCAGGAAACTACCGCTCTCTGTCCGCAGAGCATTGTTTGAAGAAACAAGAGTTCTTGAACACAATCCTCACATTGGAGAAAAACTCTCCGGCTCCCTTTCTTTCCTCCACTCCTTTCACTTCGCGGTCAATGGAACCCCGATATTCCGGCCACTGCCCCGCGTATCGCGTCTCGCCGCCGAGGAGAGAGATTCTCCCGGTGGCATAGCCGCCGGAAGCGGCGGTCTGCGACACGCAGGGCACTAGCAAGAATGTATTACGTCCATCGTTCGGAGTTCGTTCTTGGAACAAACCCTGAAAAATGGAGAGGAAGCGAACCAACGCCTCCTCGCCAAACCAAAACCAGTAGTTAATCGAATGACTGAGGATTTTACGTTCTCTATCCTCTAACGTTCCGTGGGTTTAGATTTCGGTTTATGCGGGGTCATGGAGCTCCGCACTCCTTACAAGGAGATTATTAACGTGCCTCCCCAGTTCCAATCTGGCACGACCGTTTTAACTGCACCCGATATTTGTTCGGGCCGACCCAACTCTCAAGAAAACAGCAAAGAGAATCAAGTTTGGCGATTTATTAGTGTCGCCACTACTTCAGCCGACTTTCCCATTATGCCGGCGGGCCACCTATGAACTCGGCAAAATCACACTTTGGTGAGAAAGTGCAAGCCTACCCTCGCTTTGCCACGCGTTATGTCGTATCGAGAGTTCGCGAGGTCCTTCGGAGCCCATAACAGCTCCTTCAACGCGTATGATGCCCGCCGGCCTTTAGTTGCGAAGACACTTCCTCCTTCAAAATGTTTAACAACTAGAGATCAATCCCGACTCCACCCGACTTGACCGCGAGGTCAGTCAGGGCTTTGTTGCCGTGCTCCACCACAAACGCGTGGAGCTTGGTACCCTTGAGTTCTTCAAGGGTGAGATTGACCGTATCGTCGCCATCAGTCACGACCACGAGCTCGGGGCGAGCTGTGGCAGTCGTGGCGACGAGTTCTTCAATGCGCTTTTGAGCCTGGCGCGCACAGCCAGAGATGTCAGTCGAACCGCCGGAAAAGTTCCCGTCAGTCACGACCTTCATCAGAGCCTTCGCCTCTGCCGCATCCGAAGCATGGTGCTCCGTATGCAGACGAGAGTCAAAGAAACGGACATACAGTTCCGCTTCGCCCGCGACCACCGCCTTCAGCCGGTTAAACAATACCCCGCCAGCTTTGGCGACTCGCTGCCCATCTCTCATCGACCCCGAGCAGTCGACGATTATGTACAGCAACTGTTTCTTTTCTTCGCGCTCGACCCTCTCCCGGACCTGCGCGGCTCGGGTAACAAGCCGGAAATTCCGGTAGACGCTTGGAAGCGCCCACTCGGACTTCACTAAGCGATTGATCTCACCGAGGTGAGCAATCGCTCGGGTGCGCACTTCGTCGCCAGCCGGGTCAGGGTATACCTTCACCGACCGCGCGACCTTCATGCGCACCAGCTTGTCCAACTGGCGGGAGACCTTGACCCATACTTCCTTACCGCGGGCCATATCTTCCGCCAGTTTCATTTTTTGGAGACCGTCGTCTCCATTCTCATCTACGCCCGAGGACTCGTCAGTATCCTCGAGTAGTTCCTTTTCCGCATCGGTCAAGGATTCTACCGTGTCGATGAGGTCGTTGAGCTTTTCGCTCACGTCCTCTGGCCGATCGTTGTCTTGAAAGATGGGGAGCGGTTCCCCATCTTCTCCGCCCCCTTGCCCACCCTGTTGAGTGGACAAAAGTTTAAGCAGGTTCATCGCCTGCTCAAGCGGAGAGTCGCCAGGGAACTTGTCCAGCTCCACGGTGCGCAAGAAATCGCACACCGACTGCTGGTACTTCACCCCCCGCTCAATGCGGTCGGCGACGGCATCTTGGCGATCTTTTGCCCAGTTGCCATCGCCCTTCTTCCAGTACAACTTGCCGTCGGAGCCCTTTTTAGGCGACGGCAGTTTTTCTTCCGCTTGGCGTTCAACCGCCGAGCGGAATTCAGATGCCGGCAGGATCTCTCCTCCCGCCGCGAGGTTGCAAAAGTCCTCGACCAAGTCGGCCGAGAACTTCTTCACCTCGCACTTCTTAGCCGCGTCATGCATCTCTTCCCGTGTGGGAGAGAGATACGTACGCGGCGCCTTCGTGCGCATCGAGTACATCTTTACCTCCTCGCCCATACGGGCAAAAGTTGAAAGGATATCCCAAACAGAATCTAAAAAATACTTTCGCAAATACTTTTTGGATTCTGTATAAGGGGCTCAAGCAAAAACCAATCTGCTTAAGCCACCAAACCATAACCCGCGAGTTTTTACACCCGCGTGGTGTCCAAGGCGCGTTTCTGCGCCTCTGACACCTTGCCAGTGACCAGCTGGCGTAATTTTTTCCGACGGTCGGTCAGACCATCGGGGCACTTCAGGGAATCCAACTTGTCCCCCAGTGCCATGAATTTTTTCTGCGATTGGAGCGCGCGAATCGGGGTGTTGGCTTCCCCGAATTCTTTTTCCTGCGAAGTGAATTCCACTTCGCAGGCGGCGAAAGCCTTTTCAGCCTCCGCCCGCTCCATCGCCGCCGCCAGGTCGGCCTGGATGGTCTCGGCAAGGCCCTCCAAGCCCGGCACGAACCGCAAGTCGGTCAAGTCCTCCTGACCGACATGGTCCGCGCCGCGAAGAACCGCGGCGGTCTGGCACACTTCGTACGCGTGAACAGCCGTACGAGGGGAGACGAAATTGCCTTCGGCCGAGGCCTTAGCAATTATCTCCGCCAGAATACCACGGAACCCATTGAGAACCGGCCCGGGCTTGGCCTGAGCCACCTTCTCAAACATTGAGAGGTAACTCTTCGCGCTGTAATCCTTCCAGCGCAAATCCATCTGCAGCGGAAACCGCTCCACAAGAGCATGGGCAGCGGCGCCCAGCTCCGAGATTTCCGACGGTTCCTTGTTGGTCAAGCAAATGACCAACTCGGTCTTCATCGGGAAGACCTGGGATCCGTTGCGTAGGCACCGGGCCGTCAGCGTATCTTTCAACGCCAACAACACCGATGCCGGCGCGTCAAAAAGCTCTTCGAACACCGCAACGCGCGAGTTCAAAAAACTCTTCTCGGGATAGTACTCGAGGACTTTCTCGTCCTCGAGTTTTTTGAAGTTGAGCCCCCCGTACAGGCGGGACTCGTCCATACCTTCCCCAAAAAACTGAAAGAAGGTGTCGCCCTCCAAACCGAGGGCGTGGACAACTTCAGAGACCATGGCGGACTTGCCGTGTCCGCCCGGTCCGTAAATAATCACGTTTTTTTGCCCCGCCAAAGCGAGGCTCAAAATCCGCGCCGGCTCATCCGCGAAGACGAACTTCGCGTCGAGTGCGGCACGAACCTGTTGATACAAGTTCGCGTTCATTTGCATCTCCTTTGAGCTTGAGCGCTCGATCGCGGCTTCATTATGGGCCGTGATTGACCTTGCACTCCTCCCCGTCTTGTTGGTGGGGAATCACCACGCACAGAGCTGATATACCAGCCTTGCACAGTTACTGCCGGTGAGCGGTATATCGCTTGTGCCAAACTACGCTTGCGCGTGCTTGGCGATGAGGTCGAGAACCGCCTGAGCCCCGGAGGGACCAGACTTGAACTCGGTCTTGAGAAGCCGCCAGCACCAATCTGCCAGCTCCTCCTCCGTTACGAGCGAAGTGACGAATTCCGCCACCTCGCTCGCGGGCATCTGCGTTTTGCCGGTAAAGGCCTCGCGCAAGATACCCTGCAGTGCCGTTTTTTTACGACCCAGCACGAGGTCGTCCAGCCGCTCGACGCCGAGGGGAATGATCCCCTGACCCTTAAAAGCTGGACTGCAAATCCAAACCGAGTTCATAGGTTTCTCCTTTTGTTCTCGGTTGCGATGAGCACAATGCCGTCACCGCTTCGGCAAAGTAATTTTAGGTGCTCTTCAGCACCTCGTCCCACGAGCTCTCGAAGGGTTCCGACATTACTGCCGGATCCCAGACGAGCGCGTTTGAGCACCAGAAGCGCAAGCACTCCTGATACTCCTCTTGGGAGCGGATCATCGGATCCCACGGCTCTTTACGAGCCAGGGTCCCGACCCAGGCAGTGACGAGCACATACGTGCCCGCTTCCTGCCTAGAGGGCGAGGCGAGAATAGCGACTTTCGTCGTCTCCTCGCCAACACCCATGATCACGCAACTCGCCCGCTCCCGCCCGACTCTCTGGGCGAAGAGCGACCGGTCGCTCGGACTGATCGGGGGCGTTTGCACGCACCCCGATCTGCCCACGACGCGCCCCATCTCGACTTCCGTCGAGAGGAACGCGCCGTCCGAGGGCAACACCACCAGCCCGATTGCCTCGGGCAAGAGCGCGCCTACCTCGGGGTGGGCGCGCAGGTGGTCCTCCGCCTTCGTCGGGACTACAATCGTCCCGCCACAGGCGGTTCTGTACTTGCGCATAAGCGCTCCTTTCTCCGGCTCGTGCGCCGGTACCGATGCGCACGAACGAAAAAAGAGGGATTATCATCCCTCTCACCCGCGTGAACGCGCAGAGATGCAAGTATAGTAAGTGCAAATACTCTACGACTCTCTCCCGCAGGTAAGAGGAACCATGAGCAGGACAAATCTCTCTTACCCTGCTCATGCTTCCCTTCTGATATTCAGTTTTCAAATATCTCCTCGATCGATAGCGAGGACATTTCTATCCGTAAAGAGTGGTTAATTCTTTATGGACAGCCGATGTCCTAACTTGCCCAGCACTAACTGTTAGTGCTGGGTGAAAAGAAAACGGTCGATGGGCATTGTCAGTCGTGAGACCCAAGCGCCTAGGGAGGCGGGCATTTACGGGCCGGGCTCCTTATTCGCTTCCCATCTGTAAATGAGGTGAAGAAATATGTGCGTCTCATCCCACTCTCTCCTCTTATCGCGCTTAGCTCTTGCGAGGGGCCGCGATGCCCTTCCGCTCTTTCTTTAAGAAAGGGCGGGACTAGAGGTGGGGAGCACATATCTACTCATCTCCCTTGAATGAACTTCTCAACTGCCACCACCATACACCAGACAAGCTTATTTGTCAAGTACCTATGACGAAACATTGACTATCCTGTATTAGACATATCTATATTCTATAAGTTATCCACAGGTTACTTATTGAAATTGTCATAGGACTATGACAATATTGAAGAATATGGAACACACACAAACCTTTGAACAGCATTTGGTGCAGGCGGGGCTCTCCGGCGAGCAGGCGCGGCTCTATGAATCGCTCGTTAAAAACGGCCCCTCCCCTGCGAGCGATGCCGCTCGCAGGGCAGCCATCTCTCGCACGCTCGCCTATAAGGTCCTCGGCGAACTAGCGACTCTTGGCCTGGTGGAGAAACGCGAAGAGCAAGGGAAAGTTACTCTTTTCACTGCGGCCCACCCGCTGAAGCTCAAGGAGCTTATTGAGAAGCGCGAGCAGGCGGCCAAGGATGCGCTTACGGCGCTTGAAGGAGTTTTGGGCCAGATGACCTCGCAGTACAACATCGCCGGCGGTAAGCCGGGCGTCCAATTCTTTGAGGGAGCAGAGGGGGTGCGAAAGGTCCTGGAAGATTCACTCACGTCGAAAACAGAAATCTTGCAGTACGCAGACATCGAGATAATAGAAACGCGCCTAAAGAACATAAACGACGATTACCTGCAGGCTCGCGCCCGGCGCGGTATCGCCAAAAAGCTTATCGTCATTGATTCTGATTTTACTCGCCGCTTATACACCACCGTCACTGAAGAGGCGAAGAGCGAAGTGAGGGCAATACAGAAAGGTGACGTACCGTTCGATGTCTCTTTGCAAATTTATGATGGGAAAATCTCGTATCTGACGCTACGGGCCGAGACGCCTATCGGCGTCATCATCGCGGACCAGTCTATTTATGAGATGCATCGGCATTTGTTTCTGTCTCTATACGAGCAGGCAGTGCCGATTCAAATACCGCATAGTGCTTCTTCGTCCCCCGATCAAAAAACATCCGCGTAAGCACATATCCCTCATTACAGAGTCCAAACGGCAAATCTTTCTGTTCCCCCGCCGTCTTTACGAGGAGTTCTTTCAACACGCGTCCCGCGACGATATCCTCTTTACGTAATTGCTTGCCAATATAGCGATTGCGTTCTTTGTCATTTCTCACGATATCTAAAACTTTATCACCATAATCGTCCCAATACCGCACTGCTACCCAGCCGGTCTCTATGTACTTCGCGCTTATCGGCAGTTTTGAATCACAGTCGGCGGCCAGAATAGAATCTTTTGCTATCGAATCAAGCGATTCCTCGAGCATCGTTTCGCCGAGCTTGTACCCTTTATAGGTAGGGTCGATATTGAATGAGGCAAAGTAATACTGTCCTGGCGCGGTTTCTTTTAATCGGTAGAATCCTTTTACCGCGCCGTTGTGGCGGAACACGAAGAAGCGGTCTTTACCCGAGGTGTCAGCAATGCTCGAATCAAATTTTTTAAGAAGCTCGTCCTGCACGCGCGGGTTATCTGTGTAGTTTTCTGCATACATTGCCCGCATTACCCTTCTATCTTCCCTCGGAATATCTTGCGGGTTCTGCACGCCAAACTGAACTCCCTTTATGTCTTCAAGCGAGTCAAGCAACCCTTCTTTCTTAAGTGCTTTAACGAGAGAGAGTTTCGCCAATACTCCTTCGCGCGATTTTGTTGCAGCATCTGCCATTTGCGCCTTTCCTTGAGCAATATTTCTGATACCGGAAATAACATCTTCCAGAGAAGCGCGCCGAAGGTCAGCAAGATGTTCGCGTGCCGCTTCATTTTTGAAAGTAGAGGTATCTATGACTCCCTTGAATTCGTCTTCGTCGGTGAGAAGAGGTGCATACGTTTCAAATAAATCATTCATGCCGAGCTTGTCAGAATACGAAAGAACTTCCTCTGGCCATCCCTTTTCTACCTCTGAAGCAAGCAAGACTTGTAGCCCAGAAACGCCGAATTTCTTGGCAAAAGTAATTATTTTTTCTTTATCTATGCGCTTTACCGCTTCGGCAAGACGCAGTTTCTTGCCCCAACTCAGCGGCGAATGACCTATATTAGCCCCCATGAATATTTCATTAATCGCGTTGACTGTGGCTTCGCCGTTCGACATAGCTTCTACGCGTTTCGCATATTCTTTTGCGGGTTCATCTCGATAGGGAGAAATATAGTCTGTCGTTGAGTATTCTCGCACTTCCTCCGGCACCAGTCTCTTTCTTCTGTTTTGCGTTATTTCACTCTCCGTCAATTCTCCAATCTTTTTATTAAATCTGGCCGCGATTCGCTCCTTCTCTTTTTCGGATTCATCCGCAGTGATTAATGGGAATGTGTATTTGAGCTTTTTAATGCCATTGTGTTCTTCAAACACACCGCCGATTCGATTATCAAGAGCGGCGGTAAATGTTTGCTCAGGAATTGGTTCGTGGTTATGGATGTATCGCGCGTTGCCGAAATAATATTTTGAGGTTCCAAATGAAGAATGTAACGATACATCAGAGCTGGTTTTTCTTTTCAGTCTGATATTGGTAACATCCCCTCTCTCATTTACAAAGAAATCACCTTCTTGAATCAGTCCCGCCTTTCGTAAGTTTGGAACGTACGATGCGTAAATCTCGAGAGAATTTGGCCGTTTAGGCATTCCTCCTTTACTTGAGCTTTTGCCGAGTATTTTTGAAAGGGTGGCAGATTCGCCTGCAAATTCTCCCTTTTCAAACATTAGACCTCTATGTGTCCTCCGTACGCCAAGCTCGCTCATTCTTTGAGCAATCTTTATCTCCAGAGCATTCGTTTTGGTGCCGTCGGGCAAAATTATTTGATTGAACCAGTCTTGCGCTTCCTTTCCTCCACCGTATGTTTCTGTGCCGGTTTCTCCATCAAGGAGATGAACCAAAGAATCGGGCAGTACGATTGTTTCTCTTATATAATGAGATTTCCTATCCTGTTTATGCTCATTGACTCCTGAAAAGACTTCACGATCTGGCAGGTCACCGACACCGTTCCTTTCCAAACATTCATACAGGGCGTCAATATTTCTAGGTCCGAGCTTTTGGTCTGCAGCGGCGCGATATATAATATCTCCCCATTTCTTACCTTTCATTTTGTGTATGTTCAATGTTGGGGTGCCATCTTGAAAGGAGAGATATCCGTGTTTGTAAAAAGGAAGCATAAACCTATAATCTAGATAGAGATGAATATTTTCAGCCATTCTTTTGCGGCGGGTTCTTTTATCGACGATAATCCCGTGCGCTGGCCCAATGACTCAATGAATTCGTCGCTGTTCGCGGCTCCAAATGGGATTGTAAGTTTGCCCAAAACTCCTTCAGGCTTATCAATTAGTGTATTCTTCGGTTTTTGCGGAAGTGAATTAAATGATTCTGACCGTTTCATAACTATTCAGTTACGGCGCGCAGGACCTCCTCAGGGCTCGTGGTCCCGATGGCCGCTTTGTAGAGGCCATCTTCGAGCATGGTGAGCATGCCCTCCTTCTTCGCCTGCGCTTCGATGGCGTCGCTCGTGCTCGAGTGGAGGATAATCTCGCGAATGGCGGGCGAAACAGCCAAGACTTCGTGGATGCCGATGCGGCTCTTGTACCCGTCTTCGCACTGGGGCGAAGGCACCGGCCGATAGAAGGGGATGTCGTCGAGCGAAGAATTCTTTTTAACCAGTTTTTCGTCCTGCAAGACCCTGAACGCCGTTTTGAATTCTTCCTCGCTGGCGACCTTCGCGCGCGTGGCGGCATCCACGGCATAGCCCTCTTTGCTGTCGCAGAGCTTCCGGACGAGTCGCTGCCCCACGATGACGCGGACCGTGGAGACCAAAAGGAATGGCTCAACGCCCATATCAACAAGGCGCGGTATCGCGGCGGCGGCGCTGTTGGTGTGGATGGTGGAGAGCACGAGGTGGCCGGTAAGCGCGGCGTTAATCGCGAGCGAAGCCGTCTCGCCGTCGCGAATCTCGCCGACCATGATGATGTCGGGGTCCTGGCGCACGAGGGAGCGTAGCCCGTTTGCAAAGGTGAAGCCGATTTGCGGGTTCACCTGCGTTTGATTAACGCGCTTCATCTGGTATTCAATAGGGTCCTCGATGGTGGAGATGTTCACGTCCGGCTGGTTCAAGATGTCGAGCATGGTATACAAGGTCGTCGTCTTTCCGCTTCCGGTGGGTCCCGAGATGAGGATGATGCCGGTCGTCTGCTTAAGCGCGTGGTGTATGCGCTCCATGTTCTCCCCATGGAGGCCGAGCACCTCGAGCGTGAAGCCTTCGCCGGTCTCGCGCAGGAGGCGCATCACTGTCTTTTCTCCGAAGAAGGTCGGGAGGATAGAAACGCGGAAGGATACGCGGTCGGTCTCGGTCTCCATCTTGAAGCGGCCGTCCTGCGGCAGGCGTTTCTCGTCGAGTTTCAAGTTAGAGAGGACCTTAATGCGCGCGACGATGCCTGCCGCGGCGGCTTTCGGGAGCGTCATTGCGTCGTGGAGTATGCCATCAATGCGATAGCGCACCAACACCTCATTTTCCATCGGCTCGATATGGATATCGGAAGCGCCCTGCACGATGGCATGCCGCAGGAGCGTATCAACGATGCGCACGATGGGCAGGTCTTCGGCCATTTTCTTCAGGTCATCGTCAGTAAGGTCTTTGTTCCCCCCCGCGATGACGCGTATCTTGCCCGCCTCTGCCGAGATGATGTCGCCGAACTCGTCCTTGAGCGACTTTTGGTATTGCAAAAGGACATTTTTGATGCTCTCGGCGTCGGTGAGGCGCGCCAATATCTTGAGGCCGGTCTTTTTGCGCACCGAATCAATGGAAGGAAGGTCGTCAACATCAAGCATCGCTACTTCAAGCGAGCCCCCTTCCTTCCGGAACGCGATGATATTGTGCGTGCGCGCAATTGGCTCCGGGATAAGCGCGAGTACGTCAGTCGGGATGCGGTGGTCCTTCAGATTCACGAAGGGAATGCCAAGGACGTAGGCCTGGATGCGCCGGAGCGCATCCTCGGTCAGGGACCCGCGCGAGACGAGAATGTCGCCGAGCGATTTGCCGCGCGCCCGCGCTTCTTCTTCAGCGACATCAATCTCTTTCTTGGCGACAAGGCCCGAATCAATAATGAACTCTTTGAGCTCCCCCTCCGAAACGTGCATCTTCAGATTATAGCGCGTCCCGCCCTTTCTTTGGAAAGGGCGGGACGCGCTTTACATAGAATCAATCATTCTCGCACGTTTTTTTAGTGCTGACTTCCCCTCATCACTTTGTTTAAGATGAACCTCATCTGCCTCACCACCTCTGGATTCGTGTCTGGTGGAAGCTGGTTTACAAGTTCATCAAATGCCCCGCTCGGCCCGCGTCTCTCGATGAGCTTCTCGATAGGGTCCTCCATCTTGTTCGGGTCAGGATGAAACTCCGGTGGCGTGTCCTTTTGCGCCCTCCACCATTCTCCCTGACCTGGTATATGCATTCCAGCCATGACATTTTTGTAAGTTAGTAAGTACCCGCAGTATACACCCTTTTATTCTCAGTCCAGCCGATCATTGACACGCAGAACGTATCTGATATACTCTCCCGTAAATGAATGCCCCTTCGGGGCTTTCTTTATCAAGAGACAGACATACATAATCCATAGCCCACCATGATTGACTTAAAGACCATTCATTCAGTGCTCGGGGAGTTTGAGGACAGGGGCATCAGCCGCTCTACGATGATAGACGCCATCGAGAGCGCGATGGCGACCGCCTACAAGAGGGAGTACGGCAAGCGCGGACAAGTCATCCGCGCGAAGCTCGACCTCAACACGGGCACCATCTCCTTCGAGCAGATAAAAACCGTCGTCGACGACACGACGGTGCGCTTCCCTTCTCCAGAAGAGGAGCATGACCGCCACCAGCCGACCCACCACGCTCCGCACTACGAGCACGAGGAACATCTCGCCGAAGGCGAACTGCCGCGCTTTGACCCCGAGAAGCACATCCTCTTGGCTGACGCCAAACTCATGAAGCGCGGAGCATCTTTAGGCGAAGAAATCATCTTCCCGCTTGAGCCGCAGGACGACTTCGGCCGCATCGCAGCACAGACCGCTAAGCAGGTGGTTATCCAGAAGGTGCGCGAGGCCGAGAAGCTCTCCATGATGGAGGAGTTCAGCGAGAAGAAGGGGCAAATCGTGAGCGGCATCGTGCAAAGGATGGAGCGTGGGGCGATTTTCGTTGACCTCGGTCGCACGACCGGCATCATTCCCTACGAAGAGCAGATTCCGGGCGAGCGCTACCGCATGGGCGAGCGCATCCGCGCATATCTCTACGCGGTAGACGAGGGCTTTCGCGGCGTGTACCTGCGCCTCTCGCGCGCGCACCCGAAGTTCGTCGTGAAGCTTTTTGAAATGGAGGCGCCGGAGCTCGCTTCGGGAGCCATTGAGGTGAAGGCGCTCGCGAGGGAGCCCGGCAGCCGCACTAAAATCGCGCTCGCCTCGCTTGACCCGCACGTTGACCCGGTCGGCTCCTTGGTCGGCCAGCGGGGCGTGCGCGTCTCGACCGTGATGAGCGAGCTCGGCGGCGAGCGCATCGACATTATCGAATGGAGCGGCGACGCGAAGGAATTCGTGAAAGAAGCGCTCTCCCCCGCCACCCCGCTTGAAGTGGTACTCGACGAGGCGGGCCATCGGGCGACGGTGACGGTCACCGAAGACGAGCAATCGCTCGCGATTGGCCGCGGCGGCCAAAATGTCCGATTGGCGGCGAAGCTCACCGGCTGGAACATCGATATCGTCTCCGCTGGTGGAGAAGAAGTTGCGGAATCTGACGGCGAAACGGTCGCCGTTGTTCCTCCCGATGAAACTCCGTCTGAAGAAGTTGGGGTTATGCCGACCCAGAGTACGGAAATAATTACCGGCGAAACGCCACAGACGACCATGCTTCCCGCCGAGGAAGAACTCACAGTGCTTCCTGCGAGCGATGAAACGGCCGCCGATAAAGAAGAGGACCGCGACAAAGCGAAGGATGAGTAATCCCGTTAGAAATAGCAAAAAATAACGGGTGGAGGTACACTGGAACCAACGGCACTTTATTAACTTAATTTCTAACGGGATGAACCTATTGCACGATATTGACCCGGGGACGAAGAGCGAGATGAACGTCATTGTTGAAATCAACAAGGGCTCGAAGAATAAATATGAAATAGACAAAAAGACCGGGCTCATCGCCCTTGACCGCGTCGCACACACGGCGCAGGACTTCCCGTTTGATTACGGCTTCGTGCCGCAGACCCTCTGGGACGACGGCGACGCGCTTGATGTGGTCTTACTTACCACGTATCCGCTTGTGCCGGGCATTCTCGTGCGCGCGCGTCCGGTCGCGCTTATGAAGATGGTGGATAGCGGCGAGGCGGACGACAAGATTATTGCAGTTCCGGTTGATGACCCGCGATGGAAAGAGGTAAAGGACCAGGACGACATCAACAAGCACACGCTCAAAGAAATAGAACATTTCTACTCAACGTATAAGAAATTGCAGGACAAGGAAGTATCGGTGACAGGGCTTGAGGGCAAGGCCGCCGCCGAAGCCGCATTCGAGCGGGCGCGGAAGCTGTATAATGATAAAAAATAGCTATGGAGGACGAAAAACTACTTCCCAAGGGTGAAGAAGGCATTGAAGTGACGGCACTTCCAGTGCTCCAGAGCTATGCGACAGCGAGTAAGCCGCTCCCGAAGCCCGATATTCCTCCAACTCCCTCCCTTCCCGGAGTACCGTCTGCGAAGGCACAGTCCTGGGGAACGGTCGTCTCCATCATCGTCATCGTGCTGATGATTGTCATTGGAGCCTTCTATGCGTGGGGCCAGCGCATCGCGCAGAACCAAATATTTACCGCGCCAACAGAAATTGCCCAATGAGAAATTAATTTTATTGATTATGAACAAACACACCCAACCCCGTACTTCGATGCTTATCCCGATGGTTGTCGAGAAGAGCCAGTTCGGCGAGCGCGCCTACGATATCTACTCGCGCCTCTTGAAAGAGCGCATTGTATTCCTCGGCGGGCCGATTGATGACGATGTCGCAAACCTGGTCATCGCACAACTCCTCTTTCTCGAAGCAGAGGACCCGAAGAAGGACATTTCTCTTTATATTAATTCCCCGGGCGGCTCGGTGACCGCGACTCTCGCCATGGTGGACACGATGAACCACGTGAAGCCCTCCGTCTCGACGGTGTGCGTTGGCATGGCGGCTTCCGGCGCGGCGGTACTTCTTTCTTCCGGCGCCAAAGGCAAGCGCTTCGCACTCCCGAACGCCGAAGTGATGATTCACCAACCGCACGGCGGCGCCGAGGGCCAAGCGACCGATATTGAAATTACGGCAAAGCAGATTCTCAAACTTCGCGCGGTGTTGAACAGGATTCTCGCGAAAAACACGGGCCAGTCGCTTCAGAAAGTTGAGAAAGATGTGGAGCGCGACTTCTTCATGACCGCAGAAGAAGCCAAGAAATACGGCCTGGTAGATAAGGTGTTTGCCTAGGAGGTAGCAAGCAGAAGCAGGAAGCAGGAATGGAAACAAAGAAGGCGGGACGCAGTTGATGCTGCGCCCCGCCTTTTTCAATCTTTCAACTCCCGATACCTCCTTCAATATCGTGGAGTGTCTTACGAAACTCCCGTGTGCCGAATTTCTCAGGTTCGAGCGTCTTGAGAAGCATGCGCAACGCTGCTTGCTGGGGGAGTGGGAGCGCGCTGATACGCTTGTCGAGCCCACGCACGAGCCTACGGAACTTTGCATCCCTCTCTGCATCGGCAATCGCTTTCTCCACGAGTGTCCACTCACCGTTCGAGACATGGAGCCGGACCGTTTCTTCAATGTCGAGCCGAGTTGCCGTTTCAATGACCGCTGCCGCGCGGGCTACCACCGTTTCCGCTTCGTCAATCTGACCGGACCGAAGGAGCGGTTGAATGACCCGGACGCACGTGTTTGCGACAGCCCGCCGCACAAGCTCCGCTTCCCGGCGCTTTTCGGCGATGAGAGCTCGCGCTCGGTCGAGATTTTCAGCAAGGCACGCCTGCATCTCTTCCTTCGGGATGCCGAGCGCGACCCCTTCCTGCAGGAGTTCATCCTCGGCGCGGACCTTCCGCTCCTCGCGCCGCTTCCGCTCCTCGGCCTCCCTCCTTTCCTGCTCGGTCTTCAGCCGGTCCTCCGCCTCGCGTTTCGCACGCTCGGCCTCACGGACTGCCGCCTCCCTCTCCTTGATGAGCGATTTCAGATACTTCCATGTTACGCCCTCCACAAAAAAGAGATTCCAGAATTTCAGAATTCCTTTTTCCGCTGCTTCGAGGGTTTCCCAGCTGGGCTCCGGACCAAGCAGCCCGGCATTTCGTGATAGTCGGAAGGTGATCCGCCAGTCAACGATAAGCCACACCATGAGTGCTAGGTTCACGACAATGCCGACAATTAGCACTGCATCGTCCCAGTTCACGCTCTTGTCTAGGACCCACAGGAATGCGTAGAAGAGAGGAAAGATTCCGATATTGACGACGAGAACCGCGGTGATAAGCCGGCGAACATGTGCATACGAACGATCCATGATTTCCCCCTATGGGTGATTGAAGGTACAAAGCAACTTTCATCATAACATGAATATACATGTATTGCAACAGCGACGGGGAATGCTATGCTACGCGCATACCGCTCCGCTGATTGACTGATACGAGAGTCATACCGAACTTCCATCTTTTACAACTTCATCCCATATTCGCACAAGCGAATGGGAATAACACAACGGGTGTATGTCACTCAAAATCATATTGCTCATGCTTGCGCTTTCGGGCGTCGGCGGCGTCGCGCTTGGATACGTGCTCCGCGTCCTCATCGGTCTCGCGAGCCGCGGGTCCATTGAGCTCGACATCAAACAGAAACTGCTCCAGGCAAAAGAGCAGGCGGGAAAGATTATCGCCGATGCCGAATTTCGCGGGGCGGTCATCGAGACGGAGCGCCTCGCACCCATCGAAGAGCGCGAAGGGAAGCTTGTGGCGCGCGAGGAGAGGGTCGCCTCGCGCGAGACATTTCTTGACGAAAAGGAAAACGAGGTGCGCATGCGCGAACAAGAGGCCTCACGGACGAAGAGCGAAGCTGGGGAGCTAATCGTACAGCGCTCTAAAGAGTTGGCGAAAGTCGCGCATCTCTCCGAGGAGAAGGCGCGTGAAGAACTTTTTTCTGACGTCGAGCGCGCTTACGAGGAAGCGATTCTTTTGCGCCTCCAGAAACTTGAGGCGCACGGCCGCGAACGCCTTGAAGAGAAGGCGCGCTCCATCCTTACAACCATTATTCATCGGTTGGGGAACGCGGTGAATGCGGAGGTCACATCGCTCTCGGTCGTTCTCCCTTCTGACGAGATGAAGGGGAAGATTATCGGCAAGGAAGGCCGCAACATCAAGGCTTTTGAACGCGTTACCGGCGTTGACGTGCTCATTGACGATGTGCCAGACCGGATCACCCTCTCGTCGTTTGACCCGCTTCGCCGCCATATCGCGAAGATTGCGCTCGAGAAGCTTATCATCGACGGCCGCATACAGCCGGCAAAGATAGAAGAAACGGTTGAAAAGACGCGCGCCGAAGTTGCGGATATCGTAAAGCAAAAGGGCGAAGCCGCGGCGTACGAGGCGGGCGTTATCGGACTTGACCCGAAACTCACGGCCCTTCTCGGGCGCCTCCACTTCCGCACGAGCTACGGCCAGAATATACTCCAGCATTCTATCGAGATGGCACATCTCGCCGGGATGCTTGCTACAGAACTTGGCGCGGACCCAGAAGTCGCCCGTACCGCTGCCCTTCTCCACGACATCGGGAAGGCGGTTGACCACGAGGTACAGGGCACGCATGTTGAAATCGGCCGCCGCATTCTGGAGAAATTCGGCATTAATGTGAGAGTTATCCTCGCGATGCAGTCGCACCACGACGAGTACCCTTATGAAACGCCGGAGGCGGTCATTGTGCAGGTGGCCGATGCGATTTCAGGCAGCCGCCCGGGAGCACGAAGGGATACCGTGGACCGCTATCTCGAGCGCCTCGGCGACCTCGAGCGCCTCGCCACTGCTTTCCCGGGCGTGGAGAAGGTCTACGCGATTGCGGCGGGCCGCGAGATACGCATCTTCGTGAACCCCGGCAAGGTCACCGACCTCGCGATGCACACGCTCGCGCGCTCTATCGCGAAGCGCATCCAAGAAGAGCTCAAATATCCGGGCGAAATCAAGGTCAATATCATCCGCGAGAATAGGGTCGTTGAATTTGCCCGGTAATTTTTATTCGGCTTCTTGCATATATTCCGTCACGATAGTTATGATTTGTTTGATGAACTCGTTGCAGTCCTTAAATTGTATGAGATCAAGGGTCTTGCTCCCGTATTTCCTAAACGGCTCACTGATAAGTGAATGAACAAAGGACTGAGTTGCTCCTTTAACGTTGCCGAAATCGAGAATCACAGCCTCGCCTTTTTCAAGAGCTGGCATTAATGTATTGACACGAAGATTTTGAGCGATGTCCTTATTTTCGGCAAAGGTTCCTGCAACGTCCTTGATGTTGATAGAAATCATATGAATTTTGGTTTCCTATAATGTACTTTTTTGCGTTCGCGCACTGCTTTTGCATACACGGTACGTATATGTCCAAGAAGAGCAGTAAATCTTTCATGCGCATCAAGCTTCATGTCTATACCAATTGCAACGCCTTGCCACTGAGGATAGTCATTTGCTACAGAGTGTCTGTCATCGAGAGGATCGGCATTCAAGACGACACCTTTTTTTGTGTTTTGGCGCAATAATTTATAGAACACGTTACCGCTGTAGATCCAG
>CAZPXA010000010.1:0-14658 GCA_964590695.1 uncultured Candidatus Saccharibacteria bacterium
GGCGCGCGCCGCCGCCGGGGCAGCTTCGAGCCCGAATGTTACCGTGAATGCGTCAAAAGTAACCGAGGTTGTCGAACTGCCGATAAAGGTCGAAATCTCGTCGATCAATCTCTCGGCGGCAATTTCGAATCCGACGACAGTTGATATCGCGATTCTCGACCAAGCGTTGCTTAAGGGTGCAGTGCGGTATCCGACATCCTCACAACTTGGCGAGGTCGGCAATGTCGTCCTCTTCGGGCACTCGAGCTATCTGCCTGTCGTCGGCAACCAGGCTTACAAGACCTTCAACGGCATCCAGAAGCTCGTCGCGGGGGAAGAAATTATTGTGTACTCCTCTGGTATGGCGTACACCTATCAGGTGCGCAGTGTGGCAAAGGAAAACGCAAAGAGCGATGAAGGGATTCCACTTGAAGTTTCTGGCCGCGTCCTTACGCTCGTGACCTGCAATTCCTTCGGCACAAAGGAGGACCGCTTCATCGTCACCGCAGACTTTGTTGAAAGCCATCCCGCCGGTATTTAGCGATACCCGCGGGATGGCTCTCCGCAATTGAAGGGAGAGGTTGTTCTTTCTGATTCATAACCCCGCCGCTCGCGCGGCACAGCCAGAGGAGAAACACGATGAAAAACATCGTTGCGGTACTGGCGCTCGCAACCGCGGCGCTAGCAGTGGATTCGGCGCAAGCTGTGGAGACAAGTTCGCTCTCGTCTCTGCAGCCCTTCCAGAAGTTCGGGCGTGGGGAAGGGCTCGGGATGGCCTATGAGTATTGGAATCGCTCGAAAGAACAGCTCGTAGCGCTTCTACGGGACCGAGGTCTCGCGAAAAAACAGCTCCGCGTAAGTTGCGAGGTATTGGTTCGTCAGATGGCAGAAGGTAACCCGATGCTCCCTTTCGAGGGATGTGAAGGAGCCGCTGCCGCCATCGAACGAGATCCGGATTTCGCAGTCGTACCGTGTCGGGACGAGATGTACCAGAAGAACAGCCTTGTGGTGACGAACCACAATGGCTCCCGATTCGGTGCTTGGCGCCGCAAGTGTCTCGCCAACGAGAAGGTTCTTACCTACAAGGGAGAGCCTGTCATTTCGGTGAAGTGCTTGAACCCAGTCATTCTGGCGTCGGTAGTCCCGCCATCACAGGAACCAGCCGCGCCGGTCTTGAGCACGACGAAGGGATGTCCTAACGGCATCGCGCTGTACGCGAACGCATGGGAGTACGAAAAAATCCCAGACGACCTTCAGGGGAAAGTAGACGCGCTCGTGGTAGCGGCCGCGAGCCGTGACAGCGAGAATGCGTCGAACGCGGTGGCATACCAAACTGCTGCGTTATCCCGCACACTTACCGACGAGTTGATCCGTGTTGTCGGTGTCCGGGCACCTGTGAAGGCGCGCGTCAGTGCGCACCTACGGGACCCCCAGACGTTAAAGATTGTCGGAGAACTCGGCACGTTCGAGTTTGTCGACGGAATCGCGCGGATTCCGCTCGATGTAGAACACCGCCTCCAAATCGTGGAGACGATCTGGCAGGCGTGGTTCAGCTCGCCGTCAGTGTCGAGCGCGGAACGGCGGCTCTGGCTTTTCCCGAACGAATGGGTGAAGTCGAGCGGTGGGCGGTGGTGTACGAAGCAGGAAAGCGGCGTATTCAAGGTGGCTAACAAGCCCCAGTAACGCTGCCGATTGCAGGACCGTTAGTGTGGGCATGATGACTCTATGCTCTCACTAACGGATCCCTTTTCCGGGGTGTCTCTTCACGAGGCACTTCGGAAATAGGAATTCAATAATTTATGCCGTTTCGGTATTCAATCACTATAGTAATGCTTTTGATGATATTCGCGCTCTCGCGCGGCTTTGTGCTACAGGATTTTCAAAATATGTTCTCCTTCACGGCGCAGCACGTTCTTGCTGATGGCGGTGGCGGCGGAGGCGATGGCGGCGATGGCGGTGGCGGCGGAGGCGATGCAGGCGATGGCGGTGGCGGCGGAGGCGATGCAGGCGATAGCGGTGGCGGCGGAGGCGATGCAGGCGATGGCGGTGGCGGCGGTGGTGACGCCGGTGTTCCAGCAGATTCTGGTGTGCCACCCGCGGATAGTCCACCTGCAGACACCACACCACCTGCAGACACCACACCACCTGCAGACACCACACCACCTGCAGGTACTCCTAGTGGAGACGGTATCTCCACAGCCCCATCGGTGCCGACCTGCACGCTCGCGGCCTCCCCGGCCTCGGTTCAGACAGGCAACTCGTCTACACTCTCGTGGACGACAACCAACGCAACCGGCTTTTCAATCAACAACGGCGTCGGCTCTGTCACGCCGGTCGCAGGAGGCACTACTCCCGTTTCGCCGATAACGACCACCACCTACACCGGCACCGCCACCGGCGCAGGCGGTTCAGTAACCTGCACTGCCACCGTTACGGTGACGCCGGTTATTGTAGTGTCTCCGCCGGCACCAACCTGCGCCCTCTCCGCCGCTCCCGCCTCAATCACCACCGGCGCTTCCGCTGCCCTTACATGGTCGACGACAAACGCAACCGGATTTTCCATTAACAACGGCGTTGGCTCTGTCACACCGGTCGCGGGCGGCTCTACCACTGTCTCCCCCGGCTCCACCACACTCTTCACCGGCACCGCTACTGGCGCAGGCGGCACTGTGACCTGTACCGCGACAGTAACCGTGACGGCAACACCCCCACCTCCCGCCGCCCCCACCTGTACCCTCTCCGCCGCTCCCGCTTCAATTACCACCGGCGCCTCTTCCGTTCTCACCTGGGTGACAACCAACGCAACCGGCTTTTCAATCAACAACGGCGTCGGCTCTGTCACGCCGGTCGCAGGAGGCACTACTTCCGTTTCGCCGATAACAACTACCGCTTTTACCGGCACCGCCACCGGCGCGGGCGGTTCAGTGACGTGTGTAACTACGGTGACGGTCACGGCGCCTTCTGGCGGCGGCGGCGGTGGTGGCGGCGGCGGCGGTGGAGGCGGTTCGCTTGCGCCCACCATCACGCTCGCGGCACTTCCGAATGTGAGTTCACAGCCACTTGCTTTTCTATATCTCTCGCAAATTCCACAGACTGGCCTCTCCCTGGGACCTCTCGGCACGACCCTCTATTGGCTTGCTCTCATCGGCTTCGCGCTCGCGGTCGCCTATTTCACACTCTTTAGCGTGGCGCCGCTTGTAAACCGTTTCCTTCACAATTTCGGTTCCCGTATTTTGGCTGCGCTCAATGCGCAGGAAGCGCGTCCCATCGGACACAATCAGATGTCGCAACGCCCTGTCGAGCAAAGCGTTGCGTCGCACCCCTTCAAGCACGATGAAACATCGCCTGAAGCGCCGCGCGGATATTCGTTCTATGATGGCTTCAAATCTTTTGCACACAACGGTGCGCTCTCGATTGAAGATATCGTGAAGAGCCTCTCGTCCGCCGGAGGCGGATCCGCCTCCGGCGGACGCGCGTCGCAAGTTGCTCCAAAAGTGGAGCCGGTGTATGAAAAAGTCGAACCGATTTACGAGCACGTAGAGCCGATTGGGATTGAGAATGATACTAACGCGAAGCCTGTTTCGGCGCCGACACACGTTCGCGGGCTCGTCGCTGCGCTGGTTGAAGGCGACCGTGTCGCGGTTTTCGCCGGCCTTCGCCACCACCTGCGCAGCGGCGGCGCGCCGGAACGGCTTATGACAGACGCGGTTTGCCTGCTTGACGATGTCTACCGTTCCCGTATCGATGGTACCGCCTGCGACCTCGGTATCGCGCGCATGACGGCGCGCCTCGACACACCAGCGCTAGAGAAGCTCGTCACCTCGCTCGCAACGGCTATCGACGCGAGCTATTCGACTGGCGTAACTGCCGCGAAGCTTGCTCTTATGCGCGCGCTCACTGTCCTCGGCGCTTAATCTCCTCAACCGCGCGGTTTACAAAGTCCGCGAGTGTCTGGACATCGAGCTTTCCATGGTCGCGGCTCTCCACCGATACTGTTCCTGCCCCCACCTCTTTGTCGCCGACGACAAGCAAATAGGGGGTTTTTTCTTGCTTAGCGTTGCGAATCTTTTTCCCCAATGATTCATTGGTGTCATCAATCTCTGCCCGAATGTTCGCGGCGCGAAGCGCCGCGACGACTTCCCTCGCATATTCCGCATGCTTCTCCGACACGCTCAACACCTTCGCTTGCACAGGCGAGAGCCAGAGCGGGAAGGCGCCCCCTAAGTGTTCGATGAGGACGGAGAGGAAGCGTTCGACCGAGCCCATAATGGCGGCGTGAATCATGACGATGCGCTCTTTCTCGCCCCGCTCGTTGATGCAGGTGAGGCCAAAGCGCTCGGGCATATTCATATCGAGCTGAATAGTAGCTACCTGCCAGAGGCGACCGTGTGCGTCTTCAGCCATGAAGTCCAACTTCGGGCCATAAAAGGCCGCTTCCCCCATACCATAAATTGTTTCAGCGCCTTTTTCTTTTGCAATACTGCTCAAAATATCTTCCGCGACTTTCCAACGATTCTTGTCACCAAGATATTTTTCGGGATGTTTTGGGTCATGAAAAGAGAGGCGTATTTTCTTCGGGTTGAAACCGAATGTTCCGTAGAATTCCTCGACAATATCCCATATTTTCAGAAACTCTTCCTTCACCTGCGACTCACGGCAAAAAGCATGCGCATCGTCCTGGGTAAATGCGCGAGTGCGCGACAGACCGTTCAGTTCGCCCGACTGTTCATCGCGATAGCACATGGTCGTGTTCGCATATCGCTGTGGGAGTTCTCGATAGCTCCATGGCTTTCGCGCGTAGATTTGTGTGTGATGGGGACAATTCATCGGTTTCATTGCGAATTCGTCGCCCTCACGCGTAGTTATGCGGAATAGGTCGTCTTTAAACTTGTCCCAGTGACCACTTTTTTCATACAGTTCACGTTTCGTGATATGCGGAATTTCAACTTTTTCATATCCGCGCTTGGAGCGCAGTTCCCAGACAAAGTCGTCAAGCAAGTTGCGCAAAATTGTTCCTTTCGGAGTCCACAAGGGAAGGCCGGAGCCTACAAGGTCAGAAAATGTAAAAAGGTCAAGCTCCTTTCCGAGCTTCTTGTGGTCGCGCTCCCTATCCGCTAAATCCATATCTGCAGAATATATCACACATTTAGAGCGGCTTGAGTTCTTCAATGGCGAGCGAGGGCTCGCCATTTCGAATAGAAACTTTGCCTTTTACGAGAAGGCATGCGCCGGGCACAACAACAGCCGTATGTTCTTTAAAGAGCTTCGGGAAGACAACCGCTTCAATAGAACTCGTCATGTCTTCGATGGTGAGAAATACCATTTTTTCGCCGCTTTTGGTGAGAATGGAGCGCGTAAGGACAACGAGAACCGGCAGGATAACCGTCATCCCCGGCTGCGGCTCTTCTTTTATTTTCGCGAGCGAGAGCTTTACTTTCTTCGTCATTGCCTCGTGGGCGTCAAGCGGGTGGCCGCTTACATAAATGCCGAGTAATTCTTTTTCCCACGCAAGTTTGTCAAGAAGCGAGGTCGGTTTCCCTGCGGGGAGAACGAGCAAGGGCAGACCGAATACGCCTCCGCCGGAGGCGGATCCGCCTAAGGCGGAGAAAAGGGAATCTTGCGGAGCGAGGGCAGTCGTTTCCCGATGGAAGGCGAGAAGCATCTCGATATTTTCGAGCAATGTGCTCCGCTCGTCCAACGAATCAAGTGCGCCGCATTTGATGAGCGACTCAAGGGATTTTCGGTTAAGATTCTTCGAGCCGATACGAGAGAGGAAGTCAGAAAGCGTTTTAAAAGGACCGCGTGAATCGCGTTCTGCAATAATCGCTTCGGAGATACCTTCGCCGAAGTTCTTGATGGATGACAAACCAAAACGAATCATGTTTTTCTCGTCACTGACGATGGTGAAATCGCTCCCACTCTCGTTCACGTCTGGCGGTAGTACAGGGATGTTCATGCGCTTCGCCTCTGCGACGAAAATGGCTATTTGTCCTGTATCGCCCGAATCGGCGGTAAGAAGGGCAGAGAGGTATTCGACCGGATAGTTCGCTTTCATATAAGCGGTTTGGTATGCGACTTTTCCATAACTCGCCGCGTGGGCTTTATTGAATCCATATGCGGCAAAGGGCTCTATGAGCTTCCACAATTTCTCCGCCAACTGTGTGGGGAGCTTCCCATATTCAACAAAGCCCTTAAGCAATTTCTCTTTTTCCGCATGCATAACTTTCGGGATTTTCTTGCCCATCGCTTTCCTAAGCGCATCCGCTTCGAGCCAAGAATAACCGGCGAGCTTAATGGCGGTGAGGAGCACATCGTCTTGGTACACGAGAATCCCGTATGAGAAATCAAGGAATTCTTTCATGCGCGGGTCAAGGTAGCGGATGAGCTTCGGGTTGTGTTTGCGCTCAATGTACGCGGGAATCGTTTCCATCGGGCCCGGGCGGTACAGCGCGACCATCGCATTGATATCGTGAATGGTCGTCGGCCGTAGCTCCTTAAGCCATCGGGTCATGCCGGAGCCGTTTAATTGGAATGTACCCTCGGTTTCGCCGCGCGCAAGCATCTCAAACGTTCTCGCATCATCCAAAGGGATATTTTCAATATCCACGACCACATTTCTTGTTTCCGCCACTCGCGCGACCGCGTCGGCGAGGATGGCGAGATTCTTGATGCCGAGGAAATCAAATTTCAGGAGCCCAACGCCGCCGTACTCGTCGGTGATGGAATACATGTCGTATTGCGTAATAAGCTTACCGGTGCCCTTCGGGTCCGGCTGAATGGGCGACCATTCGATGAGCGGCGTCGGCGCGACAACAACGCCCGCCGCGTGGACGCCGACGTGCCGGACGCATCCCTCGATGCGTTTTGCAAGGTCAATGGTCTCACGCGCATCATCATCTCCGTCGTATAAGGCTTTCAAATCTGGCTCAAGCTCGAGCGCACGGTCAATGGTCATTGGGAAACCTTGGGAGCCGAGCGGAATAAGTTTTGCGATACGGTCGCCGGTGGTATAAGAATGGCCAAGCGCCCGCGCGACATCCCGTACCGCCGCCCGCGCCATCATGGTGCCGAAAGTGCCGATTTGCGCGACATGGTCTTCGCCGTATTTCTGCTTTGTATACGCAATCATTTCGTCGCGGCGATTATCAGCTATATCCATATCGATGTCTGGCGCCTTTGGGCGCTCGGGATTGAGGAACCGCTCGAAGGGCAGCTTATAAAAAAGAGGGTTCACGTTCGTGATGCCGGTGAGATATGCCACGAAACTCCCGGCCGCGCTCCCGCGTGTGGTGGTGAGGATGCCCGCATTTCGCGCGAACGCGAGAAGGTCGGCGACGATGAGGTAATATACTGCGAAGCCCTTGCCGATAATAATTTTCAACTCATATTCGATGCGGTCGATGTTCTCTTTCGATTCTTCCAGCCGGCGCGCGGCGATGCCGGCATATGTCTTCGCCCGCAGTTCCTCGTCATGGTTTTTGAAGCCCGGCGAGACGGGCACGGTTGGGAAAGTCCATTTTCCGAGGTCAAAGGATACGTTGCAGCGGTCGGCGATACGCCGAGCATTCTCCAGTGCCTCGGGAGTATTTTTGAAAAGAGCCTCCGCGGCCTTTCCGCTGATGAAAGAGAAGTCCTCATCCTCATTCTTGCCGCGCCCGCCTTGCCCGATTCGGCGCATAATCTCGGTCGCCTCGCGGTCCTCTGGCGAGAGATAATACACATCGTTCTGCCCAACAAGAGGAATACCACTTTGGCGGGCAAGCCCGATAATCTGTTGTTGCAATGCTTCGTGCCCGGCAACCTTCGGGTGGTGTGTAATTTCCAGGTAGACGTCATTGGCTCCGAAAATATCTTTGAATTCTGCGAGGGCGGCCGCGGCGCCGTCCGCATCGCCCGCGCGCAGGCACTGCGCAACATCCCCGGCGAAGGAGGGGATGATTGCGATAATGCCCGACGCATATCGGCGCAGAATTTCTTTATCCATGCGCGGGCGTTCATAGAATCCCTCCGTCCACGACTTCGTCACGAGCGCAAGCAGGTTGGTGTACCCCTGATTCGTCTTGGCGAGAAGCACGATGCGCGAGCGCTTCGCGTCTATATTCGGGTCCTTCTCGTGGCGCGAGCGCGGGGCGAGATACGCGTCAACGCCGAGTATCGGCTTTATCCCCGCATTCGCCGCCGCCTTATAGAACTCTATCGCGCCATGCATATTGCCCGAGTCGGTCAAGGCAAGCGCGTCCATACCCTCCTTCACCGCTTTCTCAACCAACTCGTCCACCTTCGGCAGTGCCTGGAGGAACGAATAGTGGCTGTGCGTGTGGAGGTGGATGAATCTGCTCGCCATTGGGGACAGTATACCCGAGCACTAACTGTTGGTGCTGGGTATATACTTTCTATATGAAGTTTCTGCTTGGGGTAGATGAGGCAGGCCGAGGCCCTTTGGCGGGGCCGATAGCGGTGGCCGCGATACGCACAAAGCACAACATACAAAAAACAAAACAGTTGTTTAAGGGGATACGAGACTCTAAGAAATTCTCCGAAAAACAGCGGGAAGAGTGGTTTGCAAAATTTAAGAAACTAAGAAAAGAAGGGATACTTGAATATGCGGTTGCATTCTCTGGCGCCGGGACGATAGATACATACGGCATAGTGAGCGCGACGAAAAGAGCTTTGGCGCGAGTTGTGAAGAAGATTATCGGGAAGCCAGAAGAGTGCAAGATTCTTCTTGATGGGTCGCTCTATGCGCCACGGAAGTATGTGAATCAAAAAACGATTATCCGCGGCGACGACCACATTCCCATCATCGCCGCGGCCTCCATCGTGGCCAAGGTGTTGCGCGACCGGAAAATGAAGCGCCTTTCAAAAAAATTCCCCGAATATAGTTTTGACATCCATAAAGGCTACGGCACAGCACTTCATTATCGGAAACTCAAAAAACACGGCCCCTGCATTATCCACCGCCGTTCCTTCATCTCGCTTTGATTTTTTAACAATTCAAGCTACAATATATTCGTGTCCAGCCATAGGGGATGGACACAGCGATCTTTAGATTGGAGGAATATGGAAAAAGAGGAAGAAGGAGCCACGCATGGGCTAGTGCATATGCGTGACCAGAAAGAAGCACTGTCCATCCTCGGGATGGATGACTTCAACCAAGGGGTTACGCTCTGCGTCTGTTGTGTAAAACAACGGGCGCAAACGTGCCCTTTCGAAGAACGACGCGTAGGCGTTTGCCCCGAGTATGTCCTCGACGAGGGAAATCCGTCCGAGACCGAACAAAGGGTCCTCGCCTTTCTCACTCGTCCTCCTAACTGAATTACGGACAGGCGCGCTTAAACAGGGTGCGTTCGTTCGTGGTGTAAGAGCGTCGCCCCACCGGCGGCGCTTTGATTTTTATGTATCGCATGATAGGCTACTTATATATGTCAGTTCGCATGCGCCATACGAGGGGACACACCGGCAATCGCCGGTCGCACCACGCGCTCTCGGCAATCAATATCGTGAAGGATACAGAGAGCGGCAATCTCCGCCTTCCGCATCGCATTGATGAAGTGACTGGTGTCTATCGCGGCAAGCAGATTTATACACAAAAAACAAAAACAGAGCGTAGGGAAAAGACGGTCAAGGGCCCGGATACCGAACCGATACCAGCGCACACCCACGAACACGCGCACGAGATGCATGCAAACGCAGAGGCCAAAACCTCTAAAGGATTTCTAGGCAAGTTTTTCAAAGAACGGCCGAAGGCCCGGAGCGGTTTCGGCGGCGGGGCCTAAACTAGGCGCTAGCCACTAGGCGTTAGGCTCTAGCTTTTCCACTAGTGCCTAGAGCCTAGTGCCTTGTATTTGATATACTACTTGTACAGCTCTTTCCATGGCGAATCGACACCTTGCGCGCTCCGTTGTTCTCCAGACTCTTTTTGAATGGGATACCACCCATGCATCTGGCAAAGATGCCCTCTCCATTTTGGCGCGTAACATTGAGGAATTCGGCGGCGACGATACCGATAGGCCTTTTATGGACAATCTTCTCAAGGGAGTGCTTGCCAAGAAGGAGGATGTGGACCTCGTTATTGAAAAGGCGGCGCCGGACTGGCCTCTGGAGCGCATCGCGCCGGTTGACCGCAATATCCTGCGCATCGGGCTCTACGAGCTCCTCTTCGCTGACCGCACGCAGGTACCGGCGAAGGTCGCCATCAACGAAGCCATCGAGCTCGCCAAGACCTTTGGCGGCGAGTCAAGCGGCCGGTTCGTCAACGGCGTCCTCGGCGCGGTATATAAAGAGCTTGGCGAGCCCGGCAAAGACGAACAGGGAAGCAATAAGAAAGTAAAGCGCGAAGAACTGCCTGTAGAAAAAATGGGGGGCGCCATAGTCTACGCCAAGCACGACGGGCAGTATTATCTGGCGCTTGTGCACGATGTGTTCGGCCGATGGACGCTCTCGAAAGGCCATATCGAAGAAGACGCCACGCTCGAAGCGGGCGTCGCGCGCGTTATTAAAGAAGAGCTTGGCCTCACCGCGAGGGTGGAAGGCCGCGTCGGCGAGAACGAATATGTCGCCTCGCATCCGGAGAAGGGGAAGGTACGCAAGCATGTGTGGTTCTTCCTCGCCTCAAGCGGCTTCGAGCCGTTGGTGCTGAAGAAGAGCGGCGGGCTCGACGACGCCAAATGGTTCCGCCTCCAGGACATCATTGACCTTAACTTTTACGATGATATGCTCCCCATCGTGACTGCGGCCGTCCAGAAGCTTCTCGACCATGCCGCAGGTGCCGAGGTAACCCGAGGTACGAGTACTCATGCCTAATTTTTCCTTATTCGCAAAACAACTTGATATTTCATTCAACAACCCCGATCTTTTAGTCGGGGCGCTGACGCATCGCTCATACCTCAATGAGCATCACGATTACGCAGGTTCTCACAATGAGCGCTTGGAATTTCTCGGCGATGCCGTCCTCGAGCTTGCCACTACCGATTTCCTTTTCAAAAAGTTTCCGAGCGTTGCCGAAGGCGAACTCACTGCGTACCGCGCAGCGCTCGTCAACACCGTCTCCCTTGCCGCGAGCGCGCAATTGCTCGGCGTTAATGATTATCTCTTACTCTCGAAAGGCGAGGCGAAGGATACCGGTAGGGCGCGCGACGTGATACTTGCGGACGCGTTTGAAGCAATTATCGGCGCTATTTATCTTGATTCGGGATACAAGGCCGCCGAAGCGTTTATCGCAAAAAATCTCTACGGCAAGCTCGACGATGTTATCGCGAAGCGTTCATACCAAGACGCGAAAAGCCGTTTTCAAGAACTCGCACAAGAGAAGCGCGGTATCACGCCCGTTTATGAGACGCTTTCGGAGGTCGGTCCCGACCACGACAAGCGCTTCACCGTCGGCGTCTTCATCGGCGCCTCCGAAATCGCTCGCGGGGAAGGTCGTTCAAAACAAGAAGCCGAACAATCCGCCGCCGAAGCCGGACTTACAAAGATGCGATGGTTCTGACCCGGATTTCCTCTGATACAATACGAAAACAATGTTGAAGCGGCTGGAAATAGTCGGGTTTAAGTCGTTCGCCAAGAAAACGGTCTTGGACTTTTCAAATTCCATCACGGCGATCGTCGGGCCAAACGGCTCGGGCAAGTCAAATGTCGCCGAAGCGTTCCGCTTCGCCTTGGGCGAGCAGTCGATGAAGAGCATGCGCGGCAAGAGGGCGGAGGACCTTATCTGGGGAGGTTCGCACACGACCTCAAGGGCGAATCGCGCGGCAGTCGTTATCGTTTTCGATAATTCCCACCGGCAATTTAGGATAGATTTTGACGAAGTGTCCATTGAGCGTACAGTCTTCCGGGACGGTACGAGTGAGTATTCCATTAATGGCTCGCGCGTACGACTCCGAGATGTAAGCGAGCTTCTCGCCGGCGCGAACATCGGCGAATCGGGGCACCACATTATTTCCCAAGGTGAGGCGGATAGGATACTGCTCGCGTCCCCTCGGGAGCGCCGCGCGATGCTCGAGGACGCGCTCGGGCTCAAGCTCTATGAGTTCAAGAAACAGGAGGCGGCGAAGAAGCTCGAGAAGACCGAAGAGAACATCGCGCAGGTCAATTCTCTGCGAAGAGAATTGATGCCGCACCTGCGCTTCCTCGAGAACCAAGTCAAGAAGCTTGAGCGCGCCGATGAACTTCGTTCCAAGCTTATCGAGCTTTCTCAAACCTATTTCGCCATTGAGGATTTGTATCTTTCGCGCGAAAAGTTAAAAGTCGCTAAGGAGAAGCAAGGCGCGGCGGAGCGGCTTGCGGTGGCGAGCGCCGAACTCGACCGAATCGCAGACCCGCCCGCCGAAGGCGGGTCCCTGCCGGCCAGTCAGGCGGGCGCCTCCGGCGGAAAGTTTGATAATGAGGCCAAGCGTCGCGTCGAGGCCCTGCAAAAGGCAGAGCGTGAAGTTTCCGAACTCTCAAACGCGCGAGCGACCCTCTCTCGCGATATGGGCCGCATCGAGGGAGCGCTCGCGGAGGTAAAACGCCGCGTGATAGCGGTCGCGCACAAGCCGTATGCAAAAGTGCCGCGCGAAGAACTCGAAGCGCTCCACACCGAAGTCGAGAAACAGGCTGAAAGCGCTGGCGATACTGTTGATGCACTACGGGCGGCACTTGCCGCCATCAGGGGCGCAGTCAAATTCTTCTTCGCACGCCACGGGTCGCTTAGTAATGAACGCCTCACCGACGAGGAAGACGCCGTATTTAAACTCGAGCGAGAACACTCTGCGCTCGCCGAAAAATTTAAAACAGTATCAGCCGACCTCGAGCGCGCCGAGGCCCTACGCGCGCGCGCGCGCGAAGCGATGGTCGCGCTCGAGGAGACCGGCCGCGAGATACGCCGCCGCATCCTTGATTTCGCGCAAGCCAAGGCGCATGAGGAGGGCATGGTCGCAAAGGCCGAGGCGCGCGAATACGAACTCGCGCTGCTCGCCGAATCGCTTGAGCGCGATAAGGCGGAGGCACTTGCGCTTGGTGGTGCCGCTGCCGTCTCCTACGAGCTCCTCTCTCAACTTCCAGCGGAGGAACGCCGTGTGCAGGAGGAGCGCAGGCGCACGCTGGAGCGTACGAAAATCCGCCTTGAAGAAGCCGGTGGCACAGGCGAAGAAATACGCCAAGAGCACAAAGAAGTTTCCGAGCGGGAAGCGTTTCTTGCCAAAGAGCTCGACGACCTCGCGAAGTCTGCGGCAGGACTCCGCTCTCTTATTGATGATTTGGATACGGAACTTGCGAAGCACTTCTCCGACGGGCTTGCGAAGGTGAACGCGTCGTTCGGCGAATATTTCGCGCTGATGTTCGGCGGGGGCGGCGCACGCTTGACTCTAGAAGAACTCGAGCCCGACGAAGAGGAGGGCGAAGATACTGAGGAGTTCCGCGACGAAGTACTAGAAGAAAAAGAACGGCCGGGCATCGAAATAGCCGTCAATCTGCCGAAAAAGAAAATCCGCTCACTCATGCAGCTCTCGGGCGGCGAACGCGCCTTGACGAGCATCGCGCTTATCTTCGCCATGAGCCAGGTGAACCCGCCGCCGTTTCTCATCCTCGACGAGACCGATGCGGCGCTTGATGAGGCGAACAGCCGCCGCTATGGCGATATAATGGAGAACCTCGCGAAGAGGTCCCAGCTTATCGTCATCACGCACAACCGCGAGACGATGAGCCGCACCTCTATTCTCTACGGCGTCACCATGGGGAATGATGGAGTATCGAAGTTGCTATCAGTTAAATTTGAAGATGCAGTTCAAGTTGCAAAATAACAGTAAACCACCTGTTCCATAAGTCTAACGACCGTGTTCAACAAGGAACATGTCGGGTTTACATGACGGGAACAAAATCCAATTCTTTTTCAGGGATGCGAGCAGCGGTGACATATGTGTTATACTAGGCGTATGAAGAAGAAATACCTCATTAAGACGAAATACGGGAATTTCAACGCATCCATTTGGCGCGACAACGCGGATGAGAAGATGTATCTCGTCGAAGTTCCGAGTTTCAACAAAACGATGACGCAGGGGACAACGCTTGCTGACGCAAAGTATATGGCAAAGGACCTTATAGAACTGCTGTGCGAGGTTGCGTTTGATGATGGGAAGGTCGTTATTGACGACGAACGGCATATAGTCGCTCGCGGGAAGCTCGGGCGCCTCTCGGGAGTTGTTGCGCTCACGGCATGAGCATCGTCCCGATGTTGCGCGCGGTAACCATTGTCCGCGCGCTTCGGAAAGCGGGATTTTATAGTGTGCGCCAGCGGGGAAGCCACATTCATTTACGGCATTCCTCCGACCCGACGCGTTATGCAACCGTCCCGTATCACTCAAAGGACATCTCGCGAAAGGACCTCGCAAGTATTTTGAAACAAGCCCGATTATCGGTAGCAGACTTTTTGAAGCTGTTGAAGAAATAATTACGCCGGAACAAAATCTAACTCCTTCTCTACTATGCGTGCCGCAGTCAACTTAACCTTGATGGGGTCGCCGAGCTGGTACACCTTTTTCGTGCGGCGGCCGACGAGGCGATAGTGCTTTTCGTCGTATTCAAAGTAGTCACTTGTCCCGCCAAAGGCGGGATCGCCAAGCACACGGACATTTATCATGCCGTCGGCATGTGTAGTCTTTTCCTCTACATACAGCCCGCGCTCGGTGACGCCCGAGATAACAG
>CAZPXA010000010.1:14668-18343 GCA_964590695.1 uncultured Candidatus Saccharibacteria bacterium
ATCAAACTCTTCACCGACGCGGCCGGCAAGGAATTCCACCTGCTTCATTTTTATTGAATCGCGCTCGGCATCAGAGGCCGCGACCTCACGCTCCGAGGCATGGAGCGCGAGTGTGTCAAACTCTTGCATTTCTTCGGCCATTATCGGCGTGCCCCCATTAATATGCGCTTTAAGAAGCCGATGTATAACGAGGTCGGGATAGCGGCGAATAGGGGAAGTGAAGTGCGTATAGAAATCAAAGGCGAGGCCGAAGTGGCCGATATTACGCGTCGCATAGACCGCTTTGCTCATTGACCGCAAGGTCGCGGTCTTTACAAGATATTCTTCGGGCTTCCCTTTCACCGCCTCCAAAAGTTTATTCAATTCGGCGCCGGTTACCTTTCCGTTTCCTGCCGTTTTAAGATGATACCCCATAACGCGCAGAAGATGTGCGAGATTCTCAATACGGTCAGCGTCGGGCTCATCGTGCACGCGGTACAACGATGCGAAAGGCGAAACGCCTTTCGTGCCGAGCATAGCGAGGCGCTTCGCCACCGCTTCATTCGCGAGGAGCATAAAATCCTCGATGAGGAGGTTCGTCTCCTTTCGTTCCTTAAGGCGAATCGCGACCGGTTTCCCCTCCGCGTCAAGCTCAACCTTTACTTCTGCGGTGTCGAATTCAATGGCCCCTCGCTTCGCTCGGGACGCGCGAATCTTTTTCGAGAGAGCGAGGAGCGTCGAAAGCTCCTTATGCATCGTGCCGGAACCGCGGTCGAGCACCTCCTGCGCTTCTTCATAGGTAAAGCGCTTGTTCGAGTGGATAGCCGTCTCACCAAACCATTCACTGACGATATTTGCCTTGCTGTCCAGCGTGAAGACCGCTGAGACCGCGAGGCGGTCTTCATCCGGCTTCAGCGAGCAAAGGTCGTTGGAGAGCACTTCTGGGAGCATCGGGATGGTGCGGTCGACAAGGTATACGCTCGTGGCGCGCAGGGCGGCATCTGTATCGAGTGCGGTGCCCGGCTTCACAAAAAACGACACGTCGGCGATATGGACGCCAATCTGGAAGCTGGAATCTGGAAGCTGGACTACGGACAGAGCGTCGTCGAAGTCCTTTGCGTCGTACGGATCTATTGTGCAAGTTGGTATGAAACGAAAATCCCTTCGTGTTCCTCTTGTCACCTCCGCGGCGAGCATTGTGGCGCCATTTTTCTCAAGCAACTCCGCATCCGCAACAACCCCCGGAGGAAATTCGCTTGAGAATCCTTGGCCCAAAGCGAGCGCGCGCATCTCGGTCTCGTGCACGCCCGCCTTACCGATGACTTCTTCAATTTTCCCGAGCGGGTATTCTTTGTCTGCATCCCAACTTACGAGACGAACCAGCGCTTTATATCCCACTTGCGTCTCGCCTCTGTCGAGAATAACGAGCGGCACATACATCTTCTTGTAGTCCGGCATAAGAAGCATCAGTCCATTTTCATCTATGAGCGTGCCGACAAATGTTTCGCGCGCGCGCGAAACGATTTCAACCACCTTTCCCGCCGGACGTGTCCCGCCGGTTTTGGTATCTTGGATTGAACCGGCGGGAACGACCTTCACGATGTCCCCGTGGAGCGCGCGCCCCGCCCATTCAGACGGGACAATCAAGTCTTCCTCTCTACCCTCGATAGCAAAAAAACCGATACCCTTTCTGGTCATCGTTATCGGGCCTTCATATATTTCTGCCGCCATTTTCCAGTACTCTAGCAATAGTTTACCGTTTCTGCTATAGTCGCTTTCATGCTCATGATTCGCTTTCAGCGCATCGGCCGGACCAACGATCCGGCGTTTCGCATCGTCGTTCTCGAGAGGGAGCGTGCGGCGAAGGCTGGCAATATCGTGGAACTCCTCGGCACATACAATCCAAGAAGCAAAGCACTCACGCTGAACGAGGAGCAAGTAACGCATTGGATAAGTAAGGGCGCACAGCCGACAGATTCCATCAAAAATCTCCTTATCAATAAAGGCGTTATTGCTGGAAAGAAGGTGAATGTACTCTCGAAACATACCCCTATCAAAAAAGAAAAAGTTGAAACTGCACCCGCTCCGGTTACTGAAATTAAAGAAGAAACTTCAGTGAGTGGAGCCGCCTCCGCCGAGACGGCTTCGGCGAGCTAAAATGGAACCAGACCAGGCATTTCTCGAATACGCGGTAAAAGCTATCGTCGACCACCCCGAGGCGGTGGAGACGACGCGCACCATTGACCAAATGGGTGTGCTTCTCACGCTCACCGTCCACCCCGAGGATATGGGCAAGGTTATCGGCAAGAGCGGCAAGACCGCCGAGGCTCTTCGCATACTCCTGCGAGTCGCCGGGATGAAAGGGAACGCGCGCGTGAACCTCAAAATAAACGAGCCCGTCGGCGGCAAACGCGAAATGGAACATAAAACCGTCGACCAAGTTGTGGAGGAGCTTTAATCATGAAAAAGAAACGCCAGATACTAATGATCCATGGCGGAATGACTTTCAAAAACGACAAGGATTATGTGCATTGGTTAAAAACAAGAAAAGTTTCAACCAAGAAGAGACCATATTGGGAGGCCGATCTCGAAGATAAATTAGGCAAGAAATTCGAAATTATCAGACCACGGATGCCCTTGCAAGACAATGCGAAGTATAGAGACTGGAAAATTTGGTTCGAGAGACATTTACCGCTCCTTAGAAACAATTTTATTCTAATAGGCTCCTCTCTCGGAGGGATTTTTCTTGCGAAATACTTATCTGAACACAAGCTGTCTAAAAGAGTTCTTTCGGTGTATCTGGTGTGTACACCTTTTGATGGGAGTTTGCCCACAGAAGATTTGGTGGGTGGTTTCAAACTCAAAACAAACATTTCTTTAATTGAAAGAAATTGTAAAAATCTCCATATCTTCTTCTCAAAAGATGATGACATCGTCCCAGTTTCTCACGCTGAAAAATATAGAAAGAAATTAAAGAAGGCACATATTGTCATCTATAAGAATAAAAAGGGACATTTTACCGCACCGACATTTCCTGAGATTATCAAAATGATTAAAATCGACACAAGATAGTCATAACTAATCCGTAGATAAGAATGAATTTTCACTTAATCACATTATTCCAAGATGCCTGCGACGCGTATTTAAGCGCGTCCATTATCGGGCGGGCGCGGAAGGAGAAGAAAATTAAAATCGCGTACCAAAACCCGCGTGATTTTGTGGACCTGCCTGCCGGCAGGCAGGGAATAAATGGATACAAAAAAGTAGACGAGCGCCCGTACGGCGGCGGCCCCGGGATGGTGATGTCCGCAATGCCCGTTGTCCGCGCTGTTCAACGGGCATTGCGGATCCCGACGAGTCCACGAGGAGGGAAAAGGAAATCAGAGGCAGTAATCGTGTGGTTCTCACCGAGCGGGAAGCAGTTTACGAACAGAGACGCTGACGTGCTCGCGAAATATAGCGACGTCGTGCTTGTCTGCGGTCGCTATGAGGGCATTGACGAACGCGCGAAGAAAATCCTCAAAACTCTAGCAATAGTAAAAGAATTTGCAGTTGGAGAAGCCGTGTACACGGGCGGGGAGATACCGGCGCTCGCCGTCGTAGACGCCGTCACACGCCGCCTGCCAGGCGTCCTCGGTAAAGACGCGTCAGTCGAAGAGCGCCGCGTCGCCTCTTCTGTCGTCTATACCCGTCCCG
>CAZPXA010000011.1:0-12466 GCA_964590695.1 uncultured Candidatus Saccharibacteria bacterium
CGCTTCCCGGCTCGAATGAGCCGGACCGTAAAGTCGATAATTCCCCTCATATCTTCTTATCAATCAATACACCATTGTAGCAACCCTGTCAAGCCTCGGAGCTTGACAGGAAAAGTACACCGTGGTATGTATCATATGTATGAATGAGGCCGAACAGACTGTTTCAAACCGCACTGTAATGGTGAATACCCTCGCGATAGTGGGTTTTGTCGCGCTTATTGGCGCGAGCATGTGGCTCGCCGTCTATTCGGCGCGCTATGTTCCGGAGGTAGTGACACGCTTCGGTTCGGCCGCCGTCTATCTCGGCTCGGTATTCAACCCTTCCACGGCTTCCCTCTCGGTCGTTCCGACGCCAACTGCGACGACGACAATCCCTTCCACCGAAGTAAGTTCTACCCCTTCTAAACCGGCGGCACCAGCCGAGGCGAAACCGGCCCCGACGACTCCCGGAGAGAAGACGACGAGTGTCGTCCAGATAAGCGGAGCGGCTGCGACAAACGCGCTCACCGGCCTTCCCGACCTTGTTGTCACCATCAAGGCAATCGGCTATCTCGCTACCTCGTCCGCCGACTCCTTTATCGCGACTTCGACTGTCCCCTCCGGCAGACGCCCGGCAGTGAGCTTCACCATTAAAAATGTCGGTACGAACGCGAGCGGCTCATGGCGCTTTAGCGCGACAATTCCGACACAGTCCTTCTTCCTCTATCAATCGCAGCCCCAGCAATCGCTTAACCCGGGCGACAGCATTGATTACACGCTCGGTTTTGACCAAGCGACCGCCGGAGCGGATAAGATGATTTCAATTACGGCGAACTTCGACCGCACCGTTGCGGAATTGAACCTGGACAATAACAGCGCTTCCACGAAACTGACCATCCTCGGCGGCTAAACGTCTAAGTTCGCAAGCTTCGCATTTGATTGGATGAAGCTTTTGCGGGAGCCGACGTCGGTACCCATGAGGATATCGAAGATGCGGTCGGCAGCTTCAGCGTCCTCGACGCTCACGCGCTTCAGGACGCGCCTTGAAGGGTCCATGGTGGTCTCCCACAGCTCGCTCGGATTCATCTCGCCGAGGCCTTTGTAGCGCTGGATACTTGCGTCATTCATCTCCTTCAGTACAAATTCTTTTTCTTTGTCCGAATACGCGTACGCAACCGCCTTCCCTTTCGTAATTTTATAGAGAGGCGGTTGGGCGATGTAGATGAAGCCGCCCTCAATAATTGGCCTGAAATGGCGATAGAGGAGCGTGAGGAGAAGCGTGCGAATGTGCGCGCCATCAACGTCGGCGTCAGTCGCGATGATGATTTTGTGATAACGCAATTTTGAAATGTCGAATACGTCCCCAATAGCGGTGCCCATTGCGATGACGAGCGCACGAATTTCGACCGAGGCGATCATGCGGTCAATGCGCGCGCGCTCTACATTGAGGATTTTGCCCCGGAGCGGCAAAATCGCTTGCGTGCGGCGGTCCCTCCCTTGCTTGCTCGAGCCGCCGGCCGAGTCTCCCTCGACGATGAACAGCTCCCCTTCTTCGGCGCTCTTGGTCTGGCAATCTGCGAGCTTCCCCGGAAGCGTCATTCCTTCGAGTGCCCCCTTGCGCAGTACGGAATCCTTCGCGGCTTTCGCCGCTTTCCTTGCCTTCAGCGCGAGGAGTACTTTATTGATGATGGCGCGCGCGTCGTCGGGATTCTCCTCGAGAAATGCGTTCAACGCCTCGCCGAAGACGGTCGAGACCGCGCCTTGCGCTTCCATCGAGCCGAGCTTGCTCTTTGTCTGCCCTTCAAATTGGATTTCCGGAAGCTTCACGGAGATGACCGCCGTAATGCCTTCAAGCACGTCGTCGCCTGTAAAGTTTTCGTCTTTCTCTTTCAGGATGTTCGCGTTCCTGCCGTAGGTATTGAGCGCGCGCGTGAGCGCCGTCTTGAATCCGGTGACATGGGTGCCGCCTTCGCTGTTATAGGTATTGTTCGCAAAAGCAGTAATCCTCGAAGTAATGTCATCGACGTATTGGAGGGCTACTTCAACGGAAACTTTATCAAGTTGGCGGTCTACGTAGAAAATATTCTTGTGGACCGGCGTCTGATGCTTATTATGGAACGCGACGAGCGACTTAAGGCCGCCCTCAAAATAAAAGGTGACTGACGGGACGCCGAGCGCGCGTTCGCGCAAAAAGATGGTGTCAGTCTCGAATGCATCCTTGTTTGTGCGCGCATCCATCATCGCAATGCGCACACCCTTCACGAGATACGCTTGCTGCCGCAGGTACGTTACAATCTTGTCCCAATTCCACTCAACGCCTTCTTTAAAAATAACCGCGTCCGGCTTGAAAAGCACGATGGTGCCATGCTCCTTCGTCGCACCAATCTTTTTCACTTTCGCGAGGGGCTTGCCGATTTTATACTCCTGCACGTGCACGCCGCCGTCCTGATGCACGACGACCTTTGCATGTTCGGAGAGCGCATTCACCACCGACGCGCCAACGCCGTGAAGGCCGCCCGAGACTTTGTACGCTTTATTGTCGAATTTGCCGCCCGCATGGAGCGTGGTCATGATGGTCTCAAGCGCAGAGACTTTTGTTTTCGGATGGATGCCGACGGGAACGCCGTTGCCGTTGTCCGCGACGCGCACGTAATTGTCGGGCAGGAGCGCAACTTCGATGCTGTCGCAACGATTCGCCATCGCCTCGTCGCGCGCATTATCAAATATTTCCCAAACGAGGTGGTGGAGACCTTCGGGGCCAGTCGTCCCGATGTACATTCCCGGGCGCTTCCTGACCGGTTCGAGTCCCTCGAGAACCGTAATCGAGGAGGCGTCATATGCTCCCGCGTCCCGCCCCTTCTTTGGAAGGGGCGGGACGCGTTTTTTACCCATTTTCTTAGCCATTTTAGCCATGTTCCTAGTACCCCTATTCTATCACAAAATGCCCCCATTTGCAGGGCGGAAGTGGCTAGCGCACCTCATGTCCTATTTGGGAAAGGGCACCGGAAATGTCCGCCATAACCGCGTTCACTTCTGCGTCAGTGAGTGTCCGATCTGTGGACTGAAAAACGAGACGGAAAGCATAAGAAATGCGTCCTTCTTTGGGGAAACGATCCAAAAGATATATCTGGACGAGTAACGGGCCAGCATGCTCACGAATGAGCTCTTTCATTTTTATCTCCCCTACATCTGGTCCGGGCGGCGTCTCTCCCTCCGCCGAATAAACCCAAAATGTGATGTCGCGCACGATGAACGGATAGGCAGAAAACGGTTTGTATGTTCCTAGCTTGTATTGTTTCGGCTTATAGTCCTTCCCGTAGTCTTCGAGTTTGATTTTTGTGAGGTCACCCTCCTTCGCTAAAGCTACGGAGGGCACAGTTCGCAGTTCAAGGTGCTCACCCTTTTTCGAGAATACGGTCCCGACTTCAAACAGTTTCGGCTTTTCGTTCGGAGCGAGTACGAGCGGCGCATAATATATGGCCTTTGTAAGCGCTTCCTGCAAAGTCTCCTCGAGCGAAGGGCGGAGTGCGGGCTTCGCCGTATCGAGAGGGTTTGCAAGAACGACATCACCTTTTTTTACAAACGACTGTGTCGAAACTTCAATAAAACCTTGCTCGACAAGCTGGTCTTTCATCCGCTCGATGCCGCGATAACGCGCTTGGTCCGGCGTTTCCGAAATGGGCGGGAGTTCGGCAGTGGGAATGCGGTCGTAGCCCTGGATGCGCCCGACTTCTTCGGCGAGGTCTTCGGGAATGGTGATGTCGGTTCGTTCGAATGGTGGAGTGATGGTGAATTCATTCCCTTTGACTTTCATCTCGAGACCGAGCCGCGCGAAGACGCTTTCAACTTCTTCTTTCGAAATATCCGAACCGAGAACGCTATTAATCTTCTCGAGCGATATAGAAACCCCTCGACTTTGCTCGGGGCGAGCTGGATACTCATCGACTACACCAACAACTTCCCCGCCGGCGATTTCCTGGATGAGTGCGAGCACATCGCGCATGCCATATGCGCAGAGCTCGGGCGACGGGCGATTCTGGAAACGCTGTGACGCATCAGTGGAGAATCGGAGCGCCTGTACTGCACGGCGAATGCTTGTACTGTCGAAATTCGCTGACTCAACGATGATATCGGTTGTCGCATCGGTTATTTCCGCTTGCTTTCCGCCTTTTACGCCCGCGATGCCGATGGCAGCGCCTGTGCTGGCGTCCGTTATCAAAAGCGTCCCCGGAGATAACTTATACGTTTCACCCGACAGTACCGTAATATTCTCGGCTTCTTTTGCTCCGCGAACAATGATACCTGCGATGCTTTTGGCGTTAAAGGCATGAAGTGGCTGGCCGATGTTGAGCATCACATAATTAGTCGCATCGACGATGTTGTTAATGGGGCGCTGTTCCACGGACTCAAGTGCTTCCTTCAACCAATCTGGTGAAGGTCTGACCTTCACACCCCTCACAAGAGCGCCCATATAGCGCGAACACTTCTTCGGGTCTTCTATCTCCACTTTTAAATATGGACTTACGATGTCCATAATTTTTATCGGCTCGCGGAGAGGATCGGATTTGAGGGGGATGTTGAGAATGGCAGAGAGTTCTTTCGCGATGCCGCGGTGGGAGAGGCAATCCGCCGCGCGGTTCGGCAACACCTTTACATCCATCACATCTCCCTTGATTTCGTCTATTTCAAATGCGTGGAACGTGAGTGCGTCTGCGAGTGCCGCTGTGTCCGGAAGCGGTTTTTCGAAATATGTCTGGAGCCATTGTCTCGAAACTTTCATGGCGTGTTAAACGCGTAATTGAACCGGATGTCGCCCGAATGGAAAAGGCGTATGTCTGGAATGCCGTACTTAATCATTGCGAAACGTTCGATACCGAGGCCGAACGCAAAACCCTGGTACTTCGTTGCGTCAACGCCGGCGTTCTGGAGCACCTTCGGATGAACCATTCCAGCGCCCATCACCTCAAGCCATTTCTGTTGCGCTGGAAACCATACATCCACCTCGACTGATGGCTCGGTAAACGGGAAATAGCTCGGGCGCAGGCGAATCTTCGCATCGCTGCCAAAATATTCCTTGCAAAACCGCTCAAGCGTACCCTTCAAGTGTGCAAGCGCCACATCGGTATCAATCGCGAGGCCTTCAAGCTGATAGAACTGCGCCTCATGCGTCATGTCCGTCGCCTCATTGCGAAAACATTTCCCCGGTACGATGATGCGCGTCGGCGCTCCGCGTTTCTCGAGCCAACGGATTTGCACCGGTGAAGTGTGCGTCCGCAATACCTTTTTTTCTTCGCCCTCTTTTGTTTTTATCCAGAATGTGTCCCACATATCGCGGGACGGATGGTCCTCGGGAATATTGAGGGCGTCAAAATTGTAGTGCTCCGTCTCAAGCTCAGGACCCTGGACAACGCCAAAACCCATACGCCCAAAGATGTCTGCCATCTCGCGGACGGCGATGGAAATGGGGTGGAGCCGGCCCTCGTGAGTCATGGCTCCAAATATAGCAGATTATGCTACAGTTACGCCATTATGGGACCCGAGATGTTTTTTTATCCTTTCCTTTTCATCGCGATATTTTTTGAATCGTTCGTCCTCGTGACGCTTCTCTCAAAGCCGGCTCGCGATGCGCGGGAACGCGCTGCAGCAAACACCAACGGCAATAGGGCGCTCCCTTCGGTCGCCGTTATCGTGCCGTGCTGGAATGAGGCGGCTACGGTCGCCACAACCTGCAATTCATTGCTCGCGCTCGAGTATCCGAGAGAAAAGCTTGAGATTATCTTCGTAAACGACGGCTCCACCGATGCGACATCCGCCGCTATGGAGCGCTTCGCAAAACACCCGCAAGTGCGCATCATCCACAAAGAAAACGGCGGTAAGCACACCGCGCTCAACACCGGCATCGCCGCCACCCGCGCCGAACTTGTCGGCTGCCTTGATGCAGACTCCTTCGTCGAGCCGGACGCGCTGCGTGAAATAGTTCCTTGTTTTGCAGATATGCGCATTGCGGCCGTTACCGCTGCGATGTCGGTGCATCGCCCAAAGAATATCCTCCAGCATATGCAAAATGCCGAGTATTCCTTTGGCATCACGCTTCGCCACACATTCGCCTCGATTAACGGCCTGTATGTCACGCCGGGGCCTTTTTCATTCTATCGGCGCGCTGTCGTGGAGAAGCTCGGCGGATTCCGCTACGGGCACCAAACTGAAGATATGGAAATGGCGCTTCGCATCCAGCATGCGGGTTATGGGATAGAGAACGCGCCTCATGCGCGCGTCTATACTAAGACGCCGGCGACAATCGCAGGGCTTATCAAGCAGCGTACGCGCTGGATAAGCGGGTTTCTTCGGAATATCCTCGGCGAATACCGCGGCCTCGTAGGCAATCGCCGCCACGGCGTGCTCGGCATGCTGGTGCTTCCATCTGCACTGCTCGCGGTCGTGGGCGGTATCGCGCTCTTCCTGCTGGGGCTTTTCTTATTCGCGCAGGACATAACTACTGCATTCGAAATCCGCGACGGCATCCCGCTTTCCTATGCGCTTATGCCGCACGAGCCGCTTGATTGGTTCTATCTTCCAATAAGCTTTTATGTGCTCCTCACCGTTGCCGCATTGCTCGCGTCAATTGCATTTATTGCGACCGGCAAATACATTTCAAAGACGCCGGGAAATATCGCGCTCAGTCTCGCCTCGTATCTGTTCCTTTACCCGCTCGTCGCGCCGTTTTGGCTTATCCGCGCAACAAGCGACGTCGTGCTCGGCAAGCGCCGTGATTGGCGTTATTAATCTAGGATAGTATGCCGCTTGCCGCAAGGAATGCGCTCATGGCCCTCGGCATCACGATTGCGCTCGCCGGCACGATTGCGTATGCGGTCGATTACCTCAATAATGCGCGCATCGCCGAACTCTCAACCATAGAGGACCAGCTTTCGATTGACGCGCTCTCGCTTGATACGCAGTTCTCCTTGCTTGAAGCGGCGCCGTGCGACAGTATCGCGTCATCGACGACGCTCATTAGCAGTCTCGCTGACCTGGGAAATCGCCTCTCGTACGCCGAGAACCAGCTTGGGAACGATAACCCACAAGTGATACGCCTTAAGCAACAGTATTCTCTGCTCGAGATCCGCGACTACCTCATCACGAAACAGCTTGCAATCGCCTGCGGCACGAAGCCAGTGACTATCCTGTATTTCTACAGCAACGCGGGAGACTGTGCTGATTGCAACAAAGCCGGTTACGCGCTTTCCTACCTACACGACACGTACCCCAGCCTGCGTGTCTACTCTTTCGACTACAACCTCGACCTTGGCGCTCTAAAAACGTTCATCACGCTGAATAAAGTACGCCGGTTGCTTCCCGCATTTGTCATCAGCGGCAAACAGTACTACGGTTTTACGTCGCTTGCCGAGCTTGAAAAACAGTTCCCCAAGGGGGCGCTCGCGACCTCAACCACTGTAGGGCAATAATTCTTTGTTTGGAATCTGGCTCTTTTTTGGTAGTATGAAGCTCTCGTAAAATACTGAAAATATGCGCGGGGACGAATTTTTCAAACGATCACTTAATCCTTCTGAAGAGGAGCTTCGGACGCGGGATATTCTAGATAAAGCCGAGGAGGGTATAGGAGTAAAGAGTTTTGTCCCTGTGAACGAAGACGAGTTCGTGCGGGTTACTACCGGAGCACCGTTAGATCAGGAGTTGGTCAAGCAATTGCGACCAATAAATTCATTTTTCACGCCAGAAGAATGGCTACTTATGGCACCGATAATGGGCATTACTCAAGCGTGGTCAAAAGATTTCATGGAGTACCGTCTGAATCTTGCTAAGACGGGGAAAAGTCAAAGGATAGGGCCGGACAGAGAAAATCCTGGCATGTTTTGGAAGGTTTATTACGGGAAATTGGGCGAAGAAGCATGTAAGGAGACTGGCACCGCGACTAAGGAGGGCATGATGCGATTAGCGCAAACGGGAAAATGGAGATGGTCTCTTGACGATCTTGGACTGGTGGGTCAGTGGATTAAAGAATCTGGTCTTGATCCACGATTCGCGAAAGAAATAGTCTTGGCGACAGTGCAAGATTAGAAATGATTATTTGAGCCGGCAGAGGGATTTGAACCCCCGACCCACACTTTACAAAAGTGTCGCTCTACCCCTGAGCTATGCCGGCTTGTTCTTTATTGTATCTCAGTCATTTCTGACCGTGTTTCTTTGAGTTTGACTTTAAAATCAGAGAGCGTCTTTACGAACTCTCTCACATTTTCTCCCGGAACGGTATCGACTGCGTGCCGAGAACGGAAATACCGGACGAGGCGCGTCAGCAGGCGCTCGGCCATGCGCACCGCTTGGAGCGAAAGAGGGGCGATATCGTGGCCCGCGCGGTCGGCGATGCGTCGCATTTCATCGCGCAGAAATGCGCCGAAATTCACATGCGTTAAGACAAACTTGACCTGTTCGATATGCTGGTCGAACTGGGCGCGCCGGAGCGCGAAAAAACGCACGCCCCGGCGCATCTCATAGTCCGTAAGCGCAATGAAACTGCCGAGAAGCGCAAGCGCGGCGAGGATGAGGATGAGATGCGTCATGTGTGGTTAACGCACAGAAAGGCGGGCGAAGCGGCTTATCTCAATGCGCTCGCCAAATTTCTGCGCCGCTTCGCTCAAAAGGTCGTGTACGGTTCTGCTTTCGTCCTTGATGGAGGGCTGTTTGAGCAGGTCTTCTTCGTTTTCAGGGTCCATCGCCGCGACCTGCATAGAAAGCGTGCGGGCGAGCGCAACGAATTCTGGATTTTTGGCGACAAAGTCCGTTTCGCACGAAAGAACGACCATCGCCCCAATAGTCCCGTCGTGGATATAGCTCCCTACGGTACCGGCGGCGAGCGTTCGTTCCGACTTTTTCTGCGCGGAAACGATAGAATTCTTTTTGAGAATGGCCTCGGCTTTTTGCAGGTCTCCGCCGGCTTCTCCAAGCGCTTTCTTACACTGCATGACGGACACGCCGGTCTTCTCCCGCAACTGTTTAATGATGTCAGTCGTGATTTCCATAGAGAAAATTCTCGTGCCTAGTGCCTAGCTTAAGCCGCCTGCCCTTTCGAAAACGCGCCGCGCAATTCAGAAAGAATGAACTCCACCGTCTCGCGCGACGTATCATTTGCAACAATCGGATATGCCGCCCCCTTCAAATCGCAATCCGAACTCATGATAGCAATGATGGGAATACCCGCATCATTCGCTTCTTTGGCCGCGTGCTTCTCGTGCTTGGTATCAACGATAAGAAGCGCATCGGGACGCTTCGCCAAGGTTGCGATGCCGTCAAGCCGCTCTAAAAGGCGCTTTTTCTCGCGCTCAATCTTTACGAGTTCGAGCTTTGTGCGCTGTTTGGCGAGCGTGCCTGCGGAGGCTACGTCGCTGAGCTCTGTGAGCCGGTCGATACGCTTCTTGATTTCACCCCAGTTGGAAATGGTGCCGCCGAGCCACCGTGTTGCTACATAGGGCATGCCGATGTCTTGTGCTGCCTTCTTTACCAGCGCGGCTATCTCAATTTTGCCGCCGACAAAGAGGACCGTCTTGCCTTCTTTTGCGAGCGCCGCCATGACGGCTTTGGCGGCTTCGAGTTGTCCAACCGTTTGCGCTAAATCGATAATTTCCTGACGTCCTTTAGTGCCGACAAGATATGGCTTCATCGAGGGATGCCGGCGGCTTCTCACCTGCGCGAAATGCGCCCCTGTGTCAAAGAGGCGCTTCAGTCCTGCCGTATCAGCCACGGTCGCCATGTGGGGTTACTGTACCCGAACGATGTTTAAGACGCAAGACGGAGTGCTTCGACGATGTCGTCGATAGTGCCCGCCAGTATCTTTGGCAAATTGTGCCAGGACTTTTTGAGCCGATGGTCGGTAACGCGGTCCTGGAGATAATTATAGGTGCGGATTTTTTCCGAGCGGTCGCCCGTGCCTATCTGCGCTTTGCGCTCGGCTGCATGTTTCCTCGCCTCTTCTTCTTCGTGCAGAAATTCAAGCTTCGCAATGAGAATCTGCATCGCCTTCTCGCGGTTCGCGAGCTGGCTGCGCTCGCGCGAAGAGCGCACGTCAATGCCGGTCGGCGTATGGATGAGCCGAACCGCCGTCTCAACTTTATTCACATTCTGACCGCCCGCGCCGCCGCTTCGCGAGAATTCCATCTCTATGTCGGAGGGGGCAATGACTATTTTTGATTTTGCACGAATGGGCAATACGGCAACCGAAGCGGTCGAAGTATGGACGCGGCCTGACTTCTCGGTGAGCGGTATGCGTTGCACCCGATGCACGCCGGTCTCATAGCGTAAAGCGTCATAGGCATTCCCGCCGACAATCTCAAGAGTCAGGTCGTCAATGGCGCGCGTTTTCCATCCGCGACGCTCGGCAAACTTTTGATACATTTCTTTCAAGTCGCGGGCGAAGATGGCCGCTTCGTCGCCACCGGCGCCTGCGCGCAACTCCATCACGACTGAAATCGGCGTCGCGCTTGGATTTTCTTTTTTTTCTTTTAATCCGCGTAAGTAGTCCGCGTAATCCATGGGTTATTTTCTGCCGGAGGCAGATCCGCCTCCGGCGGACTTCTTCGCGGCGCGCCGTTTAAAGCGTTCCACGCGCCCCGCCTTGTCGAGTGTGCGGTCTTCGCCGGTGTAGAAAGGATGCGATTTTGAAGAAATTTCCACAGCAAACTTTGGGTATTTTTTGCCGTCCTCCCACTTCGCCATGTCGTCCGTATGAACCGTAGAGCCGATAAGAAAGCGCGCGCCCGAGGCGGTGTCTTCAAAAATCACTGGGCGATAAGTGTTCGGGTGAATATTCTTTTTCATGGCCGGAGGATACCACGTACCAATGTGGCGCGCCAGCATTTCACTTTTTTCAAGATTACAGTTCCGCCCCTTTTCGGCGCCAGAGATACCACCCGATACCGACAATCAAAACCGCGGTACCGATAAGCGAGATAACCAACAGCCCGTTTCCCGTTGACGGCAAAGCTACAGTGGATTCGCTCGAAACGGCAGATGGTTCTTCTGCTCCAGGCGCGCTCGGCGCAGCCACTGCCTCGTTTGGAAGCGGGGTCGGCGGGAGAGGTTCTGTCGGTGGCGCAGTCGGGGGAACGACGTTTGGAGGGCTTCCTGCCCCTGAAGGAGGCAATACAGAACTAGTGTCCTGCGCCTGCAACACGGACGGGATGAGGAAAATAAGCGTGATAAGAAGGGTTGGAATAAAGGTGCGCATATAGGATTATTGTAATCAAAACTCCTGATAATTCAACAGCACATTCACCAATATTGATTTGGTCGTGTGGACGCCATTTTTTTGGCAGTCAACGGTATAGGTGGTTTGAGTGGTGACGGTATCGGTCGCACCTGAAGAACTCCTCTCCGTACTCCACACAGCGCCATTTTTCTTAACGACACAAGAACTGTTACTGACGTTGAAGCCTGTAGGAGGCTCCCAAGCAACGACGACATTATTGGGAACCGTCGGGCTCACGAGCACGCTCCCGCTACTGACTTGGCTGCCGCCCCCTCCCCCTCCGCCGCCACCCCCGCCGCCGGTTGGCTGGGTGCTCACCGTAAGAGTGGGCGCGGGAAGGGTAACGGTAACGATTGCATTTGCCGGCGGCGGTGGCCCATAGGTGCCGGCGGTGCAGGTGAGCGCATAGGAGGTGGTAGGAGGGGTCGGCAAGACATCGGCGGGTACATCGGCGCCGGAGATTGCGCCGCCCGTATTGAAACCAAGTCCGCCGGAACACGAGGAGGCACAGAGCGAACCGCCGGTCACGCTCCAAGTGAGTTTAGTATTATTCCCCTGTTCAAGCCTATCGGGATTCGCCGAGAGCGAGGCGAGGCAGGAGCCGACGCTCACCCCGAGACCACCCGTGTCAACGCTCGCTGGACCGTTCGCTTGATTTGCTCCAGTGGTACAAGAGGCAGAGCCGGTTTGACCTGAACGGGTGTCGGTAACATTAACTGCCGCTAACTTTATACCGGCCGAAGAATATGACTTCGTTATTGGAGAGGTCGTACCCGAGAGCGCTCCATCGCCGCTCCAAGAGTAACTATAGGCGCCAAATCCGCCGGTGACTGAAGAACTCCAGGTGACTTGCTGATTGATATAGGGATTCCCGGGAGACCCCGAACAAGAGACCACGAGGGCGTCGGGTGCAGTAAGCGTGATAGGCAGCCAATCAGAAGGGTCTAAAGATGAATTGTCGTACTGGTCGCGAGCCCATGCGCGGGCATAATAGGTACCCGGACCGTAGTTGGCATAGTGGGTGACGCCTTCCCAGCCGCCGGAGCCGGTCCAGTTTGATGACTGCGCCGCAGGATTGGGGTCGTTTGACCACTCAAAGATGTAGTAGAGATTCGCGCTTGAGGGACTGGTGGCGCGCGCCTTTACCCCATAGCCGCTTGCTTCGTGCGCTGGAGCAGAGGGGTTATTCGCGGGACCGAAATAGGTACTGCCTTTCCAGAGCGCGGAGAG
>CAZPXA010000011.1:12476-14496 GCA_964590695.1 uncultured Candidatus Saccharibacteria bacterium
GGTATTTGAGGGCGCCGATACAGAACAACTGCCGTCGCATTGAATGGTTCCTGAATTGGTAGCGCCGCAGGCATTTGCAGGAGAGCATGAGGCACCTTCGTTCGCGACACAACCAACTGCCGTAGTCACGGGCTGCCAGTCGCTGCAGTTGTTGTTTTCATTTGATTCCGTAACGACACCCGGGTCTCCCGATGAATTCTTATCGGCGCACACGCGCATATACGAAGTCCCTGAAGAACCTTGGGCGAGTAGGGCGGCCGCAATGGCGCGCAGAGACGGCGAGGAGGAAAGTGAGGGGAATGTATAGTTGAGCAGGTTGGTCGCGGCGGCCCCAGCTGAAAGCGCAGTTGACGAGAATGTGCTGATGTCTGTTGCGCCGGTGCCATTTGCATCCGTAGCCTTTTGGAAGAGATTTGTGAAGCCCATTCCGGTTGGGGCATTAGCATTCCTAATTGTAGAAGAGAAGTTCGTCGCGGTACCTATAGTCGCGGAGGTGGGAGAAACAAGGCTGGCGGTGAGGTCGGGAAGCGCCACCACGGTAACCGTGGTTGATTTTGAGGCGTCCGGTCCGACGCCATTGGAGCAGGTAAGGATGTAGGAAGTGGCTGTGGTGAGATTGGCGGTTTGCTTGCTGCCCGCGCCATTTGCGTTAAGCGGTGCTGACCCAAGACCGTTGTTGAGAGAGCAGACAATAGTGCCTCCGCCGATAACGCCGCTCCAGCTTAAGGTGGCCATGGAGTTATACGGAATCGGACTTGTCGGAGAGGAAGTAAAGGAGCCGATGGCCACGTTAGCAAGACAGATGCTGCCATTCCAAGTTGAACCAGTAGCGCAGCTTGCTGTAACTACTTTCGAATCGAGTACTGCGCCATTACCGCTTTTTAGCTCAAATTTAGTTTGCGGATAAGCCACGTTGACGGGAGGGTCAATGATGTGCGGAATGCCCGGGACGATCGGAATATTGGTGTAATTGTATAGAATGCCGCTCCCGTGCGGATTCGCGTCAAAAAGGAAGAAATCGGCCGTGTTTGTCGTACTCCATGAGGCCTCTACTTCGCACGTGCTTGCCCCAATGGGAATGACGCAGTGGTCGGGGATGGTGAGCGCTCCGGAGATAGGAGCTGCCCCGACCGACACGGTCACCGACTGGAGCGCCGTGGTCTGCCCGTTCCCCGTGCACTGGAAGGTGAAGGTGGCAGTGGCGGTGAGGGGGTCAGTGAGTCCGCTTCCGGAGAGCGTCCCGCTGTTCGACCAGTTCCCGCTCGGCGCGGAGCAGGTAGTGGCGTTGGTCGAGCTCCACGTGAGCATCGCTCGGCCGTTGTAGGGAACGGAGGGCGATGAAGCGGAGAGAGCGGCGGTGGGAGCGGGTTTGGCTTCGGAGCAGGAGGCGCTCGTGCCGCCGTTTGCGCCAGTACAGGCCCAGGTGTAGGCGGTGGCGCCGTCTAGGTTGCTTGCGCTTGACCCTGCGGTGCAGGCGTAGTGGGCGGCGGCGCAGGCGCCATTCACGGGTGCGGCGCCGACCGTCACGATGGTCGACTTGGAAGCAGAGGGCCCCACGTTGTTGGTACAGGTGAGGGTGTAGTTGGTGGTGGCGGTGAGGGGTCCGGTGTTCTTGCTAACATTGCCGCTTGTGTAGGGTACCGACACGCCGTTGATGGCGCAGGTGATGGTGCCGCCGCCCGTGATGTTGGTGCCGTTGAGGGTGGTGTTTTGTTCATTGAGGATGCTCGGCGAGACGGGGGCGAAGGAGCCGATGGCGACGTTGGCGAGGCAGGCGCTGCCGCTCCAAGAGAAGCCGCTCTGGCAGTTGAACTCGCACTTGGCGGGAGTGTCGCCGAGAGCAGAGTAGGTGTAGGGGGTGGTGAGGGTGAGGCCGGTGTTGTCGGGGGCCGGGTAGGCGGTTGCGTTTGTGGGAAGGCCGGTGCAGGAATAAATATTGGCGACACAGGCGGTACCGCTCCAGGTGGTGCCGGAGGCGCAGGCGGTGTTCACCGTGATTTGGTTCGATTCCCCGAGCGCG
>CAZPXA010000011.1:14596-18096 GCA_964590695.1 uncultured Candidatus Saccharibacteria bacterium
ATGGCGAGACGCTCTCGGCAGGCGCCGGAGACGAAGTCGGTGCCGGAGGCGCAGGCGGTGTTCACCGTGATTTGGTTCGATTCCCCGAGCGCGGCGGGGTACCCGCTGTTGCGGCACTGGACGTAGTAGGCAAAGGAGCTGACGCTCATGGGCGCCGCAGAGACGATTGGGTTAGGGGCGCCGTAGAGGGTGAGCGGCGCGCGAAGGTTGTCGAGGAGCCGGCATTCGGCGGTCCCCGAGTTGGTGGTGGGCGTGTAGCTGAAAGAGACGGAAGCGCCGGGGGTGGTGTTGTACGGGGTGGCGGCGACCACCGAGGTGGTGATGGAGGTGCACACTCCACTGATGAGGGCGAAGCCGGCGCTGCAGGTGCAGGTGGGCGGGTTGGTGGCGCCGTTTGTACAGCTCGTGGCGGTGAAGGCGGCGGTGATGGTGTGGTTAGCGGTGACGTTTGAGAAGGTGTATGAGGTGGCGGGAGGGGCGAGGGCGCCGTCGATGGTGAGCGAGGCGACCGCATAGCCCGTGTTGGGAGTGATGGCGTAGCTCTGGCTCGTCCCGTAGGTGAGGCTCGTGGTGCCGGGAGGCGCGATGGCGCCATTGGGCGCTTGGGTGGCGGTGATGGCGAGACGCTCTCGGCAGGCGCCGGAGACGAAGTCGGTGCCGGAGGCGCAGGTATCGCTTACGGTTGTCGGACCCACCACGGACCGCCAAGCGCTACAGTTATTATCCTCGTTCGATTCCTTAATTGTGCCGGTGCTTCCTGACGAATTCTTGTCGGCGCACACGCGCAAATAATAATTACCGCCTGAAGGAGGGGTAAAGGTTGGAAGGGGCGTGAAATCAAAAGCAAGCACTACGCTCGCGGCGCTACTACTGCGAGACGCACTTGCTACGGGAGCACCAAGCAGAGACATGGGGTCAAATGAGTCGGACGCAGTACCGCCGATGGGGAGTGCGGGCGCGGTTGGGAGCGCTAGTGTCGGGAATGTACCGACGTCAGTTGCGCCAGTACCACTTGCGTCCGTGGCCATTTGGAGAAGGTTCGTGAAGCTTACTCCCAGGGGTGTCGGGGCATAAGCGTTTGAAATCGTAGCGGTGAAAGTGGCAGTACCCAGGGCCAAAATCGCGGCGGCAGGGGCGGTGGGAGAGTCAAGGCTCGCGGTAAGGTCGGGAAGAACATTGACGCTGGCAGAATTACTGCAATCAAATGTCTGCGATGCTCCGGCAGAGGTGACCGTGATTGAGGCAGTCTTGGTGCCGGTAGCGGCGTATTTTTTTGTAACACTTGTCCCTGGACCTGCGAGGCTATCGGTGCCGTGCCAGGAGTAGGTGTACGAACCATCACCGCCGGTGGTCACATAACTTCCATCATTTTTTTTGTCAATTGCCCAGGTGAAGGTGGTCCCAGTGGAGCCGGGGGTGCCGGACGTGGGCGTGACTGAACAGGAGGTAGATAGGACGGGGAGAGCGCTCACCGCTACGGTGAAGCTGTTGCTCGTCTTCGTTTCTCCCGTTGAACTTTTGTTCGCTTGTATGGAATATCCATAGGTGCCGGCTACCGCCGGCGCGCTTACTGACATGCTTCCGTTGCAAGAAGCGTACGCAGTAAGCGGAGTCCCCGCATTATCCAACAGTCGGCACTTGGTATTCGCGGAAGTTCCATTTGTCAACGTGTAGGTTACAGAAACCGTTCTGCTTGGCAGCGTTACAGTGTAACTTGTCGGGCTTACCGCAACAGAAAGAGGCAGCAACACAGTGGCAGAATTGGTGCAGGCGAATGTTCTGGAATATCCCGCCGACGTGACTTTGACTTCGGCGCTCTTGAGGCCCGTAGCGCTGTATGACTTTGCAACGCTGTCGGTAACGTCAATAGTGTCGGCGGTGGTCTTTGAGAGCCCGTCGGAGCCGCTCCAATCGTATGTGTATGTATGATTCCCGCCGGTCACGCTACCGACCGTCCAATTAAAATCGTCGCCGACAAAACCGGTTGCAGGAGCAACGGCACAAGATGCGGATATGTCGGGATAGACGGTGAATGCCTTCCATTCGCCGCAATTATTATTTCTGTCTCTCACCGCTTCAAGGATGGAACCGCCCCATCCATCATTGAGGGGATTAACATCGTCCAGAAAGGACAAATCACTCGTACCGTATGTATTCACCGGCCCCCACGACGACGCTTCGAAGTTTGTGCAGAGGCGGACGTGGTAGGTGCCGACAGAAAAACCGAAAGAGGGAAAGGTGAATCTGCCGGAGATACCACTCATCGAGTCGTTAACGCCGAGTCCTGAAGGGCCGTCATCGGCGGGGATAATAGCGGCCGTCGTGTTAGCAACAAACTCCCCATTCGCATTAACAGTGCCCAGGGCAACTTGAAAGATATTTGGAAAGATTGAGATGGTGCGGCCAGTGGCTTCAGCGCCGGAATTAGAAATGGTCCCCGAAAACAGCACGGACCTCCCAAGCATACCGGCAGAAGGAGTCAGGGTGACTGTCTGTGCCGATACGGGAAGCGGAAGAGTGAGTAATATGGCACAGAGCGTTGGAAGAGAGCGGATACTATTTTTGAGAAAAACTGTGAAAGAAATTTTCATAACGTCCACATCAAGACGCCACAAGGTCCGCAATTCCCTGCACGTCCGCTCTGTTGGCGCAAGCGAATGATTTGGTGACGCCAAGGGAGGTGAGGGAGAGGGCGGCGCTCTTGTAAGTGGAGGAGTCTCCGGAGGTGGAGGGGACGCGGTATTTCTTGTCAATGGAAGCGCTCTGGAGGTCTAAAGAGGAGGGGGAGGTGAACGAGCCGGTCTTTGAGAGCGCGTTGTCGCCGGTACCGGAGGTGGTGGGGCCCCCTGCCCAGGAGTAGGTGTAGATGCTGTTGCCGCCTCCGAGGGAGTTAATCTTCCAGGTGAAGGTGTCGGAGGTGTAGCGGCCGGAGCAGACGGTAGCGGAGGGATTGTCGCAAGGAGAGACCGAGCAGGTGGCGGCAAGAGCGGGATAGACGGTGATTTTCGTGTCGTCGCCGCAGTTGTTGCCGCCGACTTCAGCGGTAATCACCGCATCGCCAGAGGTGTTTGTGTTCGCACAAACGCGAATGAAGTAGGTGCTACCATGGGCAGTGATAGTGTCTTGAGAGAAGGTGTAGGGGGCTGAAACGTTTGCTCCTGCGCCAAGAGCAAGAGAAGTGATGGCGCCGGTGTTGACTCTGGCGATGGTGGTGTTCCCCGGGGCGGCGCTGGCGGCGTTGCTATTTCGTATCTGGATGACATTCGAGAAGTTGCTCGCGGGGCCGGTGGCCTTCTGGCCTTTGTTGGCGATACGCGCGTAGAGGGTGATGCTCTCCCCCGCCATGGCGGCGGTGGCGGGGGAAACGGGAGTCATCGAGGGGAGCACTCCGTCGTCGGGGATGAGGTCGGGGATGGGGGAAACGGTTACGGGGGAACAAGTGAAGGATTTGGTGCCTCCTGCAGAAGAAAGGGTGATGGAGGCGTTCTTGGCGCCCGGGG
>CAZPXA010000012.1:0-1374 GCA_964590695.1 uncultured Candidatus Saccharibacteria bacterium
ACCTTCTCCTTAAGAGGGAGCAGCTCTACCAACTGAGCTATGGGCGCGAAGTGAGACGGAGCAAAACAGGTCTGTCTGATTTTGTTCCTGCCGAACGAGCGCTCATATCGAGTCTGAGAAGATATGGGCGCGTTAGGAAAAATATAGCAGAACGTTGTATTGTTTCAATACGCTGTGGTGGCGGAATCGGTATACGCGCATGGCTTAGGACCATGTCCCGCAAGGGTTGAGAGTTCGAGTCTCTCCCACAGCACCTTGACTTTCCCATAGTTTCGTGTATTCTGTAAGCCAGACGTCTGACCCAATCCTGGGTCGGATATGCACATCGACGAAAGGAAATAAAATGGCTCACCTGCTTGATGAGATAGCTGGCATAATCGCAGCGATTTTTGCTGCCGTTTTTGCAGCCAAGGCAAAACAGCATGCCGAAGGGGGTTCCCCAGTAAGAGCTGGCGAGGTAGCGAGGGGTGTTGTCATGCAACGCCTCCCGAAGATGTTCGGCTTTGGCCGAACAGACGAGCAGTTGCTCGAATCGCTTCGACAGCTTGTTTCGGCTATCAAGCGGCGTCTTGTCGATCTCGTAATCGGCCAGATGCATGACTATGAGGCGGACATCTTTCGCCTGACGCTCACTGGTATGCCGTGCGGGTCAGAAGTCGTGCCCGACAAGCCGATCAAAAATCCCAAAAAGGGAGAGGACCCGATAGCGACGCAAAAGGTCATATCGTGGGAACTCACCGTGAACGACCTCCGGGTGAAATATCTCGAGGACATCGCGGATGAAGTCTCACGCCGCTCTGGAGAGCTCGGCGAGCAGTTCGCGGCCATGCTTGTGGTCGAGGACATGCGGGAACGGCGACTCATCGTCCGCAATGAGCTCTGGGCAGACGCGACCGAATGGGTGAAGATGAATGTCCTCGATTTCTTCGGCGTTGACAGTTTCGACGAACTCACGGACAACGTGATGGCGGCAAAACTCGAGACGAAGATTGAGGAAATCGTTCGACGGCATCCCGAAACCTTCTCGGTTACGCCGGTGCTCGAAAGTATCGGTGGTCGGGTCGTAGTGCGGGAAGAAATCCATGCAAAAATCCCAAGCGTCCTTTCGCTCATGGCGAAGGACATCAGGGACTTCTTCAATGCTTTCAAGTTCTGGAGGTAGTACATGGACACAATTGCTCAGTTGTTCCGCTTCGCCTATGTTGGCGGAGCAATCCCACTGGATAAGGCACAGCGCCTGTACAGGGGGCTGGTCTGGGTCTTTCTGGGACCAGTAGTGATGGTCATCGTTGGTTGGCTGTGCAATCTGGCTGGCTTGAAGGGCGCCGTCATCGTCCTGTCGCTCATCCTCGCAGCTCTCACCACCATCGTGTG
>CAZPXA010000012.1:1384-8766 GCA_964590695.1 uncultured Candidatus Saccharibacteria bacterium
TCCCCTGGCTCGAGGTCCTCGCCGTCCTGGTGCTCGCGGCGATCACGCGGTCGCCGACGCTCATCGTTCTCGGCGCCGCCGGTCTCGTCGCCTGGGCGCTCGTCGAGGTGACGGGGCGGCTCGCGCTCGTCGCGGTCGTGGGAGCAGTGGCTGGAGCACTTCCAAATCTTCCCGGAAATGCGACATCCGCGTCCGTAGCCCAGAAGTTCCTTTTGGTCTACGTTGACGTCTTCGGGAAGGTGCTTCTCTGGGGGTCGGCACTGCTCTTCACACTCGGGACTATTCCCTTCGGGGAGAACCCGTTCGTGATCTTTGGCATCACTGCTGGATTGCTACTTCTTGCGTTCATGCAGTGGCAATGGAAGATCGGTAGCGACCGCGGGAAGCGCTTGTTCTACGGGTATGTGTGCGCGATGATTATTCTTTTCATCTTCTCGCTTGTACCCGGACCGGTGTGGGAGAAGTATTCCCCGTCCGGATGGAACCCGACGGAGATCGGGACGACCCAGACGGAGGATACCCTGCATGAAATCCGGAAGGAATTGAAAAAGAAAGAGGAAAAGTCGGTGGACGAAGTTTTGCGCCCCATTCTGAAAAAGCTTCGTAACGGCGACATCCTCACACCGAAGGAGGAAAATCTCCTGAGACAAAAGGGGGTGCTTCCAAAGGTTGAGGAACCTTCCGCTGGTACAGCCGCGGCGGCAAAGCCAGGAAGTTCATCGCCTTCGGTGGCGAGCGTGTTGGAGTGGAAGAATAACCACTGGTTCTGGATTCTCATCGCCTGTGGCTTCGCGTTCCTAGCTCCTGCGGTTTCGAGTGAGAAGGTGGCGAAGTTTCTGCCGGGAGTAGCGGGAGTGGTTTTACTGATGCTCTTCATCGTCCTGCCCATCATCGGGTGGTTCGGCGGAAGCGGAAGCCCCAAGCCGGAGCGAGTCGCGGAGGCCGCTTACAAGCAACCTTCGCCCGTTCTCCCAAACGACGCGCCCGATTTACCTCGGGCGTGGAACGCGGATGGGACGATGACGGATGTGGGCGGGTGGCCACGGGTTCAGATTCCGCTTTACGGCAACTCTGTTTCCGTGCCGGCCGTTTTCCGGCACCACCTTGTCTGGGGTGGCAGTGGTTTCGAGGTTCGTTGTATCTATAGCGACGGCCGCGAAGGGGTCCTCGGGGACAGAAAAAATCCCTGCAACGATGGGGATATCGTCTCGTATTACTTCCGTGACGCGAGGTCCGTCAAGGAAGGAGACATCCCCCTCATCGCGGCGTACGCGTACGCTCGCATGGGAGAGAAGTAGAAGCTCTTTTGGGCTAGCGCCCGAGGCCGCCGGTGATGAACCGCGCGGCCTTTTCCTTTTCCCCTACCCTACTGTAAAGTCTTTGTAACCGCCGGAATGCCGAACGTGCCGAGTGCGAGATTGATAATGTTGTATGCGCCGAAGATAATCACCAACCCGACAAGGCCCCAGAGAATCGCGCTCCTGCCCTCCTTGCGCTTCGTTTCGTCCCCCGCGTTCGCGATAAATTCAAAGACGCCCCAGACAAAGAGCACAAACGCGCTCGCCGCGAGAAGCAGGATGAGCGGATTGATAATCTCTACGACAACCTTGCCGAGGAACTTGTTAAGTTCGGCCATTTATCCCCGTGGTTACGCTTTAGGGGATGGCGGTAGTGCCGGGAGTCTTTGGCACACTCGTTGGCGCCGTAGCGTTGCCGAAGGTGATAGAGCCGGTGAGGATGTTTACGAGGCCCCAGACGGAGACCATGACGAAGAAACCGATAAGGCCCCAGAGCATGAGGTTCTTACCCTTCTCCTTCACCTCCTCATCGTTGGAGCCGAGGATGAAGACATCGAACGCGCCCCAGAGGAAGACGATGAACGCCACTGCGAAGAGGACGGGGACGAGGACATTGTTAATGAGGCCGACAACGAACCCGCCGGCTCCCGAGAGGTCATTAATCGGCGCGGCGAGCGCGGCGAGCGGCAGGGCGGCGGCGAGAACTCCTGAAGTAAGGGCGATGGCTTTTTTCATAATATGGATAAGTGGATAACGAAGTAATTGTAGCGTTTCTACACCGGCGGTCAATATACTCCCGCGCTAGATGTGGATAGCCTTTACTAACACTAACACGGCACGGAGTTACCGGTGGCTGGATCCATACAACCGGTGCCTGGGTTTAAGCCCCCCCCGCCAGTAGAAGCTTGACTACCGGTGGGGTTGAAGGTGGGTGGTGGCGGATTCCCCTTATCCCCAAAATTGAACGTCGTTTTGATGATATTCACGAGCCCCCAGAGGGAGAAGATGACAACGAATCCGATAAGGCCCCAGAGGACGAGTTGCCTTCCCTTCTGGCGGTCTTCTTCATTAGAAGCGCCGAGGATGAAGTACTCAAAGATGCCCCAGACGAAGACAATGAAAGCGACAGCCAAGAGGACCGGCACGAAGATGTTATTGATAAGGCCGATGATGCTGGTCCCGTATCCTCTAAGCGGAGTCGGATTGACGCCTTGTTGGGCAAGCGCGAGAAGCGGCACGCTGCAGAGCGCGAAAAGGAGGAGGGGTCGGGTAAAGCGAGAGATTCTTTTTATGTTCATATCAACCGCTTACTTGATAAGGAGAAATCGGCTGGGACGGCACGGGCCCCCCATAGAGGCCGAAGGTGTTCGCGACGACGTTTACCAGCCCCCAGAGCGATATCATCACGACGAAGCCGACAATGCCCCAGAGGATGAGCGAGTGCCCTTTCTTCGTTTCTTCTGGGTCGCCTCTGGAGAAGATATAAGCTCGAGCGACGCCGTAGAGGAACACGATAAAGGCGAGGGCGAAAATGACCGGCACGAGGATGTTATTGATGATGTAGATGAGCTGCCGCGCAACCACGCAGATGGTGCTCGCGCAGTAATTGCCGAACGTCAGGATAACTTGTCCTCCAAAAGAGACACCCATGGGTATCAGTATGGCACGGCTACGCGCCGGGCGCGAAGCCGAGCGTGGATAACAACAAGTTCACGAATCCCCAAACCGAGAAGAGCACCGCCATCCCGATAACGCCCCAGAGGATGAAGAGTCTCCCTTCCGCGCGCTTCGCCTCGTCGTTGCCGTGAATAAAAAGATACTTCACTACGCCCCAGACGAAGGCGGCGAAGGCGAGCGCGAAGATAACCGGCACGACGACCGTGTTAAGGAGACCGATAATGCCGTTGACGTATCCCGAGAATTTCATCTTAGCCGCCGGTAGAGAGCGCTTGCACCGTCGCCTCGATGCCGTCGGCTATCACCTGCGCTCCAAGGAGTATGAGAGCACCGACGACGGTCCACAGTAGCATCTCCCTTGCTTTGGTAATTTCACCTTCTTTGCCTTGCGCGGTGACGAATTTATAGCCGACGAATACCATCATCAGGATGACGACGACAGCGCCGATGCGGATGACAAAAGCTAAGATGCTTTTAAGGAACTTCATCAGGCAGTCACCGTTAGGGGTGCAATTGCCCGAGTTGAGCGGATTGATGAGGGTGGTGCCAACCGCATTGCCTGTTGAACCATACTGGGTTGGAGTACCCTGAGAGGGCTGCGTTCCGCCGCCGCCGCCGTAGTTTCCTTGCTCGTATTGCTGTGAACTGTCGGACTGCGGTGCCGTGTCCCCTCCACCGCCACCGTAGTTTCCTTGATCGTATTGCTGTGAACTGTCGGACTGCGGTGTACAATTTCCATCTTCTGTCTCAGGGTCATAGTACGTGTTAGTGTCCGGATCCAGCGTGCAGGCGGCATATGCGGGCGCAACATTTGCCATAGCAAGCGTGGCCAAAGCAAAAGTAGCGATGATGAATGTGCGCATAAATTAGCGTTGGAGGAGCGCGCCTAAAGCCCGCTCGGCGGAGCTAAGCGCGGCGTCAAGCGTAGAGCGTCCGCTTATCACGTCCCTAATCATACTTGAAAACACGCGGTCAACGCTCTCGGCAGATGGGGACAGCCAGCCCTTAGAGTAGAGCGCCTCGGCGTAGGCGACCGCGAGGGTCGGGTCGCCGGGCACTTTCGCGAGCTCGCTTAAGGTCGCGGGCGCGAGCCCTGTGTGGAGCGCGGCGGCGGCTTGTTCTACCGTACTCGTGAGGAGGAGGGCGGCTTGGTACGCGCCTGAAGCGTTCGGAGCCCCGCGTGGAATCATAAGCGCGTAGATAAGGCCGTAGACGCTTTTGGTCGGCGCTGTCGCCGGTTGCGGCAAGGGCGCGATATCGAAATCAAGGTTCGGGTTCGCCGCGCGCAGATATCGGGCGCGGGACGCGTATCCGGGGTAGAGCGCGAGGTCGCCGGTAAGGAACATTCGTTCTGAATTCGGCAATGAGGCATTCCACGTGTACGAGACCTTTGAAGGGTCGGCGAATTGGGTGTAGAAGCCGAGCACCGCGCGGCCGCGCGGCCCCTCGCCTGAAGAGGAATCGCCGGTAAGGTCGGCGACGAGGCCGCCGCCCGTGATGAAAGAAGAAAGCGGAACGCCCGTCTGGAGGAAGAGGGACGAGAGTATGCCGCGCGCATTGCGCACGTTGTCATAGGTGCCAAACGAGATTAACCCGCGCGTTACCTGCCGCGAGGACGTGAAGAGCGCGACATTCGGCACAAGGCCTATCAAAGCTTCCCACGTTCTTGGCGGCTTCGCGATGCCGCTTGAGGAGAGGATGGAGCGGTTTGCGAAGAGCACGAGCGGGTCCACGAGAAATGGTATGCCGTAGTATCCGGCTCCCAAGGGCGCAAGATAGAGGCTCCCTTCTGCGGCAAACATGTCCGTGAAAGTGCGGATGGGGAGCGTTGAGAGCGGTATCGGCGCGACAAACTTTGAGAGCGTGTAGAGCTCCTCTTGCGAAGCGAGGACGAGGTCGGGGGGAGCGCCGGTTGCGATTGCGGCAGAGAGGTCGGGGGGAAGCGCCGTTGGCTCTTTTTCCACATACGAGACATTCTTCAGGCCTGCCTCCGTCTGGTTTATGGTGACGAACATGGCTTCTATGTTCTCTTTCGGCAAGGTGCCCCAGATAACGACCGAACCTATCGTGTCATTGGTGCTTTTCGTCGTATAGGTCGCGAAGACGTAGAGGCCGACAAGTGCGCCGACGATAAAGACGCCGAAGAGGATGCTCTGAAAGAGGGAGATTTTCATAGTTCGATAAGACTCACTATGGCCCTAAATAATATTGAATGGGTCATGGTGCGGTGAACAGTATGCCGTAATGGTGCGGCCCGCCGCGAAATGATTTTACCTTATGGAAGCCGCCTTTGATGAAAAAGCCTTCGGCTTCGTGCTCGGACACGACCTTCTCGGGAACCGGGCCCATGCCGCCGTAACTGCCCGCCCAGTCAACGAGCATGAGCTTGCCGCTTGGCTTTAAGACGCGCTTCAGCTCCTCAAGGAGCCCGAAGCGATTCTCTGTCTGGAAGAAGGTGTTGGCGAGCAGGACCGCGTCGAGCGATTGGTCGCGCAGGTGCGTGCCGCCCAATTTCTCAATGTCGCCCCAGACGGCATCGATGGTTCCCTGATGGCGCTCGTGCGTGTTGAGCTTCAGGTGCTTCAACACGTCTTCCTGCACGTCAATCGCGTAGACCTTCCCGCTATGCCCGACAATGGCGGCGGCCGCCCTTGAGTAATGCCCGCTACCGGCGCCGAAGTCGCCGACCTTCATCCCCTCGTGAAGACCGACCTGCAGGACATTCTCATGCGGAGAACTAAAGTGCGCGCTCATATATATAACGTAGCACGCGCATCATTCCCATACAGCAAGCATCTGTTTACAAGATTCGACTTTGTAGGGACATCCTTATCTTGCCCGACCGGTAATTATAAGAATATGGCGAACTCATGTTTTCAGCAAATTAAAGTGGCGACGAAGGTTCTTATCATGTTCAATCGTATCTGCAATCGCGTACAGCACGTCCTTGCCAATCCTCAGCTCCGCCTTCAGAAGCGCGACGAAATCTTCACAATCATAAGGATATACCCACACGCTATCCTGCAATCTGATAAATCCAATCTCGCTCATGATTCTACGCAGACGGAATCGTACTGCACTTCTGCGCTCAGGAATATCAAAAACAACCATCCGCCAGCGCCCGTCCCATTTCTTTTTCTGATTCTTGAGAGCAACTTTCGCCTGTTCAAATGCGAGCGCTTTGCGTCCGACCGGAGTTATGCGCAGAAATTTTTTCCCATCCCTTTCTACCCATACTACATACCCCTTGGCCGCCAAACGCCCTGCCGCTGATTTCATCCGATATTTCAGATTATATTTTTCATTCGGTAGATACTCGAGAAGCCGGAGCGCATTCGGCGCCATTGCCGCAAACGCCAAAAGGCCTGTGATCGCAACGGTGGCGAGCACTGCATTTTGAATATCCTTCTTCTTTTTCCGTTTCCGCGATGTCTCTTCAAGTTTCCCCATTCTCACATCATAAATCAAATATCCTTATCCTGCCCGACCGGTTGTGAATAAGGATATTGAGAAATCCTTCACCGACACCGTGACGACAACCTTTTTCATTTTTTATCTTTTGTCGGAGCTTCAAATTTCTCCTTGCAGGATTCAAATATATCTTCCGCAAGTTTGAGTACAGTTTTAACATGATCCGCAAGGACCGGATATGTTCTTTGATATCGTGTTCGATGCCCGGTACTTCGCGATTTTTCAACGTTAATATCCATTTCGTGAATAATGCTGTTTCTAACTGCGAAAGCTCCGTCAAGCTTCCCCTGGCGTGCTTTTATCAATGTCTTCGTTGGTAGTGCAAAAGCTTCCGATATATTTTTGAGTTGCTGCACAGACTGGAGACTCTCACCCGTAAAAGATTCCAAATAGGTATTCAACAAAATATCTTTTGGACTATCAGATATGAGTGCCAGAGCTAAGACTGATGCTTTGATTTTCCCATCATCCTCCATTTTACCCAATACATATTTTTGAAAACGGATTTTTACTGCTGGGTCGTCTAGCCCTGCACATGCGAAAACAAGCATGGCTCGACAGAGATCTTGTTCCCAATGCTCAGAGGGACCTTTTTTACCTTCTCTTTGCACTCCGTATAGAGAATCTAGCGTGTTTACTGCCTCTACTGCTTGAGTAAGCACAAAATATTCTGGATAAAATTTTGAGTTATCTTTTTCTACGACTTTAAGAGTGAAAAGTGCAGGACGAGATGCTTTGGTTACGGTCTTAGGAGACGTTGTTTTTGTTTTGTTCATAGCGCCACCATGCTGGCGATGGAGTCGCCATCGTACAGGCGCATGATGCGGACGCCCTGGGTCGCGCGCGAGAGCGAGGGGATTTCTGCGACCGAAGTTCGTATCACCTGCCCTTTTTTGGAAATAACTACGAGTTCTTCGCCCTCCAGATTATCGGAGA
>CAZPXA010000012.1:8776-16914 GCA_964590695.1 uncultured Candidatus Saccharibacteria bacterium
GGTTGCCGACGACGACTTTTGCGCCGATGATTTCGCCAGTTTGCGGCGTCATGTTCGCGGTTTTGATGCCGGAGCCGCCGCGGCCCTGCACTTTGTATTCGGAGAGCTGCGTGCGCTTGCCGTAGCCCTTACTCATCACAACAAGCAATGAGGCGTCTTTTGCCGCGGCGGAAATCACCTCCGCCGAGACGACGCGGTCTCCCTTTCGGACACTCATGCCGCGCACGCCCCCGGCAGTGCGGCCCACCTCGCGCACATCCTCGGCTTCGAAACGAATTGACTGGCCCTTCGCTGACACGATAGAAACAGTATCGCCTTCTGCGGCATGGTGCGCGGAGACGAGCCGATTTCCTTTCTTCAAATTGATGGCGATGATGCCGGAACGCCGCACATCGGCGAATGCTCGTGCCGCAACCCGCTTTACCGAACCTGCTTCGGTCACGAGCACGACTGATGACGCGTCAAGTGCGGCGCCCTTGGGCACGGCGAGTACGCTCGTTACCGCCTCTTCGCCCGAGAGCGGGAGGAAGTTCATAATGCTCTTGCCCTTCGTCGCGCGCTTCCCTTCCGGTATTTCATACATCTTCAGCTGGTACACTTTGCCGAAGTCGGTGAAGAAGAGGAGGTCGCTGTGTGCGCGTGCGACGAGGAAGTGCGTGACTGCATCCTCCTCCTTGGTCGCAATATCGACGACGCCAACGCCGCCGCGTTTTTGTTTCTTATATTCGCTCGGATTCGTCCGCTTCACGTACCCGCCTTGGGTGAGGACGAGCATCGACTCCTCGTCCGGTACGAGGTCGAGGGCGGAAATGTTCTGTACGCCACCCTTAACGACTTTCGTGCGGCGGTCATCGCCGTATTTCTCGCCGAGCTCCACGAGCTCTTCCCTCACCACCGCGAGAATATTCTTCGCCGACGAGAGTATCTCCTTCAGCTTCTTGATGAGCGCCTGCACCTCGGCAAGCTCATCCTCGAGCTTCTTGCGCTCAAGCCCGGCGAGCTTCGACAAGCGCATCTCGAGAATGGCCGCCGCCTGCTGCGCCGAGAAGCCGAATTTCTTCTGGAGCGCCGACGACGCGGCGGGAATATCCGCCGCCTTCTTAATGGTGGCAATGACCTCGTCAATGTGGTCGAGCGCCTTGGAGAGCCCGAGGAGGATGTGCTCGCGCGCCTCGGCTTGCCGCAAGTCATACTCGCTGCGGCGCTTCACTACTTCTTGGCGATGCTTCAGGAAATGGCCGAGCATGCTCGAGAGCGAGAGCATTTCCGGCACGCCATCAACGAGTGCGAGCATATTGTAGTGGAACGTGCTTTCGAGCTCGGTGTGCTTATACAAAGCATTGAGGACTGCTTGTGGGTGCGCCGTGCCCTTGAGCTCGACGACCACACGGATGTCGCTCGTTGACTCGTCCCGCAGGTCGCGGATGCCTTCGAGCTTCTTCTCCTGCACCAGCTCCGCGATGCGCGCGATGAGCTCGCTCTTGTTGACGCGGTATGGAATGGAAGTGATAACGATGCGCGTATCCTTCTTCCCGTCGTCAATGATTTCCGCTTCGCCGCGCACTACCACCGGCCCCTTGCCGCCACCGTACGCGTGCCTGATGTCCGCCTGGCCAAATGCGACGCCGCCGAGCGGGAAATCAGGGCCTTTTACGAATTGAAGGAGGTCATCCATCGTCGCGTCCGGATTATCGATAAGGTGGAGAGTTGCGGCGACGACTTCTCGAAGATTATGCGGAGGGATATTCGTTGCCATGCCGACCGCGATGCCGAGCGTGCCATTAAGAAGCAGGTTTGGGAGCGCCGCGGGGAGTACGTTCGGCTCTTCGCGCGTCGCGTCATAGTTGGGGTTCCACGCGACGGTTTCTTTCTCAAGGTCGGCAAGCAGCGTATCCGCGATGCGCGACATCTTCGCTTCGGTGTAGCGCATCGCCGCCGGCGAGTCGCCGTCGATGGAGCCGAAGTTCCCCTGCCCCAATACAAGCGGATAGCGATACGAGAAGTCTTGCGCCATCTTGGCCATAGAGTCATAGACGGCGATATCGCCGTGCGGGTGGTATTTGCCAAGCACTTCGCCGACCACGGTCGCGCTCTTCCGAAATTTCACGTTCGGAGTGAGTCCCATATCGCGCATCGCGTAGAGGACGCGGCGGTGCACCGGCTTGAGGCCATCGCGTACGTCCGGCAGGGCGCGCGCGGTGATGACGGTCATCGCATAGTCAATATAGGACTGCCGCATCTCCGCGACAATCGGCTGGTCAATAACATTCGCCCCGACGGGCCGCATCGGGGCTGCACCGCCCTTTATGTCCTCTTTCCCGCGCGCCATGGTGCTGTGATTATTTAAATCAGAACGGTATCGTCGTCTGCTCCGCCTTTTTCGGCTGGCGCGTTGAAGATGCCGTGTCTACAATCTCGATGTGCGCCGGCGCGCCCGCGCCGTTAAGAGCCGCGGCGGCGCCGGCGAGGCTTCTGGGGGTTCCCTGGCCGTTAACTGCTTCCACTCCCCCGGGCCCCGCGATATCGGCGAACGAACCCTCCCCGATGGCGAAAGCGCCAGTGGAGATGCTGCTCACAAACCATATGAGCGCGATAACGCCCGTGCCGCCCGCGGCCGTAGCAAAAGCGATTTTCTTACGGACATGATGCGGCTTCCCTTTTATATGCTTGATGTGCTCGAAGACGGTTTTCATAGGGGTTACGGCGTTAGTATTAGTATACTCCCATCGCGGCCGGTAAGGTCTTTTTTCTTCAGCGTAAGCTTGTCGGTCTTCTCGCTCCCGTTGCCTGCCTCTTTAAGAAACGCATCGAGCGCTTTAGGCTGTCCGATGCCACTCCAATGCATCGGAATAATGATTTTTGGCTCAAGCGAGACCGCGAGCTCGTGCGCCTTAGTCGGCGTGAGCACGCCGTTCCCCCCAATCGGCACGAATAACACGTCAATCTCATCAATGCTCTCGCGCGCTTCTTTTGAAAGTTCAGTATCAGTGAGTGCGCCGAGATGCACGAGCGTCATATCCTCGAGCTCCATGCTATAGATAGTATTCATATACTCGGCCACTGCGTCCTTCGTAGCCTTCTGAGGCGAAGTAGGGTATTTTGATTTCGACAAAAACCCTTGGATGACGACACCCTGCCGTTCGTACTCGCCGGGACCAGTAATCGCAAAAGGCACCTTACCTGCCCTGAGAGGATTCGAAGGGTCGCCGTATGTTACCTCCTCAACGCCATTCATGTCCGGGTGGTCGCGCGAGACGAGCGCGATATCGGCGCCGAAGCGCACGGCGGGCAGCGATGCTCCTTTAGCAATAGGGTCGAAAACGAGCGTGAGGTCGCCGAATGTGACCTTAAAACACTGCCCGCCGTGGTGAGTTATGACCATGTATAGTGCATTTATTGTAACATAAAGTTATCCACTTCGCCATGTTTCCAAAATGTGGCTCTCTGTGGTAGTTTTAAGAGTGGACGCTCTTGGTAGTTGTATCGCCTTGGTGCGTCCGCCACCAACCACCACGGAGGCACAATGCATTCACCCCCGCAGTTTGTGTTCAAGAAGCTCGGCGCGGCGACGAACAAGATCGAGGCCGGGTCGACGACCAAGTGAACACCGCGCTCGCAGGAAAGCGGGACAGGCAACCGGAACCTGAAACCCGTCTGATTTTCCCCCCCCTCTTGGGCCCGTCACGGCGGGCCCTTTTTATTTTCTAGAACTTTGTGCTATAGTCTCCTTGTTGCGTGCGGGCAGTAGGGAGGGCTAACCCCCGTCACACTTACGAGTGTGGCGGGTACCCTTCTGAATCTTGCACTGCTTTATATACATGTCTGAAGTTAAGTCCGACGCGAAAGCTGTGTCTGTGCCAACTATCCATCTGCCCGAAGGCCATCCAATGAAGGCCTTTATTGACGCCATCCCGACCCCGCCGTCCTCCGGCGACCTCGTTGAAGGCACGATTATCGCCATCAGCAGGGGACGTGTGTACATTGACCTGCCGCCGTTTGGCACCGGCCTTATTTATGGTCGTGAATATCTCAACGCCGCCGATGTGCTTCGGAAGGCGAACCCGGGCGATACCATCAGCGCAAAGGTCGTTGACCCTGCCGGCCGCGAGGGGTACATCGAGTTGTCGCTGAAAGAGGCGCGGCAAGCGGCTATCTGGGGCGAGGCCGAGCAGGCCATCGTTGCGCAGACGCTGTACTCGCTTACCGTTGAAGAAGCTAACAAGGGGGGGCTCATTCTCTCGTGGCAGGGCATCCAGGGGTTCCTTCCCGCTTCCCAGCTCTCCAAGGGGCATTATCCGCGCGTGCCAGAGGGCGATAAGGACAAAATTCTCGGCGAGCTTATGCGGCTGGTCGGCCATCCGCTTTCGGTGCGCATCATCACCGCCGACGCGAAAGAAGGCAAACTTATCTTCTCGGAACGCACCGAGAATGAGGCCGAAGAAAAGGCATCGCTTATTGACAAATATCAGGTCGGAGACGTGGCGGAGGGCGAGGTGACCGGCGTTGTCGACTTCGGCGTGTTCGTGAAGGTTGAGCCGGGGCTCGAGGGGCTCGTGCATATTAGCGAGCTTGATTGGGGCCTCGTCGAGGACCCGCACGCGCTCTTCAAGGTCGGCGACAAGGTAAGGGTCAAAGTTATTGAGATAAAAGACGGCAAGATATCGCTCTCTATTAAAGCGCTTCTCGAGAACCCGTGGCATACCGCCGCCCTGCGCTACGCCAAGGGTATGGAGGTACCGGGCGTTATCATCAAATACAATAAGCACGGCGCGCTCGCCTCTATTGAAGAGGGCGTCGCGGGGCTTGTACATGTGAGTGAGTTCCCTTCGCCCGCCGAACTGCGCGCAACGCTGGAGCTCGGCAAAACCTACCCCTTCATCATTTCCCTCTTCGAGCCAAAAGAACAACGCATGACGCTCACCTTCGCCGGCAAAAAGAAAGATTGAAGTCTGACTTCAATCCGGCTTCAATTGAAACGCGGCGCCTCCGGCGCCGCGCGTTCCTCTACCAGTCTTGTGTGTCTATCCAAGCAATAATTTCATTTCCGCCGTTTGGATTCTCTAGAACATTGGAGAACCTTATTCCAAGGTCTTCGAGGTTTTTGATTTTCTTCCGATTTTCTTCTTTTGTATCGTAAAAACCCAAGATAAATCTTCCTCCCTCTGCTACTAGAGCTTTTACTTCAGCTAGCCACGATTGAAATTCCTCTTCACGAAAATTGACATTGTCTCCAACAGCCCAATACACTTGGTCAAAACTCTTTGGGAAATCTTGCCTTTTTATCTCGTCGGGAGTTACAAAATGGCTAGCCAATTGCGGGAAGAGCGCTTTCGCTTGAGCTAATCGCTCCAAATCATTTTCGACCCCATAGGGATTGAGCCTAAGTTTCGACCATTCCTGTAAACATCGTAGAAGAAATCCATTTGCAGACCCGTAGTCAAGAATTGTGCCATCTTTTGAAATTGCCTGTGCAATAAATTTCCTACCTCGCTCCCAATCACGTAGAGAATCCCTGCGATTGAAATCTCCAGAAAAAACGCAACTGCCTTCCAACAGTTCCTTTACTTTTTCATCGGTACTAATAAGATTGAGAAACTCTTCCGAATACTGTGGATCTTTAAGATGCTCTATTCCCTTCATACCTTTGTCTAACGGGTGTTGGCGAATTGGGTGGCGGAGTCAAGACCGGAGACGGCGAGGATGCGGATAGTCTCGGCGGCTTTCTTTAAAATCTTTTCTATCTTCTTCGCGTCCTGCGGACTCCACTTCCCTATCACATACTTGAGAATTTTCTCCTCGCCCTGAACTTTTTTCGCCTGATTCTTTTTCCCTACTGCCGAGATGCCGACACGAATGCGCGCGAAGTCCTGCGTCTTTAGCGCGCGCATGATACTCTCGACGCCCTTGTGCCCGCCGCTCCCGCGCCCGAACACCATCTTGAGCGTCCCGACCGGTAAGTCGAGGTCATCGTGGACAACGAGCAAATTTTTTGCCGCCTTCGGATTTTTTACGAACGCCGCGACTGCTTTCCCCGAAAGATTCACAAACGTTTCCGGCAAAACGAATGTCGCATTCTCCTTTCCTATCGTCCCTTTGGTAACGAGCGCGTTTACTGTTTTATTGAAAACGAACTCACCAAGCCCTTCTTGTCGCGCGAGAAGTTGTACTGCGTTCCTGCCGGCGTTGTGCCGCGTCCTTTCGTACCCCTTTCCCGGGTTCCCGAGGCCGACAATGACGAGCGCCATGCGCAGCATACTATCATATGCCGCTCGCGGACTCGCGGCACCTCCGGTGATTACACCTGCGGCTTGCGCGTAATTAGCGAACGAGTACAATGCCCCCATGTCTGACACTTGGAAAGGTCTGCTGAAAGATCTTTTCACGCTCGCGTTCCTTATCGTGGTCGTTGTGATACCGATTCGTGTCTTTATCGTCTCGCCGTTTATCGTCGACGGCGATTCGATGTCCTCAACATTTGAGAACCTCGATTATCTCGTCGTTGACGAGCTCGTATACGCCTTTAAGACGCCCGCGCGCGGCGATGTCATCGTTTTCCGGTATCCAGAGAATCCCTCAATCTTCTACATAAAGCGGGTTATCGGGCTCCCGAGCGAGACGGTCTCCATCGACCACGGCGCCATTACCATCACGACCGAAGACGGGACGAAACTGGCGCTTGCTGAACCGTATATTGTGAATGAGGATGCAACGTATACCAAAAATTTTTCGCTTCTCCCCGAAGAATACTTCGTCATGGGAGATAATCGCCCTAACAGCTCCGACAGCCGCTCTTGGGGCCCATTACCGAAAAGAGATATCATCGGCCGAGTTGACCTGCGGCTCTTGCCGCTTTCGAGGAGCGGTTTCTTCCCGGGCGCGGTGAGCTACGCGGCAAGTGCGGGCACGACGACAGCGGTGACGTTATGACCCATTCAATAGCATTCAGGGTCATAGTGAGTCGTATCGAACTATGATGCGCGCCGTTATTCCAGCGGAAGAACTGTTGCACAAGGCGCGCACGGTCGGCCAGTATTACGGCTTCACGCCGCTTTCCTCCCTCATCGCCAAGGCGCGCGGGAGGGCGCATAAGGATGCGTACCATTCCGAAGCACTCAACCAGCTTGACCTTGACCCCGTCGCCGAGATAGTCGCGAGCTTCCTCAAGCAGTTTCAACGTGTCGAGCGCGTACCCTCTCCGCGCCAACCGCTTTTTATTTGGCATACCAATATCACGCCGGGCCGCCCCGCACCGAAGAAAGCGACGATACAGTTCCACGCGCTCGGCACGGACCGCGCGCTCTCCGACGCGATTGTCATACGCGCGTCGCTTTCACTCGCGCGCGACCTCTTCCACGAAGAACCTGTTGTCCACATCAATTCGATGGGCGATAAGGAGACTCGCGCGCGCTACGCGCGCGAGCTCTCAAACTTTTTTAAGAAACACTCGGCGACACTCCCTGAGGAGTGCCTCTCCTGCGCTCGGCAAGACACCTTTCTCGCCGCCGAACTCGCGATAGCGCGCGAATGCGCAGAAGACCTCCCCGCGCCGACTGAACACCTCTCTGACGCGAGCCGCAAGCGTTTCGAAGACCTTCTTGAATATCTTGAGATGACCGACACGCCTTACGAGCTTGCACGCAATCTCATCAGCCGCGGTTCGACCTGGAGCGATACCTGCTTTGAGCTTGTCGTGGGCGACCGGCGCATCGCATGGGGTTCTCGTTACAACGATTTCACCCGCCACTTCCCTTTTGGCGCGCCGGTAAGCGCGACCGGCGCGGTACTTCAAGTGGCGAGCGAGGGTACAGTAATTGCAAAGATGAGGCCTTCGCGGTTGCGTTTTTCGTTTGTCCATATCGGCGACGAGGCGAAGCGAATTTCGATTCATCTTGCCGAGGAGTTTCGGAAGGCGCGCATTTCGCTTACCCAAGACATTGGCGTTGAATCGCTCATTGAACAAATCCATCTCGCCGAGCGGCGCGGTAGCCCCTATCTCCTTATCATGGGGCGCAAGGAGGCGTTTGAGGGCTCCGCTATCCTGCGCAACCGCCAAACACAGGAACAAATCATCCTCCCCCTTGCCAACCTCGTCGAGCGCCTGAAGTCGTTTGCTTGACTAGGATTTAAAATTCATTACG
>CAZPXA010000013.1:0-4850 GCA_964590695.1 uncultured Candidatus Saccharibacteria bacterium
TTGGAGCGCATCGGGGTTCCCGAGCGCGCGATAATAAAGGCGTATGCCGTCATTAGTGCGAACCGCTGATGGGTTATAGGTGGCGCGCGCTTCCCATGGGTGCTCTCTGCGGGGCGAGAGAATGGGATTATCGGGCTCGCGGCGAATAACAAACATAAGTATTAAGCAGCTTGCGCGGGGGTCATTTCTGCGAGCGAGGGTTGGCTTCCTCTCATGAGCGCGTCGAGGAACGAATGGAGCGGCGCGGTCGCGACGCAGACGACCTTGTCCGCGCCCCCGTAGTAGACGAAAAGTCTTTTACCGCGGACGACCGCGCCGCAGGCATAGACAATGCCAGGCTTACCGTGATTTTCGTAACCCTTGTCGGGTGAAAGGACCGGTCCTGCCGCTCGATAGAGCACTTTCGTCGGGTCAACGAGGTCAAGAAGCATCGCGCCGAGCTTATAACGACCCGGGTCGCGCTCGTCAATCGCGTGGTAGAAGAGGAGCCAGCCGTAGTTGGTGCGAAGCGGAGGCGGCCCCGCGCCCCTCACGAAGCTGTCCCACGCGCCTTCGCGGGACGGGAGGTCGCCTCGCGACCCGACCCAGCTCTCGATAAAGGGCTCCTCTTTTCCAACTGCCTCGATTGAATCGCAGAAAGCGATTTCGATATTCGGCGCGACGCTGTGAAGAACAGCAAACCGTCCTCCAATTTTCTGTGGGAACAAAACCCAATTTTTCTGGACCTCGTACGGCTTCGACAGAATATAGGGTCCCTTCCACGCGGCAAATCGCTCCGCAAGAAAATCGTCTACAGAGATTGAGATTGCGGCGACGCGGATAAAATCCCAGCCATCAAACATGTTGAAAGTGACATACACGCGGTCTTCGATAACGACCATGCGCGGGTCTTCACAGCCGCCCCAGCTGCCGCCCGAGAGGTAGAGGACGGGCGAGTAGCGCCGATGTACCGACATGTGCCGCGGGTTGCGCGCGACATAGGCGGGATAGGGAAGCCGCTTGTCGAAGATGATACCGTCTGGACTGCTCGCGTATCCGAGCCGCGAGATGCCGTCCATCCCGATGGCACGATAGATAAGGTGCGTGCGCCCGCCAAGGACGGCCGCCGCGGGGTTCATCACCGACTCGGCGGTCCACGGGCTCGTTCCCGGCTTCAAAATCGGGTTGTGAGTAGAGCGGAAGAGGAGGAGGCGTTTACGACCCGTCAGTTTAGCGACCGCTTCTCGAAGAGGTGCGGAAAATGCGGCGCCGAGGAGCGCTCCCGCGACAAAAAAGGAAAACAGCAATGCAACGAGGTGTATAAAAAAAGAAATATCCATACGCGCTTCGCGAGCTCACTCCACAATACCATTTCATGCGCCGCGCGTGCGTGTTATACTCGCTCAATGTTGGTAAATGTCTGTATCGCGAAGCTGCATCGAGCTACCGTGACCGACGCAAACTTGGGCTACATGGGCTCCATCACCATAGACGAGGCTCTGCTTACGGCCGCTGGGCTTCTGCCGGGACAGATGGTGACGATTAACAATCTCTCCAACGCCGTCTCCTGGCGCACCTACATCCTGAAAGGGAAGAGGGGCAAGGGGGAGATTGTCTTAAATGGCCCACCCGCCCGTATTTTTAGAAAAGGAGACAAGGTCGTCATCCTCGGCGAGGCGTGGGTTGACCCCGCGACTGCGGCAAAGATGAGCCCGACAGTCGTCTTTATGGACGGCAAAAACAAAATAATAAAAGTAAAGAAAGGTTGGCGTCCGACATAATATGAAAACTTCCGCGCTGTATCTGCGCACCGTTATTTTCGGCATTAACGACAGCCTCGTCTCTACGGTCGGCTTCCTCGCCGGCATCAGTGTCGCCGGGGTGCCGCGCGCGACCATCGTGCTCACCGGCGTCGTCTATGCTCTCGTCGAAGCGTTCTCCATGGCGATGGGCGACTTCCTCTCCGAGGAATCGGCCGAAGAATATGTGAGCCATTCCAATGTGAGCGACCGCCCTTCGGTTATTTCAGCGATACTTATGTTCGTCTCCTGCGTACTCGCGTCCCTTATTCCTCTCGTTCCCTATATGCTTTTTGCTGCGAGCACGGCGCTCATCGTATCCATCTGCTTGTCCATCCTCTCGCTGTTTGTCGTGGGCGTTTTAAGCGCCCGCTTCTCCCGCCTCCCGATGTTGTGGCGCGGAGCGCGCATGGCGCTTCTTGGCGGCGGCGCGATAGTCGTGGGCGTCGTCATCGGTACCTTCATGCCGGCGCTCTAAACGCCCAGGGCCCCTATGTCATTTGACGCGCAGCTGGCACTATTTCTCAATGGCATCGTAGGGCAGTCGCGTTTTCTAGACGGACTCGTTATATTTCTGGCTTCATATCTGGGATACATTTTGGTCGCCCTCCTCTCTTTTCTTTTATATTTTTCCCAATATCAAAGGCGAGAGAAACTGCAAATATTTTTTGTAGCCATTATTTCAAGCGTCATCGCGCGCGCGGGCATCACCGAGCTTATCCGCTACCTCTACCATCGCCCGCGACCATTCGCAGAGCTCCCCGTCAACGAGCTGTTTACCGATACCGCGTGGTCATTCCCCTCGGGACACGCGACGTTCTTTTTCGCGCTCGCGATGGCGGTGTATCTCTATAACAAAAAATGGGGGATATTCTTTTTTGGCGCGGCCTTGCTCATAACGACGAGCCGCGTCATCGCGGGCATCCATTATCCGTCGGATATTCTTGGCGGGGCAGTAATCGGTATCGCAGTTGCTTGCGTTACTTTTTATGTGGCCCAAAAAATGACGGCACAAAAGCAAGACCAGACATCTTGACTTACAATTGTCAATATGCTAGGATGAAAAAATCGAGGTAATACCTCGTTTTTTAGTTACAACACCACATGCTATCGCTCACAGCCCTTATGGGGTTTTTACTTTTTTCTGGCGCGACCACGCTTCACGCGCAAGCGCCGAAGGCGCCTGCACAGCCAGTGCAACCGAGTTACACGGTAACCCTTACCGCCTATAATGCCGTGCCAGAACAGACCGACGACACGCCACACGAAACCGCCTCCGGCGCATTTTCGAACCCGGACATCGTCGCGGCGCGCTCGCGCGACCTCGCTGGTGAGCTCCCCTTTGGGACCATTGTTGCATTCGACGGAACAGGCATCTCGCCTGACAATTCCTGCGGCTACGGGGTTGTCGAACCTCGGATTGGCTACCGCGTCATTGCAGACACGATGAACGCGCGATATGCCGACCGCATCGACATTTTGTTTGATACAAAAAGAACATATCGCGCGGCAAGCGGAGAAGTAAAGAACGCCGCCGAGGTGCTCGGCGTCTGTAACGGCGCCACGCTCCGTGTCGTGGGATATGTCGATATACAAGACATTCCAGAAACGCAGGCGGAACTCGCTGTGCTTGTCGGCGACACTACGACGGACCTCGCTTTGAAATAAGGTATCTTTGAGTGCATGAAGCGCCTTTCACGCGCGGAGTCGGGGCTCGCGCCGCGCGAGTATGCGGCGCTCGCGCGCCTTACGACGCCGGCTAAAATACAAGACTTTCTTGATTCGTTGCCGATGAACTGGGAGAAGAAGGGCGATACGCATATGTCGCCGCGCCGCGCCCTGCGGGAGAGGAAAGCGCACTGCATAGAAGGAGCTCTCCTCGCCGCCGCCACGCTCTGGCTCCACGGAGAGCCGCCGCTTATCATGAACATCTCGGCGCGGCTGGGGAAAGGCGACGACGACCATGTCGTCGCACTTTATAGGCGCGGCGGTCGTTACGGCGCCATCAGTAAGACCAACCACGCCACTATCCGCTTCCGCGACCCGGTATACCGCACGCCGCGCGAGCTTGCGCTTTCTTATTTCCATGAATGGTTTCTAAACACCACCGGAGAGAAAACACTTGAGTGCTACAGCAAGCCGCTTGACCTGCGGCGCTTCGGCGCTGATTGGCTCACGGCCAAAAAAGACCTCTGGCACATCGCCGACGCTTTGAGCGCCCTTCCGCACTACTTTTTGGTCCCAAAAGGGAATTGGCGCCATGTACGCAAGGCCGACCCGATGGAACTCAAAGCCGGCCGCCTCATTGAATGGCCAAAATCCCACCCGCGAACCTAAGCAATTGGCGCTTTACGGATAATAAAGAACGGAGTCATTTCGCTGTCTTGGCCGGCGGGGTTGTCGGCGAGGAGCTCGCAGATGAATTTTTCTGAAATGGCGGAAGATTTACCGAGCGAGAAGGCGCCGCGGTAATTGGCGTCAACAATGGCAGTCTCCACGCCGAAACACTCCTTTATTTTCCGCGCCACACCGTTCGGGTCAAGCGGGGCGCGTTTCGCATACTCCTTAAACTCTTCAATCGTCCACGACATGGGGCAATCGATAGACTTGGCCTGTTTCCCGACTAAGTAATAAAAGGCACCGCCGATGCCGAGCGGGCGCGTGAGCGCCGAAACCGCCGCGGCAAAGAGGGTGCGCGGATACCCCGCCTCTTCGATAAGGAGCTGCATCGCAGGCGCGGTGCCGTGCCCGAGCCCGCGGAATTGCGGCGTTCCCACATAATTGCGCACCTTGCTCGCGAGAAGCCGCGCAAGCCATGAAGTCTTAACAGCGTCGCGGTGGATGATGCGGCCCTGCGTGACGCACACTATCTTTTCGCTCACGAAGAGCAGGTCGCCCGGCGTAAGATGGGGCGCGGCATACTCTGTAAGCAATTCCATCAAATTATCCCCGACCCGTATAAGCCGCGTTTTGATGGGAAGGCGCAGATATCGCACACCCCCAACCACTGCCTCCAAACTTTTCCCTTTATTCGCTGCGAGCATATCGCCATCATACCTAAAGCGAAACGCC
>CAZPXA010000013.1:4860-16493 GCA_964590695.1 uncultured Candidatus Saccharibacteria bacterium
TAATCTAATCGCTTAGATCTTGCTGACGTTGAGGGCGTTTGGCCCTTTCGGGCTGTCGCCGATCTCAAACGAGACTCTATCCCCCTCCCGGAGCTCTTCAAACGAAATGTTCCGGAGCTCGTTGGAATGGAAGAAAAGGTCCTTTGAACCTTCCGGCGCTCCGTCGACTTTGATGAAGCCGAAGCCCCGCTCGTTCTTCTTGATGACTGTTCCTTCTTTCATGCTAATGATGATAGACAGACGTGTGACTAAGGTATCAAATCAGTAGCCGAAGATAGAAGCTCGATCCCACTTCTTTTGGACCCAGCGCTGGTTGATGAGCGATAGAGTAGCAGATGCTCGATTCGTTGTCAACACGCATGGGGAGCGCGGACTCCCGCCGGCTGTGCTATACAGTATGAGAACCATGGACCAACGAAGCCCTCTGGCGTTGAAAGATTTGTTTTCTCCCGCATATCGGTACTCGCTTTTAAGCGCGCTCCTGTTGCTTGGCGGCGCATACATAGCCGAACATTTCGCAAATGAGTATGAGCTCGTATATTCGGCGCGCCCGACTTCCATCTATGTCGGGGACCTCCTCTTGGATAACCTCCCGAACATTGACCTGAATTTCATCGTTATCAACATGGCCTTGTTCAGCATTGTTTTCGGCACACTCTACGTGCTCTCAAAACCGCGTTACGTCATCTTCACCCTCAAGGCTCTTGCGCTCGCTATCGCGCTCCGGGCTCTTTTCGTCTCTCTCACGCACGTCGGCATCCATCCGGACACTATCTATCCGGGGGACGGGATTTTTGACAGCATTTATGTGTATCTCAATTTCCAAACAGGCTTCTTTTTTTCGGGACACACCGCGCTCCCGTTCCTTATGGCCCTCATCTTCTGGGAGAAACCGCGTGCACGGATTGTATTTTTGCTCTTATCGACCGTCTTTGGCATAGCCGTCTTGCTCGCGCACATCCATTACTCTATTGACGTGCTCGCGGCGCCCTTCATGGCGTATGGCATATTCAAGATTGCCCAATACCTTTTTCCACGCGATTATCAGCTCATCGAGCCAAGTCATTTCCCCCGGCCGTAATATTTTTTCAAAAGCGCCACGTGTTCGGCATAGGTGTCGGTACAGTGGAACTGTCGCGCCGCATCATGGAAATAGAAGAGGCAGGAGGTGTTTTTCGGATTCAGAGCGGCCAGTATAGAAGCAACCGATGGATTCGATATAGGAGTTGGCGGCAGGCCCGGATGCAAATACGTGTTGTAAGGCGATGCGTGGAATCTGTCTGCGGGCACCACCTTCGGCCACCAGCTTGCAACCGCCGCCCTGTTCGCTTTAGCGTACTGGAGCGTTGCATCTATCTGGAGATTCATATTGTCAAAAAGGCGATTCCAAATGATTCCGGAGATGAAGCGCATATCGCCCGAGCCTCCCGCCTCGCGCTCGATAAGCGACGCTATCGTGAGCGCTTGGCCAAGCGGCACTATCTCGGCCGTCGTTGTCCCGTAGCGAGAGAGAACCTCTTTAGTAAAACGCTGGTTCACCAGAGCCTGTGCCGCCGCAGGCGTAGCGCCCATCGTGACGGAGTAGATGCCCGGCGAGAATGAGCCTTCGGGCAAGGGAAGCGGCGAGCCTTCTCTTGCGGCGAGGAATTCGCGTTTCTGTTTGCTATCCCAGCCAAGCGCGCTCGCGAATGCATTCGCCGCTTGTTCTTTTCTCATGCCCGGCGTGATGGCGACAAGGCGATTATTCGCCGCGGCAAGGCTCTGATACCACGGCGCGGCGCCGACGGTGAGGGCGACCCATTCAAATACACCTTCCAGTACGCTCTGTACATTGCCGACCGCCGCCTGATAGGGAGAACGGGCATCTTCGAAGAACGCGTTTACCTGGTCATTCTCGGCGATGAGCTTATTCCTCGGGTCGACGGTAACGGGGAATTCCTTGAACACTGCGGGAAGATTCTCGTCTCGTTCGAGCTGGATGTTCAGCGCAAGGAAGGTGGGGAACGAAAACGCGATACTTCCCACAATAACCGCAGACAACACGACGAGACCGAATATCTTAGAAACACGACCCATCATCGTCCTATTGTATCAGCTTCTACACCGTCGCCATGTCGTCGGAGGGAATGTTGGAAAACATTGGGCGGACGCAAATTGACAGGCCGGAATCCGCCCTGAGCAATGCGTTCCTTATGCGCACCTTTAGCGATGCCATCAGGGAACACTGCCTGCCGCATATCATCCCCGGGTACGCCAAGGCCTGACGATCCGCGCCAAAAAGAAAGAGCCCCGTCCCTCGGCGGGCTCTTTTTCAAGTGTTCATCGCTCCCTCATTCTCTCCTCAAGTATTTCTACCGGGGGAGGGAGCCTCAACATCGCTCTCACGAAGCAGGCGGGTATCAGAAGTGCCGCCACAATTATCGCGAGAATTTCGAGGAACATCATGGTAACCTCCATCGGGGTTAGTCTCGTTTCTTTTTCTATCACAAGATATAGACTTTGCCAACTTACCTCTGCTGAAATGAAAAAGCCACCGGGTAAAGCAGAGTGGCTTTCGGTGGCGTCTCGGCAGAATCACGCTATCGAGCATACCTCGCCGTCGAGCAGAGGATTGGGTTTCATTTTCCAATGAGGATACATCTGGGCGTAGGTGTCCTCTGTTTCCCGCTCGCTATCGTACGCAGTCGCGTCAATTGGCCTTGGAAGGTGCTTTGCCAGCCACTCTCCAACTGTTGACGGTGTTGCCGTGCGCAATGGTGCGTTAAGCACTTTTGCCCCGACAGGGAACGCACCATTTGAGACCTTGGCGCGGAACGAGCTGAAATGGTCGTCCCGTTCCATTGTAGTAATCGCTCTGTTGAGGGCAGAAGCGACCTTCTTTGCCTTGCGGGGATTACTACATTCCCCAACAACGTAGAGACAGGTGATCACCACCAAGTAACCCATAGCGCCATTTTCCAACAGAACCCAGTTTCCTTCTTTCGGGCACATTTGTACAGGGACTAATTTTTTCATGATGACCCTCCTTGGGCCAGACAAAATGAGCAGACACAAACGAGCTTCTCAGCTCGACCTGTTTTCTTATATATCACGATAAGCTATCTCTGTCAAACTTTTCCTACTCTGTGGAACCCTGTGCATAAGTATGCTATGCGGCGATAAAGGTGCGAAACTATAACCATTAATCCTTAACGCGTCCCACACATGTCCCCTTCAAGCCCCCTAGCGTTTCTTAGCAACAAGATTGCTTTTACCATCGTTGTTGTCGTTCTTGTCGGCGGTGCCTTTTGGGTCGGCCGTTCAGGCGGTTACACCGCCGGATACGCGCAGGCTCAAGCTGATGCCAAAGCATTGCAAGAAGAATCCGTGCGCAAGGCCGCAGAGGAGGCGGCGAAGTCCGCCAATCCGTTCCAGGCAGTGAATCCCCTTGAGGGCGTTGAAGCGAACCCGTTCGAGAAGGTAAAGAAAGTCTTAAATCCGTTTGAAAACTAGTATGCGGAACATATTCGCCGTCGCCGCAACTGCGTTTGCGTTCGGCCTCGCGGGGGTCGCTTTCGCGCAGACGGCGCCTCCGGAAGGAGCCACGGACACGCAAATAAATTCCGCGCTCGAGGACTTGAGCGCGGTGTACGGCACGCCGGTCGTGCGCCTCGACCAGGCGAAAGCCATCTGCAACGAGGAGCGGTACATCGTAGATTGCGCGGAAATCGGCAAAAAACACGACCTTTTCTCCGGCGACAGGACGAAACAGGTTACTGCGCTTCTCACCGAGCTCAAAGGAAAGACAATCGAGAAGTTGAAGCAATGCGAGGATGTCGCCTGCCTTGTTGACGTGGCGACCTCCATAGCCGGCCGTTTGAGCTCCAGCAACCTTTCGGTCGCGCGCGCCGTGGGGCTCACTCCGCAGAAAGTTGAGGAGAAACGCGCCATCGTGGATACGGCGAAATCTCTCGGCGTGGATCTTGAAGCATGCAGGACGATGGACCCGGACACCGCATCAATTGAGCTGTTGCGCGGATGCGCTCGGCTCGCGAAACACGAAAATGTGCAAAAGTATGTGCCGCAAGCGACGAAGGACCGCGCGAACGAAACTGACGGTGCCATTGCGCTTAGGGAGAGCCTCGCGAGCGGGCAGATTTCGTGCGGGGACAACACGCTTGAAGGATGCGGGAACTTCTGCCTTGCTCCGTCGGCTGAAGCGAGGGCAGGCGGCGCCGCCAATATACCGGATGTCTGCCGCCAGATCGCGGCAAAATTCTTCGGTGATGGCGGCGTGAAAGAGCTTGAACACGCCTATACAACGGTCCAAAAGACTTTCGACACGCTTACCAATGATGCGCGGAATACCGTGTTCACGACGGCGGACGGCCAGACGCTCTCCGACCCGGGCTCCATCGGCAGATATATGGAAGGGGCAGGTAATCGCGGAGATGTTGAAGCAGTATCGCGCGGCATGGACTTCCTTATTGCGAAAGGGTTCGTCACGCCGAAAGACCGAGATTTTGCCCTCTCCGTGGTGCAGAAGGTCAGGGAACGGGGTCCCGTTGACTTCAACGCATGCCGAGCCGACCCCTCGCTCTGCGCAGACCTCATTTCTGAAGAAGAAAAAGGCCAATTCAACGTCATGGGCGAGATAGAAAAAATTATGCGGAACGAAATGATAAATCGTGGAGTCGCAGACCCCTCTCGCTGTTCATCCGACCCGTCGGCAGGGCAGTCCTGCCTTGAAGCCGCTCGCGCGGCGCTCCCGCAGATAGAGCGTTTTGCCGGCGAGTCTCCGCAAGCGCAAAGGATTGTCTCTGACATTCGCCAAAAAATCCGATTCGGCGAAGCGGGGCTTGAGGCGCGCTCGCGTGTTGAGGAGCGCTTTAAGACAACGGGCGATTTCTCCATGGGAGACCGCCGTTTCGCTTCCGTCAACGAGCTTGAGACGTTCTGCAAGGCGAATTCCCAGCAGTGCCTAAGCGAGACCGCGCGCGACGGCATCTTTTCCAGAGATGTCGCCGAAGAGAAGTATGCTCGTGTGATAGAGAACAGATACGATGCACTCCCTCCAGAGCGCGTGCAGGGGACTCCATTTGTTCAAGACGGCTTCAACAAGGAAGAAGCCCTTCAGCAGTTCAAGCAATGGCTGGACAACCCGCAGGGCCCGCCGCCGATGCCTCCCGGCGTGAACGCCCGTCCGTACCCTCAATACTCCCCGTATCCTCAATACCCAACTCCGTACCCTCCGTATCAACAGTTGTCCACTGACCCACAGAGGTGCCAATATGCTGCCGCACCGCCGACGCCGTGCAGGATTGGCGAGTATCGCCAAGAATCAACCAACGAATTCGGCTGTCGGGTCTTTGGCTCCTGTATTCCTCTCGCGACGAAGACGGAACCGCCGCGAACGGATAGGCTGAATATCTGTCCGGCCCTGCCGACAGTTGAGTCCTGCCCTGCCGGAGAAGAGAGGGCGATAACATTCAGCTCGCCCGAATGCGGTACCTACTACAGTTGCCAGCCAGCTTATAAGCCACCGGTTCCAGACGACCAAAATCGCATTGTGCCAAGCTGTGAACGGTATGGGAGCGGATGGCGTTCATTGGATTCAAGCGGAAACTGCTTCAGCCCATCAATGAGTGAATATCGCACGGTAAACGGGGCGCTCTATTCCTGCTCCGCCTTTCCGGCTTACGGATGCAGTGCCTCGGACGTGCCTCCTTCGCCGCTTCCGCCGCCTTCCGGACAGCGCGAGCAAGTGTGGAACAGTGCAGGCCTGCGGTCCTGGATTCGCTCCGACGCGAGCGCATCCCGCATCGAGAGTTTGAAGAGCGCGTGCGCGAATGTTTCTTCGCGAGCAAATGTATGGCTCCCCGGCGCCGGCACCCAATCAAGCCCTGACTTCGGCATGCCCGACCCTGCAAAATGTGCGGTTGCAGCGTCCTGCACTAGCGAGCAATACTTTGATGGTACGAGTTGTAAAGCCCAAGGAACATCACAGGCGTGTTCTGCGGGTCAGTATTGGGATGGAACTTCATGCACGAGTAATACTGTAAGCGGTATGCAAAAATGCTTCTATCCTAATGCATCAAAAAACGGCGCACCAACTGGTTACACTGTCTGGTGTGAGAAAGATTACTACAACTGCCATGAAGGGTCACCGTCTGGCGTTGCGGTTGGATTAACCGGACTCTCGCTTGGCGCACCGAGCACGTGCGAGGTCGGATGGACTGGCAGCACTGGTTCGTGCCCATCCGGCCAGTATTGGAACGGCACGTCATGCGTCACATCCACGACAACCACATGCCCGTCAAATCAGTACTGGAATGGTGCCTCATGCGTCTCAAACACCACCACAGTTACCGGCAGCTGTTCCAGCGAGCTTACCAGCCTCTTAGGGAGCGGATGTCACTCTATGGGAGGCGGTTGGTTCAATGGTGAGATGAGCAAGTATGTACTCTCGAACTCACAGACCGTGCGCAGTTGTACGACCGAACCTGTCTCCGGTTGTACTGGGACCACTCAGGCGCAAACATCGTGCCCGTCTGGCCAGTATTGGAACGGCTCGTCCTGCGTCACCTCTACCACGCAAACCTCGTGTTCGTCAGGTCAGTATTGGAACGGCACGTCCTGCGTCACCTCTACCACGCAAACCTCGTGTTCGTCAGGCCAATATTGGAACGGTTCGTCCTGCGTCACCTCTACCACGCAAACCTCGTGCCCGTCAGGGCAGTACTGGAACGGCTCCACGTGCCAAACGACCAATACCTACGACACGGCGAGCGCCCAGCAAGGCTGTACTAACGCCGGCGGCACGTGGGAAAGTTCATCCAACTACTGCAGAATGCCGACCACATGCCCGTCGGGGCAGTACTGGAACGGCTCGGCATGCCAAACGACCAGTACATCCGACACGACAAGTACGTACAACAACACGAGCGCGCAACAGAGTTGCGCGAGCGCCGGAGGGACCTGGGACAGTGCCGCCAATTACTGCAGAATGCCAACCCAATCTACGTCGTGTTCGTCAGGTGAGTATTGGAACGGCTCGTCCTGCGTCTCGTCTACCCAGACAACCACAGGAACCTACACTCCTCCGCCCGACACCAGTACTTACACTCCTCCGCCCGACACCAGCACGTACACCGCTCCATCGAGCGGCACCTACACCCCGCCTCCTTCCACCACCGAATCGGCGCCTATCTCGTACCTCTTCTGCCCGGACGGCCACGATTGGAACGGAGCGTATTGTACGCTCTCTCCACGCACGCCGTTTGAGCGGTATATGGCGAACGTATTGTCAGCACTTGGTTCTCTCGTCGGCCTCTAGTTTCGCCAGATTTAATAAAAAGAGTCCCTCGCGGGACTCTTTTTATTTGCGGGCGTTTTTCGAATGACTATACCCTTTTATCAAGATAAGATATCCTGTAGTCAATGCGCCCGCACGGCGAGATTAAGATGAAAGGCATAATTCTTGCCGGAGGCCTTGGCACGAGGCTCTATCCGCTTACGCACGCGACGAATAAGCACCTTTTCCCCGTATACGACCAGCCGATGATTTTTTACCCCATCCAGACTCTTCTCAAGGCGGGGATACGGGATATCATGATTGTAGTCGGGGGTCCCCACGCCGGGCACTTCATGTCGGTTTTAAAAAACGGCAAAGAGCTCGGCATCCGCCATTTGGAATTCGCCTACCAAGAATCGATTCAACGGAACGGGGTAAAGATTGAAGGCGGAATCGCCCATGCCTTGTCGCTCTGTGAAGATTTCGCACCCCATTCATCGGTGGCGGTTATCCTGGGAGATAACACCACTGACGCGGATATCTCCAATCCGGTGAGGGAATTTAAGGGAGGGGCCATGGTTTTCCTTAAAGAAGTGCCGGACCCCAACCGATTTGGCGTGCCAGTGTTTAGTAAGAAGGAAAAGGGGAAAATCATTGCCATAGAAGAAAAGCCAAAACACCCGAAATCAAACTACGCGGTTACCGGGCTTTATCTGTACGACCATACGGTCTTTGACCGGATACGAACGCTTTCCCCCTCTCCACGGGGGGAACTTGAAATAACCGACCTGAATAATTCCTATATTAAAGACAACCTGCTCAAATCATCCGAGCTCAACGGCTTTTGGACCGATGCCGGCACATTCGAAAGTTTATTTAGAGCAAACGAATATTGGGCGCACAGAAAATAAGTGTAGTAGTCGGGCGAAGACGAACCCCGCCGGTAAAGGCGGGGCTGGGGGAGGGAAGACATCGGCTACTTCTTGTTGAGCTTCACGCCCCCGAGCGTCTTGAGCGCGAGCAGTTGTTCCACGCACTTCGCGCTGATGGCATTGGCAAGCTCGACAGGGAGCTTCTGTCCCGGCTCCGCGCTCCAGCCGCCCTCCACGACGACGGCTCTCCGGTCCCAGACTTCCGTCTTGTTGAGCGCTTCCCAAGCGCTTCGCGCGTTCGGTTGCCGTGTGAACCGGGCGACGCAGGCTGGTGTAGCGTAGGCAACGACTGCCTCCTGCTTCGCCTGCGCAACCATCTGCGCGGCGGTGCCCGCGCTGACCCAGCCGAACAACGAAAGGGCCGACCAGCAGGTCACTACGGCACCTACCACGAGGCCCCACGCGGCTGGCTCCCACCAATCAGGCAACTTGAAAGTACTCATCTCATTCTCCTGGTTTCCAGAGGGAAGGGATTCCCCCTGTTCTTTCTAGCCAGTACGATAGCATCTCATAGAATAAAAGCCATCCTAGCTTGTTATTGGCAAAATGATTCGCCGTGCGGAGGATTACCGCCCAACATCGCAGAGTTAAACTTCGAGACGTACGCGCTTCTTAAGCTTTCGGTGAAGTAATCAAACGGGCATACGGCGGTGGTGTAGGTCGTGCTGTTATTCCAATTAGGGTCGCCAGCATAACGGTTAGAGACCGTGGAATTATACACGCCGAAATCCCAGTTTCCGCCTACATCGGTCCCGGTCGTATATCCGATAAGCTCGCCTGCGGCAAATGTAACGGGCGCGAGCTCTTGCGTCCGGCTATCCTGCTTCGGCTCGCTCGGCAGCAACTGTTTTATTGCTTCGGCCGGCTCAGTGATATGGCCAAAACGAACCCTAACCTCGCAACTCGCTCTGAATTCCATCATGTATGGCCCGCCAATATAATACGAACCGCTCTCGAGCGTTAAAGCAGCTGGTGCATAAATTGGCACGCGCGCGTGGTCCGTGCCTATATAACTGTGGGTTTTCAAACTGGGGCCAGCGCCCATGGTGGGCGGAGGGCCGATATAGTTAACCTTGCTCATATCGGTAATATGGCTCGTGAAAACAGGAGCGGGGTTGCTTTTGCAATTTGACCCAGCCGCGGGCGCATGAGCGGATGTAGTGGCCTGCTGCTTCGTTTGGTCCTGCAGGCGGGGGCTGTTTATAACGGTTTCTCTCCTCCGTTCTTCAATTTTTTCCGGAGATGTTTGGCTCGGCTCTTTCACGCCTGCCGGTTCTTCTAATTTGGTTTCCGTCCTCATCTCTGCCTGCTCCTGGCTGTTCTTAAAAACTACATACCCGCCGCTAAGAGCGAGCAGTACAGCGATAACAACAATGACAATTATGGGCGCAAATCCTTTTGCCGGCATGCTGCTGTAACCCTAGCATAATTTCTCTCCATACATCTTCAATTTGTCTTATTGAAATTAAAATGAACCTAACCCTAGTGTGGACCCCCGAATTAAAACCTTCGCAACCTTTTGAATTATTTTTCCAAATCTGATACACAAATCCAAAAAGCGAAATCCGACATAATCGCCGCGCCCGAGCATAAAAAAGAGGCCAGGCCCCGCCGCCTGCCGGTCAGGCGGCTTCATTCGTCGGGGGTTTCTCGACAAACTCCTCCGCTATCTCCAGTCCCTCGTGCATGGCGAGAGCGCGCAATTCGGCCAACTGCGCCTCGATGGAGAGCATTTGCTTGTCCTCAACATCGGTACTTTTGCGAGCATGGAGGAAATAATTCATTACCTGTATTATACAGATGATCTATGGCTGTAGCACAAAATAATCTCGTTCCTATAGACGCACCAAAGAGCGAATTTGAGCGCGCCATAGATAGCGAGGGTAACAAGCTGATTTTCTTCTCGGGAAGATTCGGTATCGGCAAGACATTCTTTCTTCAGAGATTCTTTGAGATTCACGCAGATAAATACGATACCTATCACCTGTTCCCAGTACGTTACCAAATTTCGAGTAATGAGAATGTGGTCGAGCTTTTGAAGTATGACATTCTTGTTGAATTGTTGAAGAAATATCCGGATGCATTCAAAAATGGAAAAGAAAAAGGCGTAGGAGGAACTTTTAGATTATTCGCCGCCTTTTGCAAGGATCGCGAGCTCATCAATCGATTTCTTAAGTCTGCTGTAGAAACTGGTGAGGGTGTTTTGTCACTTTCTCCTGACCCACTTTTTCAGGCACTCGGGAAACTGGGTCGTCCTCTAAGTGAACTTCTTGTTCTTGATAAAGAATTTCAAGAGTTCAAGAAGGAACACTTATCCGGTGATAAGAGGGCTATCGAGAAATTTTTAAAAGAGGTTCAAGCCGAAGGCGACATCGTGGCTACCGATTATATTAGTCATCTCTTGGTTGAGAGGATTGGCGTCTTAAAAGGTAAAAAGAGGAGCGTACTTATTCTTGATGACTTTGATCGGATGGATCCCGAACATATTTTCAGAATCTTAAATGTACTCTCGGCACATATGGAAGGTGATGAGGATAACAAGTTTGGATTTGACCACATCGTTATTGTTGGAGACATACGGAATCTACAAAGCATTTTTCATCATAGATATGGAGAACAGACAGAGTTCTGGGGTTATTTTGACAAATTTTTTACAGTTGAGCCTTTTATATTTAACAACGAGAGGGCGATTGCAGAGAGCATTCCACTTTTACTTCAAAGTGTAAAGTGCGAAGACCAAGCATTAAAAACAGCGTTTGGTAAAAGTGGAATCATCAAGGGGTTTATGCATGAGATACTTGGACGTGCATTGACAGTAGGAAAACTGAATGTACGGCAATTGTACAAGCCACTGATGCATTCATTCCCGCAGTTGCGTTTGGGAATTTACAGCAAAGACATTTTTACGGATAACTGGAATCAGTGTATAGACATCGGTGTCAAATTGTTGATTGCAGTCTATGGAGGAGATAAACAAAACTTTCTGAACGTTCTTCACGAAATTAGAAAAAGTAACGCTGTTGTCGCGGGTCCAGGCAACAACTGGCAGTACCGAGAATATTCTAGTTCTATGTTACGACATTTGATGCCACTAGAAATAGGTAAGGACGCTTCTTGGCTCGGCAAGTATGAAATAGTATCGGTTCAAGACGGGAGTAATTCGAGCAGAAAGAATATATATCCGAAAGATGAAAACACGGCTAACCCTGCTTATTTCTACGATACTCTTATTGCGTATGTATCGCGATCAATGTATGAGAAGCAACACAATCGCGATTACTCAATCTGACCTGGAGCTTCGTTGATTACAACGTTTTCAGCGAAGGTATTTGCGTACGCGCACGGGCGAGCAAGCACACACGGGTTCTGGGCTCCTCTCTCCCCGCCAAAAAATCCGCAATTCAAAAAATCTTCGGCTCGAACCTGCA